>JANNSR010000219.1:0-1825 GCA_031402935.1 Hyphomicrobium sp. | reverse complement strand
CGACGTGCGCCTGCAGAGGCATATGACGTCCGGCCTCCGGGTCGCAAAGTGGCTCGAAGCCCGGCCTGAAGTCGAGCGCGTCATCCATCCGGCACTGCCAAACCATCCGGGCCACGCCATTTGGCAGCGCGATTTTTCCGGGGCATCAAGTCTGTTCAGCGTTGTCTTGAAACCCGTGCGCGAAAAAGCCCTCGCCGCGTTCCTCGACGGACTGAAGCTCTTCGGCATGGGCTATTCCTGGGGCGGCTACGAAAGCCTGGTCATCCCGTTCGACCCAACGAGTTACCGGACCGCGACGCCGTGGCGTGAAGCCGGCCCGGCGCTCAGGTTTCATATCGGCCTTGAAGCGGTCGAAGACCTTGAGGCAGATTTGACGGCTGGCTTCGAGCGCATGCGGGCGGCGTGAAATCTGGCGGCTGTGGGCGGCGTGGCGATCCCGGCAGGATTCGAACCTGCGACCCCCTGCTTAGAAGGCAGGTGCTCTATCCAACTGAGCTACGGGATCACTGCAGCAATAAAGCGAAGCGGCCACACGTCGTCCGATAAGCGCGCCGGGCACGAAACGCAAGCGTAAGCCCCTCTTTCAATGATTGATTGTAACGCGTTCGACATGCCACAAAAAGGTTGTTCAGCGAGGGGCGCTCACGTCCCGGGGGAGAGACGGCAATGTCCACGGCCAATCCGGCGGCGAATGGGGCTCAATCGGGCCCGCTAGATCGCGAGCGCATCATCGCGACGGCGGGGTTTAACCGTTGGCTGGTACCGCCGGCCGCGCTCGCCATCCATTTGTGCATCGGCATGGCCTACGGCTTCTCGGTGTTCTGGAAGCCGCTGCAGGTTGCGCTGGTGGGCACTGACGGCAAAGCACTCCCAGAGTGTTCGGCCGGCGCCGTAACGTTCGCTGAGAAGGCGTCAGGCACGCTAAAGGCCCTGACGGCAACCGACTGCAACTGGAGCCAGTTCGATCTCGGCTGGATGTACACGTTTTTCTTCGTGCTGCTCGGCGTCTCAGCGGCGATCTGGGGTGGGTGGCTGGAGCGCGCTGGGCCGCGTAAAGCTGGCGTTGTATCAACGCTGTGCTGGTGTGGCGGGTTATTGATTTCGGCGCTCGGCGTCTACTGGCACCAACTGTGGATGCTGTGGGTCGGTTCCGGCATCATCGGCGGTATCGGCCTTGGCCTTGGCTACATTTCGCCGGTCTCGACGTTGATCAAGTGGTTTCCCGACCGCCGCGGCATGGCGACGGGCATGGCGATCATGGGCTTCGGCGGCGGCGCCATGATCGGCTCACCTTTGGCAACGCTGCTGATGGATACGTTCAAGACTGCGACCGATCCTGGCGTCTGGCAGACGTTCGTCGCCATGGCCGCGATCTATGCCGTGTTCATGACCATCGGTGCCTTCAGTTATCGCCTGCCGCCATCGGGCTGGAAACCCGAAGGCTGGACGCCGCCCGCCGCAACCAACGCAATGATCACGTCCAATCACGTGCATCTCAGGAATGCTCACAGAACGCCGCAGTTCTGGCTGTTGTGGATAGTGCTGTGCATGAACGTGTCGGCCGGAATCGGCATCATCGGGGCAGCGTCTCCGATGCTGCAGGAAACGTTCGGTGGCGCACTTGTTGGACAGCCCGAACTCGGATTTGCCGGCGTGAAGAAGGATACCGCACTGGCTGCAGCGGCGGCGGCCGTAGGTGCAGGGTTCGTCGGGCTGATCTCACTGTTCAATATTTTTGGCCGCATCGTCTGGGCGTCGTCGTCGGATGCGCTCGGCCGCAAGCTGACCTACGTGATTTTCTTCACGCTCGGCGCGGCGCTGTATG
>JANNSR010000218.1:0-5990 GCA_031402935.1 Hyphomicrobium sp. | reverse complement strand
CCGTCGGCGAAATCGGTTGCGACGTAAATCGTAAACGGCACGGCGAGCCGCTTGAACACCGGATAGGCGTGATCGCGGTTGTCCTTGTAGCCATCATCAAGCGTAAAGACCGCGAACGGCCGCCCCGCGCCGCCAGATTTGAGCCGTTCTGGTACATCGTCCATGCCGATGATGTCGAAACCGGCCTCGCGGACCTGGCGGATGACGGCCTCGAGGAACTGCGGCGTGATCTTCAGAATTCTATTGGGCTCGAAATCCCTCGGCGCATCGGGAGTGACGCTGTGGAGCATAAAAATGACGCCGTTTCCGCTCGTGAAATGCGACAGCAAGCCATCGGCGCCCGTGAAATGCAGGGCCGAAAGTGCAGCTTTCAAAAGTTGTGTGGAACGCCGTGACATGCGTAGAAAATCGTCTTTCGCTCAGCCAATCTCCGAACCGGCGGACCCCGCAGAGTCCCACCTGAGAGCGAATATTGCAAACTTCGTGCTGGAGCGCTTAACGGATGCGGCGAAACCTTAACGGCGGGATTAAAGCCGATGCAGCCGCGCGTTTCGGGTCTTAAACAGGGCGTGCCTCGCCGCCGTTTTTCTGGGTCGCGCGCAAAATGCGCTGGTTGCTCGCCGGGGCAGGCGCAGCCGTGCGCTCGAAGCGGATGACGTCGATATCGGCGACCTCGAAACCGAGGAACGTGCCGGGCGGGTCCTTCAAAGCCGTGTCATCAAGCACGGAGGTGCGCTTCTTGCCATCGCCGACCAGAACGCCGGCATCGAAGCGGCCCTGGATCGCCTCGAACAGATGCCGGGCGTCATCGTGCGCGCCGGTGACGACGATATGCTCGTAAGCTTCGTCGAGCGCGTCGAGCACCAGGTTCAACTGATCTGGCTCAACGTCGCCGCCAGCGTCCTCCAGGGCCGCACCGCAACCAATCAGATGCACGTTCGAACCAGGGACTTTCTTGACGACTTCTTCAAAACTGACGTTGCCAGCCAGCAGTTCGGTGAGGCCACGGCCTTCGCCAGCGCCGGTCAGCGCCGCAGCGCCGCGCCCCGACGGTGACCAGTTGACGAGTATGACATGGGCGCCGCCATCGGCCAGCGCCTTGGCGAGATCGACGGCTTCGCGGCCAGCGTCAAGGCTCAGACTCTCGCCTGTTAACAGCGTCCGGTGACCGCCAGCAGCCGGGCGTTTGGCGGCGAGCCGTCGCGCGAGGCCCGGCATCGAAGTTTCAGATTGTGCCGCAACGACGGCCGCCGCGTAGGCAGCTTCGCCCTTCGGCGCGGCAGCGAGCCTGGGCTCGGCGCGCATCGCACCAACAACGTCGCTGGCGCGGCGCATCTGCGACCCGGATCCGCCGCTGCGGGCGCCCGCGAACAGAGCCCGCGTCACGGTCCAGGCCGCCCCAAACAGCAGCGATGCCACGGCGACGAGGGCCGAGAGCGGTATCTTCTTCGGGAACACCGGCACGCTCGCGGCCTGAGCCTTCGAGATCACCTGGGCTTCGACCGGCTGGGCGCGGGCATCAAGCTTCTTGCGGTTGGATTCGATTTGGTTCTGCAGATTTTCGAGTTCAGTGCGCTTGGCTTTGGCGTTGGCTTCAAGCTGGCGCAACTTGGCTTCTTCCGGCGCGTTGTTGACGACCTTGGTCTTGATGTCGTCGAGGCTTTTCTTGATCGAGTCTTCGCGGCCCTGCGCCACCTTGGCTTCCTTGTCGAGACTGTCGACAAGCTTGGCGATTTCTCCGTTCAACTGGCGTTTCAAGCCGCCAAGATCGCCGTTCAACTGCTGCATGCGCGGGTGGCCGGGCAACAGCGACGCCGACAATTCCGAAATCTGCCGCTCGAGGCGCACGCGCTGCTGCACCAGGTTCTGGATCAGCGGCGACTTCTGCACATCCGGTAACGCGTCTGCGGACCCAAGCTTCATCATTTCGCGCGCCGATTTTGACCGCGCTTCGGCTTCGCCACGCGACGCCTTGGCTTTGGTCAGTTCGCCCGTCAATTCCGACATCTGCTGTTCGTTGAGGCCGGTATTTTGTGCGCCGCCCTTGAACGAGTTGATCTCGCCGCGATAGCGCTCGGATTCGGTTTCGGCAGCCGCGACTTCCGGCATCAGTTTGTCGATTTTGCCCTGCAAGACCTTTTGCTGGTCGTCGATTTCGATGACGCCCTGGGTTGCGAGCGACGCCCGGTAGCTGTCGGCCATGCGGTTGGCGACTTCGGCGGCTAGGTCGGGATCGATGGAAGTAAAGCGGACGCCGATAGCGCGCGTATCTTTCGCCGTATAGACCTCGAGCTGGCTGCGGAAGGTATTGAGCACGCGGTCGCGCTCGCTTTCACCGCTGCGCGGTCCGCCAAGTCCGATCAGGCGCAGGATGCTGTCCGACATATCGACCGGGCCCAGCGCCGCGTTGAACTCGGGCCGGTCTTTGAGTTTCAACTCGTCGGCGATTTTGCTCATCAAGTCGGACGACTGCAGCGCGCGGACATGCGTGTTGATGGCGGCCGGGTCCATTTTGGTCGTGATCGTATCGGGCGTCGCCGCCGACTTCGGATCGGCGAACGTGCCGCCCGAGCCTTTAGCGACGATCGCCAGCTCGGAAAGGCTTTGATATTTGGGCGCCAGCATCGAGAGCGCCGCGAAGGTCGCAAAAAACAGCGCCGCGCTGGTCATCAGCAGCTTCTTGGCGCTCTTTTTCAGAGCTCCGGCAATCGACGACATTTCGATATCGTCGGGAGAAGCAACGGGTTTCGCGGGCATGGATACTGTCTCGCCGGATAAGGTGTCATGGACCGCCGCGAACGGGCGATCTGATTCGAAAGTAAAGGGCGGCGAGGGTTAGCAACTCCTTAAGTGTTTCAAAAAAATGCAGCCGCTCAGAGTTTTTTAACTTCGCCCCGGTAGTTTCGACACTGAAGGTCCTCCAGTTGGGAAGTCTGTGTCCATGTCAGTCCTCATTAAAGTGCTCATCCCCGCCGTCTTGGCCCTGCTTGTCAGCGGTTGCGCCCAGGACTACGCCGAGATGACGGCAGAGGACGTCCAGATCGCTGGCGATGCCGGCGGCTCCGTCAAAGATGCAGCGCCAAGCGAGGGTGATGCGGCCGTTGCCGACGGCTATCCGGTGCCGGTCGAACCCACAGTTGCCGATCGCCGCCCGAGCATGTCGGAGGCCACAATCGCCGCTCAGCAGGTTGCCTGGGGCGAACCGTCCGTAATGCCGAGCGAAGTCATCGGCCCGCAGGCCGTCGCCGACACCGACGGCCCCTATCTGCTCGACACCGGCGACCGCTTGCGCATCTTCGTTTATGGCCAGCCGAACCTGTCGCGCCAGTACGTCGTCGACCACGACGGCAAAATCTCTGTGCCGCTCATCGGCGACGTTAGCGCCCGCGGCAAAACCACATCGCAGGTGTCAGCCAACATTCGCGCCCAGCTCGGCGCCGAATTCGTCAAGGACCCGCAGGTCACCGTCGACGTTCAGCAGAACCGTCCGTTCTTCATCCTCGGCGAAGTCAAAACCGCAGGCCAGTACCCTTACGTCTCGGGCATGACGGTCGAGACCGCGATCGCCATCGCCGGCGGCCACACCGAACGCGCCAGCGATCGCAAGTATCGCATTACGCGCCGCGTCAACGGCTTCGTCGAGCAGATCGAAGCACCCGGCGACTACGTCGTAAAGGCTGGCGACACGGTTTACGTGTTCGAAAGGTTCTTCTGAGCACCGATGAGGGGCTTGCCAAGTCTCTCTCCGCCGGAGGCCCGCTCATGCGCATTCTGCATTGTCTTCGCGCACCCGCCGGCGGACTGTTCCGGCACGTCCTCGATCTCGCGAGCGAACAGGCCAAGCGCGGTCACGATGTCGGCATTGTCGCCGACAGCAACGCCAAAGACCGGCTAACGGACAGCAAATTCGCAACCGTCGCGCCGTCGCTGACACTCGGCATCCTGCGCGCGCCGATGTGGCGCAACCCTGGCCTCGGTGACTTTGCTGCCGCCCGGACAGTCATGGGGCACGCCCGCCCGCTGAAGCTCGATGTGTTGCATGGCCACGGCGCCAAGGGCGGCGCTTACGCGCGGCTTGCGGCGCGGCAGCTGAAACGCGAAGGCCAATCCGTCAAAGCCTTCTATACGCCCCATGGCGGCACGTTGAACTTCAAGCCGGGCACGCTCGAGACCCGTGTGTTCTTAAAGCTTGAACGCGTGCTCGAACGCTTCACCGACGGCCTGATTTTCGAAAGCGCCTTCGCGGCGCGCATTTACAAGGAGCGCGTGAGCGCCGCTGGTGTGCCGCAGCGGATCATTCCGAACGGATTGCAGCCGGACGATTTTATTCGCCCCGATCCAGACGCTGCCGCGACCGATGTTCTTTTCGTTGGAGAGTTACGCCACCTCAAAGGCGTCGATGTTTTGCTCAAGGCCATCGCCGAACTTAACAAAACCCGCCGTGTCACAGCGACCATCGTCGGCACCGGCCCGGATGAGACGGAACTTGAGAGTTTCTCGGCGGCGTTGGGATTGGAAAATGCCGTAGTCTTCACCGGCGCACTTCCAGCTCGCGAAGCGTTCCGGTTGGGTCGTATCATGATCGTACCATCGCGCGCCGAAAGCTTTCCTTACATCGTGCTCGAAGCGGCAGCAGCGGGTTTACCATTAATCGCCACGTCCGCCGGTGGGATTCCCGAAATCGTCTACGGAACCAATACAGCGCTGATCGAGCCGGGAGCTACCCAACCCCTCATCGATGCACTGAACGCTGTCCTTGACGATCCTGAGGCAGCGAGCGCGCGTGCTAAAAATCTCCGGGCCAATGTCGCGGAAAAGTTCACCGTCGCCGCCATGACAAGCGCGGTTCTCGGCTTCTACGCGTTAACGTCGCGCTAACCCTGTTTCTTAACTGCCTCCGTCAACGCCGCGCGTTAACCGGCGTGGCATGACGTGTGCTTGCTTGCTGTCACGACCGCTATAAACGGAACAGGCGCAAGCAGACGGCCATGGCTCAAACTCTCAAAGCTCCGGTCACGCCCGGCTCAGAAACGGATCGTGCGCGCAATGCCGCGCAGCCAATCCCGCTCAAGCGCGCCAAGCTTGCCGATACCCGGCCCTCCGATACCGCCAGCACGATCTCGCCGACCGTCGTGCGCGGTGTTGTTCGCGTCGCCGACGTCCTCGTCGTGACGCTGATCGGCCTCGCCATCGCCCACGGCTACATCAACGAAATCGGTGTCTTGAACACGCCGCGATATCTCGCAGCCATCGCGCTGACCGGCGTCGCGACGCTCGCCGCTTTCGAATTGCTCGGGCTGTACACGCTGCGCGCGTTCTCGTCGTTCGTGCGCAAAATGCCGGCCGTCGTCCTCGGTTGGACCTCTGCCTTCGCAGCCCTCGTCGCCGGCGTGTTCTTTCTCAAGATCGGCGCCGACATGTCGCGCTTTTGGCTGGCGTCGTGGTACATCGCGGGCGCTACCGCCCTTGTTGCCGAGCGCCTGATCGTCGCCTGGACCATGCGCCAATGGGCCCAGAGCGGCCGCTTGTATCAGCGCGCCGTCATCTATGGCGCCGGGCCGGTAACGGACGAATTGCTGAGCCAGCTTGAGGCCGAAACCGATCAGATCGTGCGCATTGCCGGCATTTTCGACGATCGCGACGACGACCGCACGCCCCGCTTCATCGCCGGATATCCGCGCCTCGGCGGCCTCGACGATCTCGTCGCCATGAGCCGCACGTCGCGCTTTGACATCGTGATTGTCGCGCTTCCGCTGGCAGCAGAAGACCGCCTAGCGACCGTTGTCAACCGGCTCGCCGTGCTGCCCGCCGACATCAAAATGCCGGCCAAAGCCACGGCGTTGCGCTTCTCGCCGCGCACCTATTCGCACGTCGGCTCGGTCGCCATGATCGACCTTTTCGACAAGCCGATCGCCGACTGGGGCACGATCTCGAAATGGCTGTTTGACAAGGTTGTGGGAACGATCGCGCTGATCCTGCTGGCGCCCGTC
>JANNSR010000217.1:0-3945 GCA_031402935.1 Hyphomicrobium sp. | reverse complement strand
TCAACCCTCGGGGCAGAGTTCGAACGCCTTGTCGAGCGCTTGCGACGTGCTGATGAATTCGCCGACGGTCTTGCCGCCTTTGGCGTACGCCGCGATGTAGGCGTCGGCCTCGCGCTTTTCGGTGCCCTCATTGACGTCGAGAACGGTGTAATTGTCCTGGCTGTCGGCGTTGGCCTTGATGATGACGGCGCGGGCGCCGCCGTAGCTTGCGGTCCACACCTTGCAGCCCGGGCTTGCAACATCCGTGCGTACCGGATCTTTGGCAACGGGCGGTGGCGTGACGGCGGATTTCAAGCCCGAACCGAGCGCTGCGGTTTGTACCTTGGCGGCCGGTTCAGGTGTGGCGGCGGGCGGTGCAGAGACTGCGGGTGGCGTGACGGCTGCGGTCGCGAGTGGCGTGGTGACGTCGGCCGCGTCATCGGCGTCTGGCTTCGGTGCGTTGAGGATTTTGACCGGGGGCGAAGCCGTGGCGGCAGCTTCAGGGGTCGTTTCCGTCGCCGGTTTCGCCGCGTCAGTGAGGCCGAGAAGCGATCCGCCACCGAGGCTCGAGCGGACGAACGAGCCGGACGCGCGAGCTTCCTCAACAGCGCGGCGGGCGAGATCGGCGCCGGAGACTTTGGGCGTCGCAGCCGAAGCGTCTACGGCGTCGTCTGCCGTCGCGCTTGCGGTCGTAAACTTGGCAGCTGCCTTGTCGGAAGCACCCGGCTTGGCAAGCGCCAACATTTCAGGTTTCGGGTCGGGCTTGGTGCACACCCCGTTATAGAAGGCGTCTGCGATATCGCCGATGTCGCGCGAATAGCCGCGTGAGCCGGGCGCCCATTTTTTGGCAAGATGGGTGTAGGTCATCGGGCCATCGACGGTCGTCTGCCACGACGTCAGGACGCCCCACTCCTGGACTTTACGGGTGCGCTCGGCGACCGGGTTGTCGAGCTTCCCGCCCGCGTACATCAACAGATGTTCGAGGTGGGCTTTGACGCCTGTCGCGACGTCGGGAAATGTTTCACCGGGCTCTTTTTTGCCGGTGGCGCCGAGACCGGCGAAATTGTTCTGCGCCGCCGAGACGTCGCCAGTGAACGTCAGGTTGCCGGTTTCGAGCAGCATCTGGAAGAAGGCCGTATCCCAGCGGATCTGCAAGTCGTCGCCGACGCGCATGTAGTCGGCGGCAATTGTCGCGAACTTGGGATCGAGCTTGCTGTTGCGGGCATCCAGAAACGACATCAGCCGGCCGGGCGTCGCGCAACTGGGCACGGCGTTGGCTTTCGACTGTTTGATTTGCGGAAGGTCGGCGGCGATCGCCGGAAGGGAAACAACAGCAGCAGAAGCGGCTGCAGCCAATGCGAACGCATACTGCGCCCGAACGCGGCACATCATGGAAACACCCATACTCACGCGGCACCCCTCGTAAGAAGCACCCAACAAAACCAATAAGGGTTCTAGGCGCTTAACGTTAATAAACCGTTGATATGAACCCCCGTGGCTCGACCAAGATCGTGGCCCGGCAATGGGGCAGCAATGAGAGGAGGGATGGGAAGCTTTGTGGCAAGCCGCAGAAATATCGAAAAGATTTGCCTTTTGCCGGCGGCGCGTCAGGTCAGGTGCTGACCGCCATCGAGCGCGATCATCTGCCCGGTCATTGATGGCGTCGCGAGGATAAACCGCACCGCTGCCGCTATCTCTTCCGGCGACGGTCCGGTGTGCAGCAGCGTCGAGCCTTGTTCGGCGGCAAAGTCGGCGTCGGTTTGATGCACGCTTTTGAGCACGGGACCTGGACCGATGGCGTTGACCCGGATGCGCGGCGCCAGTCCCTGGGCCAGCGTCCGCGTTGCGGTCCAAAGCCCGGCCTTCGAGATCGTGTAAGAAAAGAAATCGGGCGTCAGCTTCCACACCCGTTGATCAATGATGTTGATGATGTTGCCATCAACGCCGTCTGGCAGATTGCGCGCCATAGCCTGCGCCAGAAACACGGGTGCTTTGAGATTGATGTCGAGATGCGTGTCCCACGTCACTTGGTCGAGCGTGTGCACGCTGTCGAGGAGGAATTCGGACGCATTGTTGATCAGGCAGCGGGGGGCACCGAGTTCGCGGGTGCAGCGGCTGACAAGATCGCCAAGCGCCGTGCAATCGGCGAGGTCAGCCGCGAGCGCGCAGGCCTTGCCGCCTGATTTCTTGATGTGCTCAGTCAGCGCCTCTGCTTCGGCCTGCGAGTGCCGGTAGTGGATGGCGACCGACCATCCGCTCGCTGCCATATCAAGCGCGATGGCGCGGCCGATGCGCTTGGCGGCGCCCGTTATCAATACGGTTTTGGCGCCGGACCAGGGCTGCGCGGCAGGTGTCGGCATGAGGTGACATTCCAAAGCGAATTTGGCCATTGCGAAGAAGGAGCGGGGAAACGACGGGTCGGTGCCCGCTGTCGCCGCGCTACTGACATAGCGCGAAGGTCGATGACGCGGCACTGCGATCGTGCGCTTAGCGATAAGGCACGTCGCCTCATGTGTACTCAGCGACGCTGGAAAACCTGCCTAAAGACAATGCACCACAAGTCAATAAGTCGATGATATTCCAGGCAGAGTTGCGCTTCAGCGACAGGGCCATCGTGAGTCTGTTCCGAGCTCGCCGCAACGCTTGTATCGACAGCGGCATTTACGCTTCTTCGTCCTCAACGGGATTCGTAACTGGTCGATCTTGATCACGCAGCGGGTTCGGAATACTTCGGGACGGGGGTTACAGACGATGGCGAATATCAAGAGTTGTTTGGGTGTTGCGGGTCTCGCGGCTGTCGCAGCACTGACCATGGGCACGCCCGCTCGCGCCGAGGAAGAGCGGCAATTCACTTATTCCTTCAACATCGGTGCCGTCTCGGACTACATGTTCCGCGGCTTCTCGCAGCGCGATGACAAGCCGGCCATTCAGGGCGGCGCCGATATCGGCTACGGCATTTTCTATGCCGGCGTCTGGGCGTCGAACGTGGATGAAAACTTTGTCGCAACGAGCACCGAAATCGACCTCTACGCCGGCATCAAGCCGGTGCTTGGTCCGGTCACCTTCGACTTCGGCGTGATTTATTACGGCTACCCGAGCCAGGATTCAGCGCTCGCCGTCGATTTCGCCGGCAACGTCGTCGATGTCGACTACTACGAGCTTAAGGCTGCAGCCAACATGAGCCCGTTCACGAACGCGACGGCCGGTGTCAACTTCTTCTACTCGCCGGACTATTCGTTCGAGACCGGCGACTCGTTCACGGTTGAGGGTACGGTCGGCTATACGCTGCCGCAAATGTGGGTGTTCACACCGACGATCAGCGCCTTGATCGGCCATCAAACGGTCGATGAGGTCTTCGCCTTCGAAACCAACGGTATCTTCTTCAACGATATAACCTATTGGAACGCTGGCGTCGCGCTGGCGGTCGAGAAGATGACGATTGACCTGCGCTACTACGGCAGCGATCGCGATGTCGATGTGGCCGGCGCAACATCGACCGACGACCGCTTCGTCTTCGGCGTCAAGGTTGTCCTGCCGTAAGTCGGTACTTCCCGTCCCGGCTTAAGAAAAAACCGGAGCGCGCTGCTCCGGTTTTTTTATGCCTGACTTACGGCGCTGCCGGAATCTCGAGGTTGACGTCTGCGGCGGTCAGCGTTTGGTTTTCAACCGGCGGCGCCTTGCTATCGGCCAACGTATCAAGGGCTGTTTCTGCAGCCCAGGGTGCCGGATCTGCTAGAGGTGCGGCAGGCGGCTCGGCGCGGTTTTCCCGCTTCCGCAATCCAGCGTCTCGGAGCGGCGGGCCGCTCTCGTCGCAGTTCGCTTTTGTCGCTTCGCCTGTCGTGCGGTCGATCGCGAGCGCGACGCACGGGCGCGGCAAGAGCTGGCGTGACCGGCTGACATCGCTTGAGATCGCGCCAGTTGTGATTGCTCCAGTCGAGATCGTTGCAGTCGTGATTTGCGGCATGG
>JANNSR010000216.1:0-5066 GCA_031402935.1 Hyphomicrobium sp. | reverse complement strand
GAGCGTTTTCTGGCTCCGTTCGTGGACAGGTCCGGAAACCATCCGAAAGCGTCTCCAATCGCGATTGGCTCGAGTGTAGTTTCAGCGAGAAGACAGAATGGCTGTTTTTGGATTGACGCAACTTTGTGCGGCGCACGATTGGAGTAGATACGTTAGGTCACTCTTGGCCCGAAGGTTGGAAATGCGCCGTCGCCGCATTCCGGCGAAAGCTGAGGGCATAGCTGCCGGAAATTTTCAATCACGTCCGCAGCTTGAGGATCACCGACCGTGGCGCAGGCGTAGCCGCCAGTGGCGACGATGGCCCGAGACCGACTAGGCGAGTTGGTGTAATCTTCAGCCATCGGGTGGCAAGCGGAAGTTGCGTGACTTTTGCGGGACTGGGTCCCGCACTGTGCTGAACTGGTGGGCAGTCGTTGCAACGGGCGGCCCTATAACTTATTGACATTGCTTGCTTTAGATACGATAGGTCGGTTTCCTAAACCGTAGGTCGCAGGTTCAAATCCTGCCGGGGTCGCCATTGTGCCGGATCCGGCGCGTGCCACGGTCGTTCGACTCGAGAGGGTTTAGTCACTCATGCCGGCCAAAATCGAGGTCGCGATTACCGACAAAAATCCGGTCGTCCGCGTTGGCCTTGAGGCCCTTGTCCTAAAAGATGGACGTTTCACGGTCGCCGGCGTCTACGGTAGCGGTACAGCGACGCTCGAGGCGTTGCAGAAAAAGCCCGTGCAAATTGCGATTATCGGCTGGTCGCTGCCCGATATGCCGGGTGGCGACGTTCTGGCCCGCATCAAATCGGAAAAATGGCTGACGCGCGTCATCATCTACACCGGCGAGCGCGGCAGCGATGTTCTGCGCCAGTCGATCAAAGGCGGAGCCTGGGGTTTTGTCTCAAAGTCAGAGGAGCCGCAGGTGCTGCTCGAAGCGGTTGTGGCGGTCGCGCGCGGCCGGTTGTCGCTCCCATACGTTGATATCGATCTGCTCAATCACGATCCGCTGTCAGGCCTGACGGCGCGCGAACGCGAACTGCTCGGCGCACTCTCCAATGGCTGGACCAATTTGCAAATCGCGGCGCGCACCGGAATCTCGCGCAATACTGTGAAATACCACCTCAAAAACCTGTACGACAAACTCGGTGTATCGAACCGGGCCATGGCGGTTGCGCTGTATATGTCGGCGTCGAACTCAGGGACCTGAGGCGTTCCGCTGCAACGCACAATCGTGTGTGGGTAGGCGCGACTACCCATAGACCGCGAAAATTCCTCCCCAGGGGGGTGTTGCGTTGCGGGCCATGCTCGGAAATTCTGCGGGTGTTAATTATGTCTTACGCTTGGGCCTGCGGTCAGGCGAAAGATCTCTCAACAAACACGCAAATTAATTCAGCTCTGGATCGCCGGAGCAGGGTGGACTTGCGAAAATCGCAGCCCAGAAATCGCAGCCCAGAAAACGCAGCAAAGAAACGCTGTCTCGGAGGAACGCTTCAATGACGGTTACGCCCCACCTTTTCATCCCCGGTCCAACGACGATCCCCGACAAGGTTCGCATGGCGATGAACCTGCCCATGGAGGACATGCGTTCGGCTGAGTACCCAAAGCTGACGTTGCCAATCTTTGAGGACCTGAAAAAGGTTTTCAAAATGAAAGACGGCCGCGTTTTCATTTTCCCGTCGTCCGGCACCGGCGCTTGGGAATCGGCCATCACCAATACACTTGCTGTCGGCGACAAGGTTTTGATGTCGCGCTTCGGACAGTTCTCGCTGCTCTGGGTCGATATGGCTGAACGCCTCGGTCTCAAAGTCGAACTTTGCGACGAAGAGTGGGGCACGGGTGTGCCGCTTGAAAAGTATGCCGATATCCTGGCCAAGGATAAGAATCACGAAATCAAGGCGGTCTTCGCCACCCACAACGAGACCGCAACCGGCGTCTCGTCGGATATCGCCGGCGTGCGAAAGGCTCTCGACGCGGCGAAGCATCCGGCGCTGCTGATGGTAGATGGCGTGTCGTCGGTTGGTTCTCTCGACATGCGCATGGGCGACTGGGGCGTCGATTGCTGCGTATCCGGTTCGCAAAAGGGCTTCATGCTCCCAACTGGTCTCGGCATTCTCGCCGTCAGCCAGAAGGCGCTCGACGCCAACAAATCCTTGAACGGCCGCATGAACCGCTGCTTCTTCTCGTTCGAGGACATGATCAAGACCAACGACGTCGGCTACTTCCCCTACACGCCTGCAACGCAGTTGATCCGTGGCCTGCGCACATCGCTCGACATGATGTTCGAAGAAGGCATCGACAATATTTTCGCGCGTCACACCCGTCTCGCGACCGGTGTCCGTACAGCCGTTGATGCTTGGGGCCTCAAGCTCTGCGCGAAAGAACCGAAATGGTATTCCGATACGGTCTCGGCGATCATGGTGCCGGAAGGGATCGACGCCAACAACGTGCTGAAGACCGCGTACTACCGCTACAACACGTCGCTCGGGACCGGTCTCAACAAGGTCGCGGGCAAGGTCTTCCGCATCGGCCACCTTGGCGCCCTCGACGAGTTCATGGTTGGCGGCGTCCTGTTCGCGGTTGAAATGGCGTTGAAGGACTCAGGCGTCAACTTCAAGCTCGGCTCCGGCACGGGCGCTGCAGCTGAGTATTTCAGCAAAACGGCGACCAAGTCAGCAACCGGCGTCACAGCACCGAAAGCCAAAGCCGCCTGAATTTGAAACGCCCGGCCCATAAAGCCGGGCGTTACTTCGACATTCGTCTGATCCTGCGCGGCAAAGGCCATGCGTGATCAGCGTCGCAACGATCATTCAAAAGAATAACGAACCCTGAGGAAGGCAACGCCCAATGAGCTACACACTTTATCCGCTCCGCAAACAGAGACTGCAGCGCTCGTACCTCGCGGTTCCGGGCTCGAACACGACCATGATCGATCGCGCCCTCAAGAGCGCCGCCGACTACGTCTTCCTCGATTGTGAAGACGCCGTTGCGCCGCCCGAGAAGGAGCAAGCCCGCAAGAACATCATCCAGGCCCTGAACGATCTCGACTGGAAGGGCAACGGCAAGAGCGTATCTGTCCGCATCAACGGTCTCGACACGCACTACATGTATCGCGACGTCGTCGACATCATGGAACAGGCTGGCCACAAGCTCGACACCATCCTCATTCCCAAAGTCGGCGTTCCGGCCGACGTCTATACCGTTGAAACCATCGTCAGCCAGATCGAAGTCGCCAAGGGTTACAAGAACCAGGTCGGCACCGAAGCGCTGATCGAAACGCCGCTTGGCATGGCCAACGTCGAAGCCATCGCATCGGCCACCAGCCGCTTAGAATCGATGCACTTCGGTGTCGCCGATTACTCCGCCTTTAACAAAGCCCGCACCGTCGTTATCGGTGGCCTCAATCCTGATTATCCCGGCGACCAATGGCATTTCCCGTTGTCGCGCATGACGGTCGCTTGCCGCGCGTTCGGTTTGCGCCCCATTGATGGGCCCTTTGGTGGCATCGACGATCCCGAAGGCTACCGCGCCGCTGCCCGTCGTGGTGCCGCGCTCGGCATGGAGGGCAAATGGGCCATTCATCCCTCGCAAATCGAACTCGCCAACGAAATCTATTCGCCAACCGCTGCCGAAGTGACCCGCGCCGAACGCATCCTGGTCGCGCTGAAGGAGGCCGAAGCCCAAGGTAAGGGTGCCGCCTCCCTCGACGGCAAAATGATCGACGCCGCATCAGAAAAAATGGCCAACAACCTGCTGGCCACTGCTGCCGCAATTGCCGCCGCCAACGCCAAACGTAAGGCCTGAGGGCCCGTCTACTTCTCCCTCCCCGTCATCGCGCAGCGATGCTGCGCATCGACGTTGGGAGGGCTGGGGTGGGGGTGGGGCAAGTCCGGTCTGAATTCGCTCAAAATAGTCAAACGCATCAACAACAATAAAAACATCTCGGAAACGCCAGCCCCCCCCGGAGACCATAATGGACATCCACGAATACCAAGCCAAAGAGCTGCTCGCGAAGTTCGGCGTGCCGATCCCACGCGGCGGCCTTGCCTATAGCCCCGAGCAAGCCGCCTACCGCGCGTCCGACATTGGCGGCTCGCAATGGGTCGTAAAGGCCCAGATCCATTCGGGCGCGCGCGGCAAAGCGGGCGGCATCAAGTTCTGCCGCACTGATAGCGAAATCGAAGAAGCTGCCGAAAGCTTGCTCGGCAAAAAGCTGGTCACGCACCAAACCGGCCCCGCTGGTAAGCTCGTGTCGCGCCTCTACATCGAGGAAGCCACGGCAATCGCCAAGGAAATTTATCTGGGCTTCGTCATGGACCGCGCCTCTGAGCGCATCATGGTCGTAGCATCCGCTGCTGGCGGCATGGAGATCGAAGAAATCTCCGCAAACAAACCCGAAAGCTTGATCCGCGTCAGCGTCGACCCCGCCGTTGGTATGCAGCAGTTCCAAGCCCGCGAAGTCGCGTTTGGCTTAGGCATCGACCCCGATCTCGTCGGCAAGCTCGTCCCCGTCATCATGGGGAGCTACCGCGCCTTCCGCGACCTTGACGCCACCATGGTTGAAATCAACCCGCTCGTGATCACCAAGGACAATCAAATCCTGGCACTCGACGCCAAGATGAGCTTCGATGACAACGCCCTCTTCCGCCGTCCCCATATCTCGGAGCTGCGCGACAAGAGCCAGGAAGATCCGCGCGAAACCTACGCCTCTGATCGTGGCCTCGCCTACGTCGGCCTCGACGGCGACATCGGCTGCGTCGTCAATGGTGCGGGCCTCGCCATGGCAACGCTCGATATGATCAAGCTCGCTGGCGGCGAACCAGCCAACTTCCTCGACATTGGCGGTGGCGCTTCACCAGAACGCGTCGCTAAGTCGTTTCGCGCCGTGTTGAAGGACAAAAACGTCAAGGTCCTCCTCGTCAATGTGTTCGCTGGCATCAACCGCTGCGACTGGGTTGGCATGGGCGTCGTCGATGCCATCTTGGAATTGATCATGACCATGCCCGTCTTTGTGCGCTTGGCTGGCTCCATCGTCGTCGAGGGTCGCAAGATCATCGTCGTATGCGGCCTCGCCATCATGTG
>JANNSR010000215.1:0-4343 GCA_031402935.1 Hyphomicrobium sp. | reverse complement strand
TGCATTGTGGCAACCATTTTGGGGTTAAGTCGGTCTGGCCCCCGGAATGAAGTTTCGCGTATCCGGGGTACCCTACGCGGCCGCGCTCCCCGGACTCGTTCGAGTTCGTATCCGAAGCGCGGCCGCGTCGTGTTTTTGAGGACGGCTTGGCGGTCAAGCGATCGCGCTCGACTTCATCGTAGCGCGCGCGTCACGCCCGCGCTATCAGTCGTTCTGCCGCCGGTGCGTGCCGGACCGGCACTAGGCTCGCGCGGCCCGCCTTCGCTCTCCTAAATCCGACTTCGTTGCGGGTGTGGCTAAGCCATGCCCGCCGTCCGGCATTCAGGAGATCCACCATGTCCCGCATTACGCGCTGCCGCTAGCAACCGCTCTAGCCATTTCGACGACCGCCATCGCATGGCTCGTTCGTGAAGCCGCCGCTCAGGACTCTGCCGCGGCTTTGCGACACGCGCCGCGACAATCGCAAAAGCGCGAAAAGCCTCAAACGCGATGACCAGAGATATGGCGCGCCCGGAAGGATTCGAACCTCCGACCCCCAGATTCGTAGTCTGGTGCTCTATCCAGCTGAGCTACGGGCGCACGTCCCATGCGCATGGTCGCGGTCAGCCAAACGGGCGGACGGCGCGCGTGAGAGCGCTTTTCGTAGTCGGTCGTGGTTCTGAACGCAAGACCCAGCCAGGACGGGAACAAAGCGCCGCATGGGCGCCGCGCGTCACCGTCAATGCACCGTCCGGTCGGGCAATTCGATGCGGAAATGCGCGCCCTCGACACTGTCGATGAGGGTCACGGTGCCACCGTGGGCTTGCACCAGTTCGGAGGCAATCACGAGCCCGAGACCGGTGCCGCCCTTCTTGGTCGACCCCTGGAACGCCTTGAATAGATTGTCCCGCGCCCTCTGCGGCACGCCAGGCCCAGTGTCAGTGACGTCAACGACAACTTTGCGGCCTTCGCGATGAGCCGCTACGTGGATCTCACCGCTGGATTTGTCCTCGGCGCCCTCGATCGCCTGCATGGCATTGCGCACAAGATTGCTCATGACGCGGAACAGATGATCGCGGTCAGCGTCGATGCGCAGCGTATCGTCCATATCGGCAAAAAACTGGATCGCCCCCTCGCGCGGCAGACCCTGACTATCGGCAACTTCTTCGACCAGCGGTTTCAGCCGCATCAGCTCCCGGCGCGGGGCGGCTTCGGTCGCACCACCGAACTGCAACGACGAATTGCAAAATGAGATGGCGCGGTCGAGGGACGCGATCAACTTCGGCACGAAGCGCTGAACGGTCGGGTCCGGCACGTCGACGAGACGATCTGAAATGAGCTGGGCATTGGCCAGCATGTTGCGCAGATCGTGATTGATTTTCGAGACCGCGAGACCGAGCTGCGCTAAGCGATTCTTTTGCGACAACAGGCTGGACAGCTGGCTTTGCATACTTGCGAGTTCGCGCTCGGCAATACCGATCTCATCCATGCGCGCCGACACCGGCATGATGCGGGTTGCGTCTTCAGGATCTTCCGAAAACCGCAGCATGTTCGACGTCAGGCGGGTCAGCGGTTTAACAAACAGGCGGCTCAGTGCAAAGTAAATGACAGCCGCCGTCAAGACCGACAGGATGATCGACAGCCATAGTATATTGAGGCCGTAGCGCATCATCGCGGCTTTCAGCGGCGCTTCGGGAATAACGATTTCGATCCGCTCGTGATTTTCAGAGCCTGTGTGACCGGTAACGAGAATCGTGCGGCCAGGCCGGGCAAACATCGTCGCAATCGCATCCCTGATCTGCTCGACCTTAAGACTGAGCCCATCCCAAAACCGCTCCGGCTCGGGGCGTAGATTGTAAACGTCGTCGATGACGATCTCACCTTCGGCCGGAAGCACAAGGCGGCGGGCGCCTTCGCGGCGCGAGGCGATGGCGCGCACCTGTGCCGTGCGCAGCAGGTCTGCGCGCAGAGCTGACGGAACTTGGCCGCCGGGGAACGCTTCTGATGCGAGTGCTGCCAGTTGTGCGGCCGTCAGGCGCTCAGCCAGCCAACTGACGCGATAGTTTGCGACGGACGGCAGGAAGATCAGCACTTCGGCCATCAGTACGAACGCCGACGTCAGCAACAGAAGTTTTGACGGTAAACCGCGCCGCTCCCAGGCGCCACGCACAACGCTGAAAAGCGGCCACGACCCGATACCTTCCCCGGCTGGGGAAGCGGAGTTGTTTTTGGTTTGGCCGTCTTCGATGGCGCGCTGCACTTAATTCCGTCTCCTCGACGGACAGACTTACCCGAGCTTGGCCAGCAGCGCGATGGCTTTGCGCAAAAACGGGTTACTGGCCGCTGTTGCATAGTAACGGAAAGCGGCGCGTTTGTTGATCTCCGATAGCGTCGGATAGGGCGATATCCATTCCGTCATGGCCCTGATTTTCAAACCTTGCGACAGTGCCAGAGACCACATTTGAATGATCTCCCCGGCATGGGCGCCGACGATCGAAGCGCCAAGGATCTTGCCCTTTTTGTCGGTCACCACCTTGATGTGGCCTTCGGTTTCTCGCTCGGCCTGGGCCCGGTCGTTCTCGTGGTAGGGCCAACGCAAAACGTTAATCTTGCCGTGCTTTGCCCGCGCCTCCGTTTCCGTCAGCCCGACATGGGCCAGTTCGGGGTCGGTGAACGTGACCCATGGCACCGGCCGCCCCGTCGTTTTCGCTGGTAACCGGAACAAGGCGCGGCGGATGACGATGCCGGCGTGATCGTTGGCGACATGGGTGAACTGCAGACCGCCGGCGACGTCGCCGATCGCGAACACGTTGCGGTTTGTCGTTCTCAAACCTGCGTCGACCGTTATGCCCTTTTTGTCGAAGGCTATCCCCGCGGCGTCTAGCCCGAGGTCGGCAATGTTCGGACGCCGCCCCGCTGCAACGAGAATATGCGTGCCTTCGATGGTTTCTTCCGTGCCGTCATTTGTGATCGAGACGGCGATGCGACCTTTGCCACCTGAAATCCGAGTGACAAGTGCGCCTTCACGGATATCGATACCTTCCCCTCGCAGTCGCGCAAGTACGACGCTTGCCAGTTCGGGATCGTCCTTGGCCATGGCTTTGGCGCCTTCGAGGACTGTCACTTCGCAGCCGAGGCGCCGGTGCGCCTGTGCCAACTCAAGTCCGATCGGCCCGCCGCCGACGATGATCAGTTGCGATAGCTTTTCGGTGTTGTCGAAGATCGTTTCGTTCGTGAAATATGGTACGTCGGCTAGGCCCGGGATTGGCGGCACGACGGGCGACGAGCCCGTCGCGATGACGAAGCGGCGCGCTTTGATCCGATGCTCGCCGGCCATCACCGTTGCGCCATCGGTAAAGCGCCCGGCGGCCGTGATGACGCGCACGCCAAGACCGGTAAAACGCTCAACAGAATCGTTCGGCGCGATGGCGGCGATGACCCCATGGACGTGATCGTAAACGGCGCGGAAATCAACGCGAGGTTCGACGTTGGCAATGCCGAACGGCGCGGCGGTGCGCATGGCTTTGGCCCGTTTGCCTGCCGCCAGCAGCGCCTTGGAGGGTACGCAGCCGTAGTTCAGGCAGTCGCCACCCATTTTGTGCTTTTCGATCAAAACGACCTTTTGCCCGAACGCCGCCGCAGCGGCCGCCAGCGAAAGCCCGCCGGACCCGGCGCCGATGATGCAGAAATCAACATTAATCGTCTCGGCTCGCGTCTCCGCGCCGTTCGGCTGAATAGAATCCTTAGGCATGACGGCCTCTCAATTTTTTCAAAGCAATTGGGATCAACGCAACAACGCCGAGCAAGGCGAACGCCACCAAAAGTTCTTTCGTGACCAAAGCACTCGTATCGATCGTGTACGGACACTGGCTTTCGGGATCGCCAGGATTTGTTGCAAGGCAGGCTTGATAGATCTTGTTCTGGGCTTCGACAACACTGCCGAGGCCCGCGCCTGCTACACTGAATGCCGTCGTCCCGGGAATGATGCCGAGAAACGTACCGATGACGTAGGTTCGAAGCGGCACGCCAAGCAGCGCTGGCGCCAGATTGACGACGACAAACGGGAATGCCGGGACGAGACGCAGAAACAGAAGATAGCTCAGCGCATTGTCCTTGAAACCGTCACGCAAACTCGAAAGCCACGGGCCGGCTTTAGCGGCCAATGTCTCACCGAACGAGGTCTTGGCAATCAGGAACACGAGCGTCGCGCCAAGTGTTGCTGCGATGATTGTCGCCGGCGCCCCGATCTGCCACCCAAACAGCAGACCTCCTGCGAGCGTCATAAAGAGGCCACCCGGCAACGAAAGCGCCACGACAGCGACGTAGATCGCCATATACAGCGCAAGCGCTGCAACAAAGTTCTG
>JANNSR010000214.1:0-3047 GCA_031402935.1 Hyphomicrobium sp. | reverse complement strand
CGTGCGGCCGCGCGCGCTATCGACGAGCCCGGCGCGGCGCAACGGCACAAACAATTGTTCGAGATAGGCCAACGGCAAATGCTGGCGTTCGGCGATCTGCGACAGCGGAATGGCTGCGTCGTCGTGCTGGCTGGCGAGATCCGCCATCGCCATTACCGCATACCGGCCTTTGGTATTCAGTTCCACAGCACACATGTCTCCGGACTAGCGAGGCCCCAAGCGGCCCACCAATCCAACACCCGCGCCCAACACCGGCATTTCGCCTGCATCCGGCGCGCGTCACGCTTGCTTTCAACACCCCGGACTGTGCTAAGAGACCGGCCCCAGCTCCTGCTGGCGATGACAAGCGCGCAAGACCCGCTCTTTCGAACGGTTCTAAAGTGATGTTATGGAAATCCTGAGCCCTGGAGTCAAGGTTGTTTGCCGCCGCTGACGGCGATGTGAACGGCTGAGCGCCGAAATAACCTGCCGAACAGGTGGAATGGCCCCGGACGGGGCCTCTCCGCCGGTCGCAACCGGCATCATTCGAGACAAGGTGACATGCCCGAACTGATCATTAACGGACCCGGCGGACGCATCGAGGCCCGCTATCACCACGAAGCGGCCTCCGACAGCCCGATCGCGCTGATCCTGCATCCGCACCCGCAGTTCGGCGGCACGATGAACAATCAGGTCGTCTACTCGCTATATCACACGTTCGCGCAGCGCGGTTTTTCGGTGCTGCGGTTTAATTTCCGCGGCGTCGGCCGCAGCCAGGGCACCTGGGACGGCGGTCCGGGTGAATTGGCCGATGCCGCGTCCGCCCTCGACTGGCTGCAGCTCGTCAAGCCCGACAGCCGCACCTGCTGGATCGCGGGCGTGTCGTTCGGCACCTGGATCGCCATGCAGCTGTTGATGCGGCGGCCCGAGATCGACGGTTTCATTTGCGTCGCGCCGCCGTCGAACCTCTACGACTTCTCGTTTCTGGCGCCGTGCCCGTCGTCGGGCCTTATGATCAACGGCGACAAGGATCGCGTCGTGCCGACCGCGTCCGTTGCCGAAATGTCGGTCAAGGTCAAAGTCCAGAAGGGCATCAAGATCACACACGAGGTGATCGCCGGCGCCAACCACTTCTTCGAAAACAAAACAGAGGAACTCGGCAAAATCGTCGGCTCATATGTCGATGAGCGTATGATCCAGTTCGAAAAGGACCGGGCGCGCGACAAGGAACGCGAGCGCGAACGCGAAATTCAGCGTCAGCGCCAGCGCGAAGTCGAGCGTATGGAATCGCAAAGCGCGCCCGCTGCGAGCGCGGGCGGCGCTGACGACGGCGACGACGAGTAAACTGCACGAGCCTCGTCAACGGCCCCGCATATTGATCGCCCGCCACCCGGCCCTGACCGCGATCGCGCCGAGCACCAGCGGCGCGATACCAAGCGCGATGGCAAACTGCCAGAAGCGGCTAGCATCGCCCGCCTGCGTGATGGTTTCGGACTGCGCCGTCGCGCCGCTGCCGTAACTCAACTGAATGGTGCCGGTTTTCAGGGCGCTGAACAGCAGCGTCGCGCCCAGAATAACGGCGACGGCGCCAATCAAAATCATGGCGACGGCCAGTCCGGCTTTCAGCATGGTCATCGTCGCCGCACTCCTTGTGTGGTGCCCGCCTTGTCGCGTCAGTGAACAAGGTGCGGTTTTGGTTTGGCGAGAATGCCGCCCGTCATCGGCTCTGGTACACCCGTCGTTCCCGGGAACGTGATCGGTAATCCTTTCAGCGACCGCACCGCCATATAGGCCCACGCCTCGGCTTCGATGCTGTCGCCGTTGAGACCGGCTGCCTCGGCTGGCACGACGGCGTGCTCGACGCGCCCTGCAATCATACTCATCAGCGTCCGATTGCGCCTCCCGCCGCCGCAAACGACCCACAGCTCGGGTTCTTCTGGCAGATGCTCGCGCGCTTTTGCAATCGATGCGGCGGTGAACGCCGTCAGTGTCGCCGTGCCGTCCTCGAAGCTCAGGCCTTCGACAAGATCCCAAAAGAACGCGTTGCGGTCGAGCGACTTCGGTGGCGAAACCGCGAAATACGAATGATTGACGTAGAAGTGCACGACATCCTCATGCACCTTGCCCTTCGCAGCCGTCCGCCCGTCCTCATCAAAGGCGATGCCTGCTCGCTTCATCATCCAGTCGTCGATCAGCGCATTGCCGGGCCCCGTATCGAAGGCGATCAAACGGCCGTCGCGGCCGATCCAGGTCATGTTGGCGACGCCGCCGACGTTGACGATGGCGAGCGGCCGTTGCGGCAGGTTGGCGGCCAACGCGCGATGATAAACCGGCACCAGCGGCGCCCCCTGCCCGCCCGACGCCATATCGGCGCCGCGCAGGTCGTAAACCACCGGACTGTGCGTCATGTCCGCCAGCATCTGGCCGAGGCCAAGTTGTAGCGTCAGGCCACGCTTCATGCTCACCACGGTTTCGCCGTTGAGCAAAGTGGTCGAACCCAGCGCGGGCGCCCGATGTAGAACAGTCTGGCCGTGAAACCCGATCACGTCGATGCTGCCGGGCTTGATGCCTTGCTTGCGCAAAAATGCCGATACGGCCGCGGCATGCTGCTCCGTCAATGCGCGCTCGGCCTGCGACAGACAGCCCGGCCGCACATCACGCTGCGTCAGGGTTTTCGCATCCGCTATTGCCGATACCAGCAGCCTGCGCATCCCGGCATCATACGACACCGTCATCGCCGGGCCGCGCTCGACGATAGCCTCGCCGTCGGTCTTAATGAGTGCGACGTCGATGCCATCCATCGACGTGCCGCTCATCAAGCCCAGCGCCCGCTTTAGATCGCCCATAACTTGCCCATTTGGCCCTTCCCGTGCAAGGTTCAGACGCCACCCGGCCCGGACCTTCGTAGTCCACTGCTGCGGCACACTTCCGCTCCGAAAGTTCATCTACCCCATGACGACGCCGAAATCCGAATTCCTCGCCATTCTGACCGAGCGCGGCTTTATCCACCAGTGCTCAGATCTTTCAGGCCTCGACAAACTTAGCTCCAAAGGCCAGCTCACGGCCTA
>JANNSR010000213.1:0-5035 GCA_031402935.1 Hyphomicrobium sp. | reverse complement strand
CCCGCTCAACGTTGTCGTGCCGTTGAACGCAGCCCGCCTGCGTGTCAGAGCTGGCGCTGTTGCAGTCAAAAACACTTCGGCATCTGCTATCCTGACAATCTCTCCCGATGGTGAAGGCGCTGAGCAGCGCCCTTCGATCGTCAGCCGGTCCGGCGCTTTCGACGGCGTTGTCGCCCCCGGCGCTTATGTCGTCACCGCCGGCGACGGCAGCGTACGGCAATCAAAGCCTGTTGTTCTCGGCATCGGCGCCGATGAGGTGCTCGATTTGGTGCTTGGCACTGGACGGCTCGAAGTCACAGCCGCGTTGCGCGAAGATGGCGGCGCCATCGAAGACGTCAGTTTTACGGTCAGCGAAGACGATCCCGATAGCCCGAACGGACGGCGCGAAGTCGCGAGATCGCGCGCGGCAAACGCCGACTTCACGCTTGCCGCCGGCACCTACTATGTGACGGCACGCTCGGGTCCGAATGAAATCCGGCAACGCATCGCGGTGAGTGCCGGGGAAATGGTCAAAAGCGTCCTCGTTCTGCCGCTGATCCCGCTCAAGGTTAGAACGCTGATCGCCGGAAAAAACACGTCCCCCGATCAAGGTCTGGTGACACGGATCACTGCTCTCGACGGCGATCGCAATGAGGTTGCCCGCACAGGCGCAGCCGAAACCGAAATTCAGTTGATGCCCGGCCGGTATCGGGTCACCGTCCAACTTCCAGCGCAACGCAGTCTTGCATCGCAGGACGTCACGCTGGAAGCAGGAAAGCCAGCTGAGGTTGTCCTAAAGGCCGATGCCGCCGAGGTCACGCTCAAGCCCGCGGCTGGTCTCAACGCTTCGAAAGGTGAAACGTTCTGGGAAATCGCCGATGCCAAAGGACAACCGGTTTGGCGAACGACAGTTGTAGAGCCAAAGGCCCTACTCACGCCTGGCAAGTATACGGTCAGGTTAGAATCTCGCGATAAGCGGAGCGAGGCAGCGTTCGAAGTTCGAAGCGGCGAACGTCGCCAAATTGAAGTGGGAGCACGCTGACACATTTGACACTCAGGGCCTAAATTGCCCATTTTTCACCGGACTGGCCGCGTCTCTGATAGCCATCCGCGCTAGCGGCAATACAAACGAGGCAGTATAATTGCTCAAACATCAACCTCGGCAGCGATCGAACAAACCATGCCGATGACGGATGGCCCGAACGCAGGAAGTACAGGCCGAGTGCAAGTTGCGCCTCCGCGCCTGTTTGCGTGGGCGTTTGGCGCAGCGTTGGCAGGAATTGCCGTTGGTCTGGGACTTGGCCAACCGGCTATGGCTCAGAATGCCGCCCCGGCGACGCCGGGCTGGAACGCCGATGTCGAAGTCAAGAAGTCGCCGCCACCGCAAGGCACCGCTAAGCCGAACAACATGACGGTCATCGAGCGCGACGGCGAAGGCAAGCCACCGTCCGGTACCGGTGTTAAGCTCGTCGCGCTTCTGACAGCCGACGGACAGCAAATTGATCAGGGGCTGGTGTGGCGCGTCTTCCAGGCCGGCGATGCGGCGAGCGGCAAAGCCAAGCTGATCGCTGAAAACCGCGATGCCAGTCCGTCGTTGAAATTGCCGCCAGGCGACTACACGATCAATGTTTCTTTCGGCCGGGCCAACCTCACGCGCAAAGTTTCAGTCAAACAGAGCGCAGCTTCGCTTGAGTCATTCGTACTCAATGCCGGCGGGTTGCGCTTGAGCGCCTACATCGCCGGCAAACCGGTGCCGGCTGGCGTCGTGACCTACGCCCTTTTTTCCGACGACCGCGACCAGTTCGCCAATCGCACCGCGATCATGAGCGGCGCCAAACCGGGGCTAATCATCCGGTTGAACGCCGGTATTTACCGGGTCGTCTCGACCTTTGGCGATACCAATGCGAAGGTTGAAACCGACGTGACGGTTGAAGCCGGAAAATTGACGGAAGCCGCCGTTGCGCATGCCGCCGGTAAGGCAACGTTCAAGTTGGTCACGCGGACCGGCGGTGAAGCCCTTCCCGACACGCACTGGAATGTGCTTTCAGCCGAAGGCGAGGTGGTGAAGGATAGTGTGGGCGCCCTTCCGACACACTTTTTTGCGCCTGGCAGCTATACGGTGACGGCACGGTCGGGCGGGCGGCTGTTCAAGAATCAATTTGCAATCAAGGACGGCGACGCCGCGACCATCGAAGTCATGATGGATGGCGGGGAAGCCGTGCCTGAGCCCGCCGTCCCGCAGGCAACGGCCATTGACGCCGAGACGATCGCCCCATCGCTCGACCTTAAAAATCCGTAAGCACCCAGTCGGTCGGGCAGCCCTGATCCTTCATCCGCCTCTCGATACGTGCCTGGGCGTCGCGCTGGCCATCATCGAACAGAGCCGTCTTGGCCATCTGCCAGTGTTCGCAGGCGCTCGTCAGATCGCCGGCGTTGAATGCCATTTCGGCAAGCTCCAGGCGGGCTTCTGCGTGAGCTGCCCGCGGACCGAACTTACTGGCGATGCCGGCGGCTGAACGCAGCGCGCGCATCGCCTCGTTTTCCCGGCCAGCCGCGCGATGGGTGTGTGCGAGTTCGAGGTAGATTGGCGCCAGCACGGCATTGTCGCCATCGGCCTCTGCGTCGCGTAACTTCACTGTCAACGCCGCATGCGCATCTATTGCTGCTGCGACTGGCGACGGCTCGGCAGGCATCGCAATCAGTTGCGCGGCAGCTGCGCCATCGCCAACGGCTTTACGCTTTGATTTTTTCTTTTTTGCAGATTTCACAAGCAGCATTACCAGCGTCGCCAACACCGCGACTGGCAGGACCAGCAGCAAGGCTTGGACAATTTGTTCACGATCAGCGAATTCCTGCACCCGCTCAGCCCTCCACTCACAAGCGCGCGGTCTGCGAACGCCATCAGGTGAGACTAGCGGAGCGGCGCGGCGTACATCAGACCGCCTTTGGTCCAAAGTTGGTTCAATCCGCGGTCGAGCTTGAAGGATGAGCCCGGTCCCAGAGTCCTGTCAAATATTTCGGCGTAGTTGCCGACCTGCTTGACGATCTGGTAGGCCCAATCCCGCGCCAAGCCGAGCGGCGCACCGAGATCGGCTTCGAGGCCGAGAAAGCGCCGGATATCGAGGCCATTCGAGGCCTTCATTGCATCAATGTTGTCGCTGTTGAGCCCAAGCTCTTCGGCCGCGACAAGTGCCATGTAGTTCCAGCGAACTACGGAAAACCAGGCGTCGTCGCCGGCTTTGACGGCCGGGCCTAACGGCTCTTTGCTGATCAGCTCAGGCAGCAGGGCGTGGTCGGCCGCGTTGGCGAAACGGCTGCGCTCATGAGCCAAGACCGAGATATCGCCGGTCAGCACAGTACAGCCGCCGGCCGCATAGGCTTTGACGAGTTGCTCCCACCGTTCCGACGTAACGAGCTGATAGCGCATCTTGCGCGCATTGAAGAAATCGGTGACGCTGCGCTCGCCGCTCGAGCCTGGCAGCACGCAAATCGATGCACCCGAGAGCTCGAGCACGCTTGCGATCGAATGTCCCCGCGGGACCAGAAATCCCTGTCCGTCGTAGAAGAGGACATCGACAAAGCGGACGCCGAGTTCGCTATCGCGCGTTAGGGTCCACGCAGTCGCTCGCGCCAGCACGTCGACCTCGCCGTCGGCGAGCGCTTTAAATCGATCGCCGGCGCTAAGACCGCGAAACTTCACGGCGTCCTTCTTGCCAAAAATCGCCGCCGCAAGCGCCGAGCAGAACTCGACATCGAGGCCGCTCCATTGTCCACGCGCATTGACTTGGCTGAAGCCCGGCGCACTTTCACTCACACCGCAATTGACGTAGCCGCGTACCTTGACCGTCTCGAGCCTGCTTGGCGACGCCGCTGTTGCTGGACCAGCCGCTGCCGCCGCGAAACCTACAAACACCAGAGACCTAAACGCTTGGCCAGACAGTCGGGAGATCATCATTGAGGACAACTTCGTGTTGGGAACTCTGCCGGACTGCCGCGCCGGAATCTGGCACTTTCAGAGCCTTGTGGAAAGAATTGAACGCGCGCACACATCCCTCGCTCCGCGCCCCCGGTCAAGTCCTTGACCTTAGGGCGAAGTTGCGCCACCACGGCCCAGAGCGCCCCGGAGACGTGAAAACATGGCAAATTCCAAGGATCCACCCGATCGCGCCCACCATGCCGCAACCGATGTCGTTCATGCCGGGCGTGCGCCGTTTGAGCAGCACGGATTCGTCAATACCCCCGTTTACCGCGGGTCCACGGTCCTTTATCCGTCGCTCGAAAAGATCAAGTCGCGGGCGCAAGCGTATACCTACGGACGGCGTGGAACCCCGACGACGCGGGCGCTTGAGGAGGCGTTGACCAGCCTTGAGGGCGGCGCCGAGACGATCCTGACATCGTCGGGCCTGTTAGCGGTTTCAACGGCGCTACTCGCCTTCGTCCAGGCCGGCGATCACATTCTTATCCCGGACAACGCCTACCAGCCGACGCGAACGTTCTGCGACCGGATGCTGGCGCGCCTTGGCGTCGAAACAACGTACTATGATCCGGTCATTGGCGCCGCTATCGCCAAACTGTTCAAGCCGAACACGCGCCTGGTGCTGGTCGAGAGCCCGGGCTCGCAAACATTCGAAGTGCAGGACATTCCAGCCATCGCGGCTGTAGCGCGCGCCAAGAACATTTGGCTGCTTGCCGACAATACTTGGGCGAGCCCGCTGTTCTGCAAGCCCTTGGCGCTCGGCGCCGATGTTTCGATCCAAGCTGCGACCAAATACGTCGTCGGCCACGCCGACGGCAATCTCGGCGCCGTGACCGCGAACGCGCGAGCAGCGAAATACATCGACAACGCCAAGGAAGCGCTCGGCACCTGCCCGGGATCGGAGGAGACGTATTTGGCGCTGCGCGGACTTAGAACGCTCGACGTGCGCCTGCAGAGGCATATGACGTCCGGCCTCCGGGTCGCAAAGTGGCTCGAAGCCCGGCCTGAAGTCGAGCGCGTCATCCATCCGGCACTGCCAAACCATCCGGGCCACGCCATTTGGCAGCGCGATTTTTCCGG
>JANNSR010000212.1:0-4037 GCA_031402935.1 Hyphomicrobium sp. | reverse complement strand
CCAAACGGCCGTCGCCAAGGGTGTTGGCCTGCCCGTCGTCTACGTCGGCTCGAAAACCGGCCGCGACGGCATCCATGGCGCGACGATGGCGTCGGCCGAATTCGACGACAAGTCGGACGAAAAACGCCCGACTGTTCAAGTCGGCGACCCGTTCACCGAAAAACTGTTGATCGAAGCCTGCTTAGAGCTGATGGCGACCGACTGCATCATCGCCATTCAGGACATGGGCGCGGCGGGGCTCACCTCCTCCACATCCGAAATGGCCGACAAGGGCGGCGTCGGCATCGAACTCAATCTCGATTTGGTTCCCCAGCGCGAAACCGGCATGACGGCGTACGAGATGATGCTGTCTGAATCTCAGGAACGCATGTTGATGATGCTGAAGCCCGGCCGCGAGCCGGAAGCGCAGGCCATCATCCAGAAATGGGGTCTCGATTTCGCGGTCATCGGCATCACGACCGATACGGGCCGCATGGTCATCATGCACAAGGGCAATGTCGAAGCCGATCTCCCCGTTCCCGTGCTCGCCAACTCGGCGCCGATGTACGAGCGGCCCTGGATCGAACCGAAAAAGCCAACGACGATATTGCCCGAGTGGGTGCCCGCGCCGAATTCCATCCTCGGCACGCTCAAAGACATGATGGGCGGCCACGCGCTCGCCTCGCGCCGCTGGATCTGGGAACAGTACGACCACATGGTCATGGGCGACACGATTGGCCGCCCCGGCGGCGACGCCGGAGTTATCCGTGTCCACGGCACCAAGAAGGGCATCGCCATCTCCTGCGATTGCACACCGCGCTACGTCGCAGCCGATCCCGAGATGGGCACCAAGCAGGCCGTCGTCGAAACCTGGCGCAACATTTGCGCCGTCGGCGGCGATCCGTTAGCCATCACCGACAACATGAATTTCGCCAACCCCGAGCGGCCCGAAATCATGGGGCAATTTGTGGCCAGCGTGCGCGGCATGGCGGAGGCCTGCAAGGCGCTCGACTATCCGGTCGTCTCGGGCAACGTTTCTCTTTACAACGAAACAAATGGCGCCGGCATTCCACCCACGCCGGCCATCGGCGGCGTCGGCTTGGTGCCCGACTGGACCAAAATCGCCGATAGCCGTTTGAAAGGCGCTAATCTTCATGGCGCCAATCTTCAGGGCGAAACCACACTGCTCGTCGTCATCGGGCGTGAAGCCGGCCACCTCGGCCAGTCGCTCTATCAACAGCACGCGACCGGCAGCTTCGACGGCGCGCCGCCGCCGGTTGATCTGCAAGACGAAATCAAAGCCGGGCGCTTGATCCGCGCCCTGATCCGATCTGGCATGGCCTTGAGCGTGCATGATTGTTCCGACGGCGGCCTGCTCGTGACAATCGCCGAAATGGCGTTGAGCGGCGGGACAAATAGCGGTTCATTTGAGGCCTCCGGCGTCGGCGTCGAGCTGTACCCCTACGAAGGCAAGCTGCCCGCCCACGCCATCTGGTTCGGCGAGGATCAGGGCCGCTACGTCGTCGAAGTCACACCGCTAAAGGTCGAGGAAGTTCTCGAGCGCGCCCGCTTGCTCGAACTCCCCGCCCGCATCGTCGGCCGCACACTTAGCCCATCCGACCCCGGTGGCAACGCGATCGCGTTGAAGGGCGAGAAGCCGTTGCCGCTTACCGACCTCCGCGCCGCGCATGAAGGGTGGATGAAGGGGTTGATGGGGTGAACCCCCCTCTCCCCTCGGGGAGAGGGTTGGGGTGAGGGGGTGGGCACATGGTTCAGTATAGCGACAAAATCCTCGACCTGATTGGTGGACCCGGGCTGTCTAGATTGCAGGCCTGTGGTGCCAAACCGCTGCCTCAACGCAAGGACTATTTAGAAATCGCAAGGCGGCTTCGGTATTTCCTGTCTTCTATTCCCGACCCGCCAATTTTTCACCTTAGCTTGGGCATGTTAAAACGAACCGACGAGGCCGCAGATGCATACGCAGTTGGTCGTGATCATTTGTTAGCGTATGCTAGCAGTCTACCGCAGGAGCACCGTCTAGGCCACTATGTTAGGGCAGTTACTCAATTCGATTACTGCATCGGCGCATTGTGGGAGGCAGCCGAGCTATTACGAAAAATCAACCAAACGAAAGAACCAACGTACAAGGTGTTTGAAAAGGGAGACGGCTCCGCTTGGCAGCGCATCAACGATCTCAACGGCACTTGCAAACACTACAATCATGAACAAGCTGCCAGCTCATCAGCCCCATTGTGGATCACGGATACCGGCCTCCAGTCCAACCAAACGACTCTGACATTCGATGAAATCGTGGAGAGTATCGCAGAGCTGGACAAACTCCTCGATGATTTTTGGATCAAAATACCAGCGGAAGCTGCAGCCAGGGTGAAATCCAAAGCCCAATCTGTAGCACACCCGCAACGCGAAGAACCGTAGCAACCGCATAGCCCGCAACGCGAAGACCCGTAGGTTGGGTTCGCACCGGCCCGGCAGTTGCAATTCGGGTTCTGAAACTTCGTTCCGGTGCGTAACCCAACGATCTCACGCACGGAACGACGTTGGCTCTCCCGTCACGGCTCTTGGTTGTTGGGTCTGCGCTCCGGCATTCGCCTGCGCTTGACCGCAACCTACATTTCTTTGCCTTGGCCGGCTCGGAAGTACTTGCGCTGCGCAAAACGAAGAACCGTAGGTTGGGTTAGGCCGTTCTGCACTCGGCCGTAACCCAACAACCTCACGCGAGATCGCCGCAACACCCGCATTCCCGGCCAAGCGCGGCCCAGCGGTTTCAATCAGAAGACAGAGATCTTTCCGCGCGCGAGCCGGGATCTTTACCCGTCGCAATCATCACGCGAAACCTCAACTGCGAAAGATCCCGGCTCTGCGTGGTGCTGATCGCACCACTCCGGCCGGGAACGCGGGTGGGTTGTAACTCGCCATCGGCACCACCGCGTCATCCCGGCGAGACCACTTGCGACTCCTTGGAATTCCCCCTGGGGGAGAAGTCCCCTTGCGGGGCAAGCGCCAGAGCCAAAGATTCTTTGCTTGCTATGAGCTTGCTTGGGTCCCGTCCGCTGTTCCGCTCAACGGTGTTGAGCGGCGACGGGATGACGGCGTGGTCAGAGCCGTGCGGGGATGACGGCGCAGAGAACTCACCGCCCGAAACAAAAAACGCCGGCGCGTTTTTCAACGAACCGGCGTTTCGAGACCTTTGCCCGATTTTATGAATATAGCACGTTGGAGCGATGCGCTCCACAGCTATCAGCGTTAACATCAAGGGCTTGCATTTTTCTCGCCGAAAAAATGCACGAATGTTCGCTGTTGCGCGCTGCCCCGCCCCCGCAAGGCGGAGGCTAACTCACCCCGCCTTTTTGGCGTTGCGTTCTTTCTTCTCGGCCTTGGCGATACGCTTCTGCGTGTTCTCGGCCTTCAGTTGCTTGGATTGAATCTTGCGGCGGCGCAGGTTCGACATTGTCGGCATATTGAAATCCTCCCGTTTGTTCGGGTTGTAGGATGAACCGTTACGGAGTCAATGCGTATTCGATGGCCCGCGTGCGGCGCGGCGCCGTGCTTCCAAACCCCTTCTAGGGCTGCTATGCCGAGGCCTAACGAACGGAGCCCCCGATGCCGAATACCGCCACGCGCTCGATCGCCCTCGCAGCACTCGCGCTGATGCTCCCGGCATGCGACCAGCCCGCCACGCCTCCGGCGCAAGCGCCATCAGCCGAAGCTCAGGCTCAATCGCCAACAACAGACACAGGAACCGCCATGACCGCCACCACCACCGCCTCCGGCCTGCAAATCATCGACGCGACAGCTGGCACCGGCGCGTCGCCGAAAACCGGGCAGACGTGCGTCATGCACTACACCGGGTGGCTGTATCAGGATGGCGTCAAGGGCAAGAAATTCGACTCATCCGTCGATCGCGGCCAGCCGTTCGAATTTTCAATCGGCGTCGGCCAAGTCATCAAGGGCTGGGACGAAGGCGTCGCGACGATGAAGGTCGGCGGCAAACGCACGCTGATCATTCCGGCCGCCATCGGCTATGGCGCGCGCGGCGC
>JANNSR010000211.1:0-22203 GCA_031402935.1 Hyphomicrobium sp. | reverse complement strand
GCCGTGGCGGCGCGCGATCCAGGCGAAGTCGGTATACGACGCCCAAACTTGCCCAGCATCGTCCTGGTTGACGAGCAGGCGCACCGGCCAGTCGAGACCGGCGTTCGGGTTGGCGGTCAGAAACTGGATGCCGAGCGGCGGGTTACCAAACAGCAGCAGAGTCGACGGGTTCAGCTTGATGTTGGCATCGGCACCAAGCTTCGATTGATCGATTGCAGCAAAGAACTTAATACCCTTGCTTTCGATGTCGGCCTTCAAGCGCAAAATGGTCTCATCGACGCCGTAGGCGCTTTTGACTTTGACGACGCCGTCACCGGCAGGGCGGGCTTCGGTCGCGTTTGCGGCAATGAACGGCGACAAAATCGCGAAGACCGCCGCAATGGCGGTTGCGATCAGATACGGGCGGGACATCGTCCGGGAAATATTGGTCATGGCTCGTCTCCTGTCCTTGAGGGGCGATAGCGGGCAGAAGCCAATTCGCGCTCCTCCCTTCGGCGGCGAACTCTGCTGCAAGCCGTCTGCCGTTTGAAATATCGCTTTTCTCTTCAATCGATAGCCGTCAGCTATGGCTAACCGGGCTATAGTCGCGTCGTACCGGGGAACGGGACCGCGCCCCAAAACGCGCCTGTACGGAGGCCAAGGCAAACATGCCGCCACAAACGCTCGACGAAGCCTTCAGCGACATTTGCGTGATGGACGCGCCGCTCAACGCGCGGCTGGCCGCCTATTCGGCGAAACTCCGCGAACTCGATTTCCCCTGGACGGAGGCCTACGACGACCTCGTCGCCAAGCTCTATGCCGGCGAGGTCGGCACGACAGCCCCCGCGGTTGGCGACGCCATGCCGCCGTTCAATTTGCCGTCGAAGTCGGGCGCAATCGTCAGCCTTGAAGATCTGACCCGCAAAGGCCCGGTCGTCATCAGCTTCAACCGTGGCCACTGGTGCCCGTTCTGCAAAATCGAACTGAAGACGATTGCGGCCCACCATCGCGACATCGCGGACCACGGGGCCGAAGTCGTCTCTATCGTTCCAGAGCGGCAGAAGTTTGCCGACGAACTGCGCGTTGAAACGTCCGACAAGCTAATCATCCTGACCGACATCGACAACGGCTACGCCCTATCGCTCGGGCTCGTCATGTGGATCGGCGAAAAGGTCAAAGCCATGATGCAGGGCCACGGCTATCACATCAATGCTGAGCAGGGCAACGATGGCTGGTTCCTTCCCGTCCCAGCGACGTTCGTCGTCGGCAACGACGGCCGCATCGTCGCGCGCTTTGTAGATCCCGATTTTCGCAAGCGCATGGACATCGAAGACATCCTCGCCGCGCTGCAAGTTGCCAAAAAGGTTTGAGACGGCGGAATCGAATGCCGTGCGCGATGTTGTGACGGCGGCCGATTCGACTTAAACTCGGAACCGCAAATGCCTGAGTGGAGGACGCAAAACCTCGCTATGGCCGACAAGCCGATTGCAGAAATTCTCGAAGCCTGCACCGAGCGCTGCCGCAATATGGACGCGCCGCTCGCCGTCCGCCTGCAGGCGTTCGCAGACGACGTCAGGGCCTTGAGCTCCGAATTCGGCAGCGTCGTCGACCGCATGGTCACGCACTTGAAAGAAGCCGGCACCGGCGAAGACGCACCAAAGCCCGGCGAACCGATGCCCGATTTCTTGCTGCCCGATCAGAACGGGCAACTCGTCAGCCTCAGCGGCTTGATCGAAAACGGTCCCGTCGCCATCGCCTTCCATCGCGGCCACTGGTGCCCATATTGCCGCATCAACGCCAGCGCGCTGCAGGCCATACACGGCGAAGTCAAAAAGCTAGGCGCCGAACTCGTCGCGATTACACCCGAGATAGAGCGTTTCAACGCTGAACTCGCGACGACCGTCAAAGCCGAGTTCCCGGTGCTGAGCGACATGGACAACGGCTACGCGTTGCTGCTCAACCTTGCCTTTTACGTGAACGAAGAAAAACAGCGGGCGATGAAGGCGGCCGGCTGGGACGTCGAACCCTCGCAAGGTAACGCCTTCTGGACCCTACCGATCCCGGCGACGTTCATCGTCGGCAAGGATGGCCTCGTCAAATACCGCTTCATCGATCCGGACTATCGCCGCCGCATGGATACCAGCGCCATTCTTGCAGGCCTCAAATCGGCGCGGACTTAACTGCCGAAGCCGCTGCCTTTGACGTCGCCTGAACCGCGGCAGCAACCGTCGGCTTCACGGCCGCGGCAGCCGGGTGCCAGTCGGCGGCGCGCAGCATCTTGATCAGCGTACTGGCCGCCATCGAACGCTGGCGGCCGGCGACACCGTAGACGTGAACGGTACGCTCGACTGTCAGCCCGTCGATCGAGAGCACGCCGATTTTGGCCGCGTCAGCCGAACTTGCCGGCGCCATGCCGACACCCATGTTGCCTTCGAGCAGCGCGATCAAATCCTGTTCCGACCAGACGTTGTGTTTCATTTTCGGCATTGAGCCGCTGCCGGTCAGAAAGTCGGATAGTTCTTGCCCATGCTCGCAGTTGATGCGGCACAGCAGGCGCTCCTTGCTGATTTCGCCCGGTGCGACACGACTTGCTGACATCAATCGATGGCCTTGGCCAACCAGCAATTTGTAGGGCTCGCTGAACAGCGGCCAGCCGTCAAGGCGGTCCCATGAACCTTCGAGCGGTCCTGCTACCGCAACCTCGGCCTCGCCCTTTTTCAGCAGTTCCGCAATGTCGGCAGTCGTGCCGCGCAGGAAGCGCAACTCGAGCCCCGGGAACACCCGCACCAGCTCGGTCAGAAACGGCACCAGCAGCATGATGTTGACCGTGTACGACAACGCAATCGACAGCGGCGCGATTGTGCCGGTTTTGATCGACTGGGCCACCGACTTGGCCGACAATGCGCTATCATAGCACTGCTGCAGCATCGGCCGCATGCGGTGGCCGAGTTCGGATAGATGCGTCAGGTTGCGCTCGCGCCGGAACAGCTCGCCGCCAAGCTCCTCTTCGAGCTGCTTGATTGCGCGCGTCAGCGACGGTTGCGCCACGTTGCACGTTTCGGCGGCGCGCGTGAAATTCAACTCGCGGGAGACGGCCAGAAAGTATCTGACTTGGTGCATTTCCATTGCGGATAACCAATTCCCTAAAAGCCAAAAACTATTCGTTGCGCGACGGTCCCTGAGACGCTCCGTCCGCCGCGAGCTCATAGCCAAGCGCTATGGAAATATAGCCGAAACGCTATTTCTATTCCAGCGGCCCGGCCCGTACGGTCTTACCACGTTAGGTAAACGAAACCGGCGGCCAAATTCGAAGTTCCCCTCCCCTTCGGCCCTCGCCGCCGCAATCGCAAGCCAGCAGACGGCGTCTCCCTCACGCCATCCGTCTGCAGTTAGGGACCCAGGACAGCACTTCCCCCGTGCACCCGGGTCCCGCCCTTTTTTCCGTTGTGAGCTGAAGGATGAGCACCATGCAATTCACGCAGATTTCGCCAGCAACCGGCGCCGGCCATATGCAAGGCCTGCGCGGCCATGCGGCCATCGTCACCGGATCGACCAGTGGCATCGGGCTCGGCATTGCGCGAGCTCTCACCGAAGCCGGCGCCGACGTAATGTTTAACGGCTTCGGCTCGTCTCCGTGCATAGCGGCGCAACGCAAGGACCTCGAAGATCGCTTCGGTGTCAAAACCGCGATGAGTTTTGCCGACATGTCGAAACCCGATGAGATCGTGCAGATGGTCGAGGAAGCCCGCGCCGCCTTCGGCAAAGTCGATATCCTCGTTAACAACGCTGGCATTCAGCACGTCGAGGCCATCGAAACGTTTCCCGTCGCCAAATGGGATTCAATCATCGCCATCGATCTCTCAGCCTCGTTCCACACCATCCGCACCTGTGTGGCGGATATGAAGGCGCGCGGCTTCGGCCGCATCGTCAACATTGCGTCCGCGCACGGCCTCGTCGCCTCGCCGTTCAAGTCGGCCTATGTTGCGGCCAAGCACGGCATCGTCGGCCTGACGAAGACCGTCGCACTCGAGACCGCCGAACACGGCATCACCGTCAACGCGATCTGCCCGGGCTACGTGCTCACCCCCCTGGTCGCGAAACAAATCCCCGAGACCGCGCACGCCCGCATGCTGACCGAAGAGCAGGTCGTCCACGACGTGCTGCTGCACGCTCAGCCAACAAAGCAATTTGTAACGACGGACGAAGTCGGCGCGCTGACCGTGTTCCTCTGCGGCATGTCAGCCAAATCAATTACAGGAACAGCCTTGCCGATCGAAGGCGGGTGGACAGCACAATGAACATCTACGATCCCGACACCGTTGCGACTGCTCCGGCTGAGCGCGCCAACCGCAAATCTATCACCCTTGCGCTGCAAGGCGGGGGTGCCCACGGCGCATTCGCTTGGGGCGTGCTCGACAAAATCATCGAGGACGGCCGCCTCGACATTTCCGCGATCAGCGCCACCAGTGCCGGCGCCATGAACGCGGTCGTGATGGCCTACGGCGTCTCGATCGGCGGCGCGGCTGGAGCGCGCGAAAAGCTCGCCGAGTTCTGGCGCGAAATTTCCCGCGCCGGCGAAATCTACTCGCCCGTGCGGACTTCGCCGTGGGAAAAGTGGCTGCAGGCCTACGGCTTTACGTCGGACTTTTCTCCTGCCTTCATGGCCTTTCAGTCCATGACGCACCTGTTCTCGCCGTATCAGTTGAACCCATTCGACATCAACCCGCTGAAAGACGTGTTGCAGCAGGTCGTCGACTTCAAGCGGTTGTCGACATGCAACCGCGCGACGCGGCTGTTTCTCAGCGCGACCAACGTCCGCACCGGCAAGATCAAAGTTTTCGAGAACGCCGAGATGTCGGCCGACACTGTGCTGGCGTCGGCCTGCCTGCCCTACGTCTTCAAGGCTGTCGAGATTGATGGCGAAGCCTATTGGGACGGCGGCTACATGGGCAACCCGGCGATATTCCCGCTGATCTACAACAAGGGTTCAAAGGACGTTGTTATCGTCCACATCAACCCGATCGAGCGCAAAAAATTGCCGCGAACGGCGCCAGAAATCTTCGACCGCATCAACGAAATCAGCTTTAATTCGAGCCTGATGCGGGAAATGCGCACGATCGAGTTCGTGACCCGGCTGATCGACGAAGGCGCGCTCGACGACAAGAAATACGCGCGTATGCGCATTCACTCGATCCGCGACGATGCCGAGATGACCCAGCTCGGCGTCGCGACCAAGCTGAACCCCGATTGGGCGTTTCTGTGCCGCCTGCGCGACGTCGGCAGGGCGCGCACGGCAGAGTGGCTGGACACCAATCTCGAGTCCGTTGGCCAGCGCTCGAGCATCGATCTCGCTGACGTGTTTCTTTGATCACAAGCGGAGAAGCGGCAAACATGGATCATGGCGTACCAGCAGCGCGCCTATCCTTGCGCGCGCTGTTCGCACGTCCTGACACGGCGGCGCTGCCCGACCGCGTCAAGGCGATCATCATGGCCGAGGACCGCGCCAGCGAGCACCTGATCGGTCTGGTCCAGATCGGCCTCGGCGTGACGCTGATGACGCTGTACCTGCTTGCGCCGCGCCCAAGCGACGCCGCCATCAACATGCTGGCGCCGGTGCCGTTGGCGCTGGCGCTGTATCTAGCGTTCTCGCTCTTTCGCTATTGGCTGATCACCAAACGCGCTGTGCCGGGCTGGTTCGTCGCGGTCTCGATTTGCGCCGACGTCGGGCTCGTGCTCGGCTTGATCTGGTCGTTCCATATCCAATACAGCCAGCCGCCGGGTTTCGCTTTGAAGGCGCCGACGTTTGTATATCTGATCGTGTTGGTGGTGCTGCGGGCGTTGCGCTTCGACCCGCGTTACGTACTCGCTGCCGGCCTTGCGGGGGCGGCCGGATGGGCGGCGCTGACGTTTGTAGCTATATCGGCGAGCGGTGACGGCGCGGTCACGCGCAGCTTCGTCGATTACATGACGTCGAGCCGCATCCTCGTCGGCGCCGAGTTCGACAAGATTTTCGCGATGCTCGTCATCACCTGCGTTCTGACACTGAGTGCCCGGCGCGCCGAACGCACACTTGCATCGGCGGTGCGTGAAGAAACAGCCGCGCGCGAAATCGGCCGCTTCTTGTCAAAAGGCGTTGCTGATCAGATCGCCCGCTCCGGTACCTTGATCGAAGCCGGCGAAGCGGTTGAGCGCAACGCCGCGATCCTGATGATCGATATTCGAGGCTTCACGCCCTTTGCGACCCGCGTGCCGGCGAAGGAGGTTGTGCGGGTTCTGACGGCGTTTCATGCCCGCATCATCCCGGTCGTCCGCGCCAACGGCGGCGTCATCGACAAGTTTCTCGGCGACGGTGTGATGGCAACGTTCGGCGGCACGGAATCCTCAGGTACGTCCGCTGCCGACGCGCTGCGCGCACTCGAACAGATTTTACACGAGGCCAAAGCCTGGGAAAGCGCCTTGCCTGAACTCGGCGTCAGCGAACGCTTGACCGTCAACGCCGCTGTCGCATCCGGTCCGATCGTGTTCGCGACACTCGGCGGCGGCGACCGGCTCGAATACACCGTCATCGGGGAGGCGGTGAACCTCGCAGCCAAGCTCGAAAAGCACAACAAGACCGAAGGCACGCGGGCGCTGTTCCCGGCGTCGACACTGATGCACGCAAAGGCGCAGGGTTTTAGCGTCGCCGTGCCGTTCGTCGCGCGCCCCGGCGCAAACGTCGCCGGCGTCCCCGGCACAATCGATCTTCTAGCGTTTCGATAACACCCCGATACACGATCCGCAGTCCTGGATGTCGCGACAGCGTGCAAAGCACGCGCGCGGCAATCCGGGACCTTTACCCGCTTCTGCAGCGCGCAAATCTTGACTGGCAAAGACACAGGCTGTGCAGATCACTTTGCGATCTTGCGGCCGGGGACGCGGTTCTATGCGCCGCCCTGATAGCCCGCGGCTATCGAATGCGGATCGAACGGGTATTTCAAATCATCGCTGCGTCCAGCGCATTGTCTCGGTGTGGACGCCGCCTGCGCCACAGACCCTTTATTTCAACACGGAGAATTGTCCCATGCCCACTTTCACAAAAACATCCCTGACGGCGATCGCTGTTGCTGGCGCGCTCTCGGGCGCGCTGCTGTTCGGCGTCAGTGCCGCCAGCGCCGGTGAATGCCCGGCTGCAAAAGTCACGACAGACGGCCAGAAAGCGGGTGCCACGGCACACAAGGACGTCGCTGAAATGCTGCTCGGCCAAATCGATCTGTCGAAAGAGAAGGTCGCGGTCGCCGGTCATCACTTCCGTATGCGCCGCCTCGACATCAAGCCCGGCGGCGAAGTCGCCTGGCACAGCCACGGCGAACGCCCGGCCCTGATCTATGTCGTCTCCGGCACGATCACGGAATATTCGAACCACTGCGCGGAGCCTATCGTGCACACGACAGGCGAACTCTCGGTCGAGCAGGGTGGCCTGTCGCATTGGTGGAAGAACACGTCGAAGGAGGCGGTCGTTCTGATTTCGGCCGATATCGCCGCCGATCCGAAGGACAAAAATATGTAAGGCGTCCAGGTTCGGACGTCTGCAGTACCGCTCAACTCATCCTCAAGTCCGATGCGGCCATAGGCTCGCATCGCGGCTTGGGGACGACATTTCATTCCTTTCACTTGAAAGGCACAACCGTGAAGCATGCGAGTCCTACAGAAGTCATGCTAGGGGCAAACGCGCCAGGCGCACGTTCGGTTGATTTTGTCCGCCTCGCAATCATCGCGCTAACCGCCTTCCTGACCGTCGTCGATCTCTTTGCGGCACAAGCGCTGCTGCCGGCATTGACGAATCACTATGGCGTCGCGCCGTCAGCCATGGGGCTCGCCGTCAACGCCTGCACGCTCGGTATGGCTGCCGGCGGCCTTGCAGTGGCGCTATTCAGCCAGAGTATCGACCGCCGTCGCGGCATATTGCTAAGCCTCTCTCTCCTCGCGATCCCGACCACACTGCTCGCGTTTGCGCCGAACCTTGCGACGTTCGCGGCTTTGCGCGTCATGCAGGGCTTGTGCATGGCCTCCGCCTTCGGGCTAACGCTGGCGCACCTCGGCGAGCGCTTTACCGCCGCTGATGCGACAAGCGCGTTTGCCGCCTACATCACCGGTAACGTCGCGAGCAACCTTGTCGGCCGCCTGATTGCGACGTCGGTTGTCGATCATGCAGGTCTTGCGGCGAACTTCTACGTGTTCGCAGCGCTCAATCTCTTAGGTGCGGCGCTGGTTTATTTTACGATCCAGCGCGTACCGCCGGTGGCGCAGGATAAGCTGAGCCCGGTCGTAACACAGCCGATGATGACGGCGTGGACTGCGCATCTTGCTAATCCTGTGTTGCGCGCCGTCTTCGGCATCGGCTTCTGCATCCTGTTCGCATTCATTGGAACGTTCACGTATGTCAACTTCGTCCTTGTGCGCCCGCCGCTCAACGTCGGCATGATGCAGCTCGGCGTCATCTATTTCGTTTTCTTGCCGTCGGTCTTCACGACCCCGCTGGCCGGCTCGCTCGCACGCCGCATCGGCGCGAGACCAGGGTTGTGGGGAAGTCTCGCCTTGGCCGGCGCCGGTTTGCCGCTTCTCGTCGCAGTGAAGTTGTGGGCGGTGTTGGCCGGCATGGTTCTCGTCGCGGTCGGGACATTTGCGGCGCAGGCGATAGCAACCGGATATGTTGCCCGCGCTGCGGAAGCAAACCGCGCCGCCGCGAGCGGGCTCTATCTGGCATCATATTTTTCCGGTGGGCTCGTTGGCAGCGCCGTTCTGGGTCAGCTTTTCGATCATTTCGGATGGAGCGCCTGCGTCGCCGGTGTAGGTGCAGCACTTGGGCTTGCTTGCCTTCTGACAGCGCGGCTGAAGACGTCTGATTAGTTTCGATGCGGTGGCGCGGATCGTTACGTTACTTCCCATGCTCGACGGCTATCGAATTCGAAGCCAGCCGGTATTTCCGTAAATGTCCCTTGCTCTCTAGACCTAAGCGCACCCGCTCATTCCGAGCGGCTTCAAATACTCTGCCCATAAACCAATTGGAGATACGCCATGATCAAGAAAACACTCGGCGCCATCGTTGCGCTCGGCCTGCTCGCGGTTCCCGCTTCTGCCGCCTGCGAGACGCAGTTCGACGACATCACAAAGGCCATTAGCGGCCATCTGAACATGGACCCGGGCCATCGCGCTGCTATGATGCGCCTTGCGCTCAACGGCTACGACCAGTGCATGTCTGGCGACACCAAGAGCGCCGACAGCACCCGCGACATGCTGATGTCGCAGCTCAAGAAGAACCTCGGCGGCAACAACTGAGGTCAGCCCACGCCTCGTCCGCTGCCGGGTGAACGAATTATCTCGCAGCGGACATTCTGATTTCTATTTAAGGAACCTCTGAACAGCCTCGCGGTCATGGCACACTTGGATCATTGATTCGAGGAGCACTCCGATGGACCAGCTGAGCTTCGCATCGCTCGACTATGCGGCCAAGAAGAAGCGCACGAAGCGCGATGTGTTCCTTGACGAGATGGCGGCCGTGGTGCCGTGGGCAGCGCTCGAAGCTTGCTGCTGGCTTGACGAACCGAACCGATGGTCTCGGTGCAGTCGGTGGCTACGCTGGCCTCCGTGAATACACCATCTTGGGAGGGGTCCTGACCGTATTTTCACTTCCGTAGACAGCCACAATTTTCGTGGCCGCATTCAACATGCTCCCCCACGCGCCGAGGGCCTCCCGCTTTTCTTTGTCGTAGCTGTATTGAACGTAGACCTTGCTGGTCACGCTGCCCTTGCGGGCGCTGGCGTGGTTTAGGATCAGTGAAATCGTGTGCGGGCTAATTCCAAGTTCTGCCATGCGCGTGGCCGCAGTCCGCCGCAAATCATGAATGCGGAAATCTTCCAAACCAATCGCAGACCGCGCACGGCCCAGCGCCTTGGTTGCCGCATGGGCTCCCATCGGAGCCGTGCCGTTTGGGCTCGGAAACAACCAAACGCTTCCACCGACCAATTCCCTCGCTTGGGCAATGACCGATAGCGCCAAAGGCGATAGCGGCACGCGGTTGGGCCTGTTATTTTTGGTTCGCTTGCCCGGCACCGTCCAAACTGGCGCGGTCGGATTGAAGTCTATTTCCTTCAACTCAATACCAGCGACTTCGCTGATCCGTTGCCCCGTCACAAGCGACAGCTTCATCGCCAGTGCCGTCATTCGTGTCAGCGGCACGTCATCCGATCCAACAACCCGCGCGCCACGTGGCAAGCCTCGAACGACGCGCTTTTCCAAAGGCGTCCGGTCAAGAGCCGCCCAGAATTGCGCGATCTCTTCCACCGATAGATTGCGCTCGCGTTCTTCCTCTTTCTTGATCGGCGGTTGAAGACCCCAAGTCGGATCGACCTTCAACAGATCGCGGCCAATAGCCCAACGAAAGATCGACCGCACCAACTCAAAAACCCGATTAGGCCGATGCGTCATTATCCGCCCAGCGCCATCATCGCCACCGCGCGAGTCTGGCGTTCCAGCGACATCATCGAGCAATCGGATCACGTCGCGCTTCGTCACCTCGACCGCCTTCATGGCGCCTATGCGGGGCAATATATGCCGGTCTAGCATCGAGCGATCATCGCGAAGAGTGCGCGGTGTCTTGTTAGGGATGCCATGCCGCTCGAACCATTCCGCCGATATATCCGCGAATGTTTCGGCTTGCCGGATTGCCTGGACCTTGGCCGCCGGATCGGCCCGCGTTTCCGCACCCTCAACCTCGTTTTGCAACCCCTTCGCTTTTGTCCTTGCGTCCTTGAGTGCGAGCGCTGGATACGAGCCAAGCCCAACCACGCGACGCTTGCCGTCGCTTCGGCGCGTATAGTGCAGTCGCCACGATTTTGCGCCCCTCGCCGACACCGCAATTCGAGGCCGCGAACCTCGGTATCCCGGAACTCAACGAGCTTGCGCCCAACGGGGCATTTCTTGCCCTTGATGAAGGCATCGGTGAGTGTCAGCACAGGCATCGATTGCGTACCTTTTTGCAAGATGGTACGAAAATGGTACGCAAAAAAGCGGGATGACGCTAGTCCTGGAAGGACCAGGTTGGACGCAAAATCACGACCATCTTATTGATATTGATATTATTTTTTTCTATCATCTTGTCCAGCTTGGTGCAGCTATATCCACCATGGAACAGGCTCATAACCTGAAGGTCGTTGGTTCAAATCCAGCCCCCGCAACCATGTTGACTTTTTTTCAAGAACTTAAACGTTTCTCAGTTTTAAAAGCGAAATGCGGCGTCAGGCAATTCGATTTTTCGTCGTTGGTTCTAATTACCATTCCGGCGGACCCTCTGCTGAAGCACGGCGCAGTCTGTCCGCAAACCGTAACTGAGCGGTCATGACAATGAATTTGTCCGACTGCAGAATTTGGCCTGGACCAGACGACGATAAAAGTCAGCACTTTCTGCGGCCGCTCACCAAAAGCTAGGCCAAAAAGACGCAATGTTCGTTCTGACGGCGAACGCAGGCGCGGCGCAGTTTCATCCGCCATCATTTTGCACGCGAGCTAGCGTGCCGGCTCCGAATTCGCACTGGGGGGCGTCATCTACAATGACGTAGTAGTCCGACCTGTTGGCGACAAAAATGTGAGCGCTGACGGACAGTCCGGTCGGTGGCTCGAGGCTTCCCGCGAGCACGGACAGTTGCGAGCCGTCTGTTGGCTTCCAAAGCAGGCTCGACCCGCATACGCTGCAAAATCCGCGTTCGGCCTGCACTGAGGAAGCGTACCATTTGAGTACGTCGCCGCCCGATACCAGTTTGAAATTGCCGGCTGCGACTGCGGTCGCCGCCACCGCATACCCCGTCCACTGTGCGCATTGACGGCAGTGGCATATGATAACGTCCCGGATGGGGGGCGACAGTTCGAAACGAACCGCTCCGCAGAGGCAACCTCCTGTCAGCGGCTTCTGCGGCATGGTGTTGCCTCCGTCATTGTGCGAATGTCCCGCGCGTGCATAAGGCGAATGCGCGTGTAGCCGGGGGTGGTTGTGAAGCTTCTCGTGGTTCAGCATATCGCATGTGAGCATCCCGGCATATTCCGCAAGTTCCTGCGCGAAGACGGCGTTGCTTGGGATGCCGTCGAACTCAATGCTGGTGCGCCGATTCCGCCGCTCGAGAACTACGATGTACTATGGGTCATGGGCGGACCGATGGACGTTTGGGACGTCGAGAGTTGTCCATGGTTGATCGAAGAGAAGCGCGCCATCCGCCGTTGGGTTCGCGAACTCAACCGGCCGTACTTAGGGATTTGCCTCGGACACCAGCTGCTCGCCGATGCGTTGGGCGGCACATGCGGACCGCAGCGGCCGCCGGAAATCGGAATTCTCGATGTCGAGTTGACACCGGCAGGTCTGGCCGATCCGCTGTTTGCGGGCCTGCCCCGATCCTGCAAGGCCCTGCAATGGCACTCGGTTGCTGTGGCGCAACCGCCGGACGACGCCATCATCCTGGCTCAGTCAGCAGCGTGCCGCTGTCAGGCCATGCGCTTTGGAGACCGCGCCTGGAGCATGCAATATCACGTCGAGCTCGAGGAGACGACTATCGCTGAATGGGGCACAGTCCCGGCTTATGCGCAGGCGCTTGATCGCACACATGGTGCCGGCGGTCTTGATCGCATGGACGACGCCGCGCAGCCGCATATGGCGAACTTTACCGAGAATGCGCGGCTGATTTATCGCAACTTCATGATGCAGGCGCAGCAATAGTTTCTCTGTCAGCGGCTATGAGCGCCGATCAGGTCGTTGCGTGCTTTCTCCATATGCCGGACCATTGTTTCTGCTGCTGCCGCCGCATCGCGGCTCTGAATAGCACGCACCACCGCGACATGCTGCTTGTTATAGATCCGCATATTCTCCTGCGTGATGATCTTCTGGCGCATCTCGGCCCACAAGGCGTGGGTCCGGATCACATTGATCTGCTCGTAAAGCCAGACCAGCAACGGGTTCGATGTGGCGGCGGCGATCGCGAGATGGAGTTGCTCGTCGGCCGCAGCATAATGCTCCAGGTTGGCAGCCTGCTCGGCGGCCTGCAACTCGCTGACCAGACCTTGAAGCCTTTCCAAGTCGACAGCACTGGCATGAAGGACCGCGAGCCGCGCAATCTGTGGTTCGATGGCCGCCCGCACTTCAATCAATTCGAGAGGACTGGTCTTTTCCGCGATATCGTGTTGGTTGGCACCGGCCCTATAGCTCACGTAGGTACCGCTGCCCGCGCGGCGCTGCACGAGTTTTTGATCCTCGAGAATGGCCAGCGCCTTGCGCACAGTCGTTCGCGACGCATCAAAGGACTGCGCGAGCTGGCGTTCGGTGGGCAGCTGCTGCTCGTAAGCGTAGATGCTGCTGGTGATGGCCCTTTCGAGCTCGCGGGCAATCGACAAGGAGCCGCGAAATGGCGGCCCCAGGCGCAGTGCATCGGACGTGACGTGATCAGCCATGAACGCTCCATGTCTTTCCGCGCCGTCACGTCCATTTATCAAGCAAGTTCCACCAGCCTGGAGCGCAGCGACGTCAGCTGTACCAATTATAGTCCACTTAATGCATTTGGCACAGCGGTTCTCTTGTGATAATTACGAACAGCGAGGGCTTTGGCCCCAAAGTGGTCGAATGTGGTACAGGAGTTCGTATGTCCCCTCTGGGCAACGTCGAACTGTTCCGGTTCGGTGTGCGCCTGAGCAGTCCATGCTCGGCCCGCGATCCTGCCTCTCGTTCTGCTCCGCTTGCTTTGAGGCCTTTCTATCCCTCGGCATTGGCGACGTGGCGCCGGCAAATGCCGCACCAGCTTTTGTCAGACTTGCCGGCGACCCGTTTAACAGCGCCACCATCGAGAACTGCCATTTCCGCCACGCGTCAAAAACTGACGGGTGGCGTTTTTGATTCCGCAGCCCACTCAAGCCGTTTCAACACGATCGGGGGTATCCTATGACCGCCACATATAGTCCATCGACTGCTGAACCGGCAGGTAACTCACTGCAACGAACCATCGACTGGAGGGGTGCATTTTGGGTCGCGAGCGGCGTTCCTGCCCTCGTCCTCTTTTCGATCGGTGGCATTGCCGGCACCACGGGCAAAGTCGCGTTTCTGGTCTGGACCGTGTCCATGCTCATGGGCATGATCCAGTCGTTCACCTATGCCGAGATCGCTGGACTGTTCCCAAACAAATCGGGAGGGGCCTCGGTCTACGGCGCAGCTGCCTGGTTGCGCTACTCGAAACTCATCGCGCCGTTGTCGGTGTGGTGCAATTGGATCGCGTGGACGCCTGTGCTTTCGCTCGGCTGTTCCATCGCCGCCGCTTACATCCTCAATGCTTTGGCGCCGATTCCGCCTGCGGATGCGGCCGAGGTTCTCGCATGGGTCAAGAGCAATGCGGCGTCCGTCGTTGACGGCTCCGATCGCGTCAAGGAGTGGCTGACAGCCAACGAAGGCAAGACCTCAGCAGACGCAATGGCGGCACTACTTTCAGCGGATGGCGTAGCTGCTCTGACGCCAGCAATCCGCAACTGGACGGTACTGGCCGGCACGTTGGGGCCTGTGTCCTATTCGCTCAACGCGACGTTCTGGATTGGCGCTTTGCTGATGCTAATCGTGTTTGCCATTCAGCATCGCGGCATTTTGGGTACCGCCAGCGTGCAGAAGTGGATCGGTCTCCTCGTCATCGTTCCAATGCTGATCGTAGGCATCGTGCCGATCCTGACCGGCCAAATCAATTGGAGCAACTTTTCGCCCGTGGTGCCGCTGGCGGCTGCTTATGCGCCGGCGCCGGGAGCGTGGGACATTCCGGGATGGACCCTGATACTCGGCGGCATGTTCATTGCCGCCTGGTCGACCTACGGCTTCGAGACGGCCATCTGCTATACGCGAGAGTTCCGCAATCCCAAGACCGACACCTTCAAGGCGATCTTCTACTCGGGACTGCTGTGCTTGCTTCTGTATACCCTGGTTCCGTTTACCTTCCAGGGTGTGCTGGGTCTTGAAGGCATGCTTGCGACGCCGATCGTCGACGGCTCGGGTGTCGCCGAAGCAATGGGCAAGATGGTCGGCGGAACGAGCATCGTCACCAACATCATGGTGATGTTGATGATCTTGGCGCTTTTGCTGGCAATCATGACGGCCATGGCGGGTTCGTCGCGCACACTTTACCAAGGCTCCGTCGACGGCTGGCTTCCGAAGTACCTCAGCCACGTCAACGAACATGGTGCACCGACGCGGGCGATGTGGACCGACCTCGTCGTCAACCTGTGCATTCTCGCGATTGCCGCGGCGGACGCGACAAGCTTCTTCTTTATTCTTGCCGTGTCCAACGTCGGCTACATCATCTTCAACTTCTTGAACCTCAACGCCGGTTGGATACATCGCATCGACAGCGGGCACGTCGAACGTCCCTATCGTGCGCCGACGATCCTCCTCGCACTCGGCGCACTGTTCGCCTTCGTCAACGCGGTGTTCATGGGCGCGGGTGCAAAGGTGTGGAACCCCAATGCGCTCTGGGCAGGCCTATTCGCTTCGGCTTTGATCATTCCGGTGTTCCTGTTCCGGCATTACTTCCAAGACGGCGGTAAATTCCCCGAGCACATGCTGCGGGACCTGAACCTCGAGGGCAATGATCTGGGCCCTCGCAAAGCTGGTATCTTGCCGTACCTGACGCTGCTAGCCGGCATTGCCGTCGTGCTCTTGTCGAATTGGTTTTTCACGCTGCCGGCTTGACCATCGCGCAATCCGAATTGCAGTGCAATTTGCGAAGTTGAAGGGGCCGAGCCGAGGTTGGCCTGGCCCCTTTCTTTGACTTCTACGGCGACGCCAAACCTGCCGGCAACAGCAAACGAGGGAAGATATGGAAGGAAGAGTTGCAATTGTCGGAGCCGGCCCAAGCGGCCTCGCAGCTTTACGCGCTTTCGAAAGCGCGCGCAAAAAGGGTGCCGAAGTACCAGAGATCATTTGTTACGAGAAGCAGAGCGACTACGGCGGACTATGGAACTACACGTGGCGCACGGGCCTCGACGAATACGGCGAGCCGGTACACGGCAGCATGTACCGCTACCTTTGGTCAAACGGACCCAAGGAGTGCCTCGAATTCGCGGACTATTCGTTCGAAGAACATTTCGGCCGCCCGATACCGTCCTATCCGCCGCGCGCGGTACTGCACGACTATATCAAGGGCCGCATCGACAAGAGCGGCGTGGCGTCATACATCAAACTCAACACGGCGGTCCGCTGGGTTTCCTACAGCGACGACACCGGAAAATTTTCCGTCACGGTCAAAGATCTCGCGACCGATACGGTATCGACTTCAGAATTTGACCACGTGATCGTGGCCAGCGGGCACTATTCAACGCCCAGTGTTCCTGAATTCCCAGGTATACGGCAGTTTCCGGGCCGTGTGCTTCATGCCCACGACTTCCGCTCGGCCGACGAGTTTGCCGGCAAGAACGTGCTGCTGATTGGCGCCAGCTATTCGGCGGAGGACATCGGTACCCAATGCCATAAGTACGGCGCCAAGTCGGTGACGTTCAGCTGGCGCACCAAGCCGATGGGCTTCAATTGGCCGCCCAGCTTCCGGGAGTTGCCGCTGCTGCAAAAGGTCGAGGGCAAGATCGCCCACTTCAAGGATGGCAGCATGCAAGAAATCGACGCCATCGTGCTGTGTACCGGCTACCTGCACCATTTCCCGTTCCTGGAGGATAGTCTGCGTCTAAAGACCCGCAACCGGCTCTATCCGCCGAACATCTACAAGGGTATTTTCTGGTGGGGCAACCCGAAGCTCATGTATATTGGGATGCAGGACCAGTACTACACCTTCAACATGTTCGATGCGCAGGCTTGGTACGCGCGCGACTTTGTCCTTGACCGCATCAAGCTGCCGTCGATTTCAGAGCAAGCCGCCGACATGACGAAATGGGTCGGGCTCGAAGAAAATCTCGCCAACCCGTTCGAAGCCATCGATTTCCAGACAGAATACGTGCGCGATCTTTTGGGGCCGACCGACTATCCGCGCCTTAATGTCGATGAGGTGGCGCGGCTCTTTAAGGAGTGGGAACATCACAAGGTCGAGGGCATTCTGACCTATCGCGATCGGTCGTACCCTTCGACACTGACTGGAACGGTGGCGCCGAAGCATCACACTACCTGGATCAAGGCGCTCGATGATTCACTGGAGGCGTTCCTTGCGAACAAGCCGGCGGGTCCTTAACTCTGATAGACGCCGGTCGCGCTACTCAGGGCTGCGGTATCGACATCTTGGAATGGCCGGTGCTGCGTTGAGATTGGCCTCGTAGACTTCCGTGCCACCGGCGCCCGATACCTCAGGATCGCTGCGATGAACAAGCCCTTGATGATTTCGCCAGCAAGTCCAACGTTTGTCTTGCCAAGTTCGCCTGCGCTGCAGCCTGGCGTCGAGCGCTATGTGCTCAAGGGTGGCGGAACGGCCACGTATTCACTCGACCGCGACGACGTTCTCGAAATTGCGCTCATTGAGGGCGGGCAGTCCGTCGAGCTCATCGCATTCGACAACTCCGGAAAAAGCGATCTTGGCGCGATTGGGCTCAGCGGCGGCGGCGAACCGTCGGGTATCCAGAAAATTCTAAGGCGCGACAGTGAGGACGCGGCTCGTGTCCGGTTCGGTTTGTTTCGCCGGGGTCTCGATATTGGACGGGCCAAGGCCGCCAAAGTATTTGGGCCTGGTGCACCTGCGGGCGAAATGACGACTCTCAAGGCCGAGCGGGCCGCCGTGGTCGTTCTCGGCGCGCCTGCCGAACCGATGACCGTTTGGGATCAGTCGCCGCCTAGTGATGTCCTGATAGTTGTCCGCCGGGCACGTCCGCCCCCCGCTGGACAGCCGCGATTGCCAGAGCCGCTCGCAGAGCCCAGGCTCGAAATTCTCGTCAGCATCGCGAGCGCGGAAAGTTTCGAGGTTTTTGAAGGCGAGTTTATTCAGATCATCGACGTCGGCGGCCGCCAGTGTTCTGACTTCCTCGCCTTTCACCGCAGGGCGTTGGATAAGGGCACGGTTCTAGGGCTCGACTCGACGACAACGCGCTCGATAACCGGTACCTCTTACCCCAAGCCTGGTTTATTCTCGAAATTCTTCGATCGCGACCGCAACGCTCTCGTTGAAGTTGTCCAAGACACGGTCGGCCGCCACGACACCTTCAACTTGGCTTGCACGCGTCGCTTCTATGAGGATGCAGGCTACTTCGGCCATGCCAACTGTTCGGACAACTTCAATCGTGCGCTCGAGTCGTATCAGGTCGGTCAATACCGCGGCTGGCCAGCGATCAATTTTTTCTACAACACCAATGTCGATGCTCATAACAACATCTGGTCCGACGAGCCGTGGTCTCGCCCCGGCGACTACGTCTTGCTTCGCGCCATTACCGATCTCGTGTGCGGCGCTTCGTCGTGCCCCGACGACATCGACCCGGCCAACGGCTGGCGGCTTTCCGAAATCCTTGTTCGGGTCTACCCAAAAGACTCGAGTTTCAAGCGTGCCATTGGATATCGCATGACACCGAACTCACCCCTGCAACTCACGCGCGAGTCGGGCTTCCACTCACGCACGTCCGCACTTACCCGGTCGTTCGGCGAGTACCGCGGCTTTTGGGTTCCCAACGCGTTCGCTAAAGGCGGCGCGATCGACGAATACTGGGCCTGCCGCGAGCGGGCCGTCATCATGGATCTGAGCCCGCTTCGAAAGCTCGAGATCCTGGGACCAGATGCCGAGCAATTTCTGCAGGGTCTCTTCCCGCGCGACGTTCGCAAACTTGCGGTGGGGCAGATCGTCTACTCGGCCATCTGCTACGAACACGGCGGCATGATCGACGACGGTACGCTGTTCCGTTTGGGCGACAATAACTTCCGCTGGATCGGCGGCGACGACGCGAGCCTACTGTGGATCAAGGAGCAGGCGGCCAAGACCACACACAATGTTCTCCTCAAAACAGCGAGCGACCAGATTCATAACGTCGCGCTTCAGGGTCCTAAATCCCGGGAAATCCTGAGCGGTATTCTCTGGACGCCCCCCGGCCGCCCGGGGTTGACGGAGCTCGGCCTGTTCCGATTCACGATTGGCCGCTTCGGTGGCTCTGACGGGATTCCTGTTCTCGTCTCGCGCACGGGCTACACTGGCGAACTCGGCTACGAAGTCTTCTGTCACCCGAACGATGCCCCCGCCGTATGGGATACGATTATGGATGCTGGCAAAGCACATGGCATCGCGCCGTTCGGCTTCGAAGCGCTTGACCTCGTGCGCATCGAGGCTGGTCTTGTCTTTGGCGGATTTGAGTTTGACTCAACCACTGATCCATTCGAGGCCGGCATCGGATTTTCCGTGCCTTCGAAAAAAGAAGAGGACTATATCGGTAAGGCGGCTATTGAGCGCCGCCGCGCCAATCCCGCCAAAAAACTGGTCGGCCTCGAAATCGCCGGCAATGAGAAGGCCGGACACGGCGATCCCGTGTTCATCGGCCGGGCGGCGATCGGCGTCGTAACCAGCTCGATGCGCTCTCCGTGCCTCAAGAAGACGATCGCACTGGCGCGCCTCGATGTGATGCATTCTGGGATCGGCACGGATGTCGAAATCGGCAAACTCGACGGCCAGCAAAAGCGCCTCAAGGCCAGCGTCGTGCGCTTCCCCTTCTACGACCCGGAGAAGATTCGCGTGAAGGGATGAGGACTAAAACCTGAACTTATCGCGCAGGCTGAACCAGGTCTCGACAACCGGAACCATGCGCTTGGTGATTGCGTGGGCGGGAAAGCGTTCGAACGGCAAATCGTCGAATGCCGTGCGACCCTCTGGGTCGCCGAGAAGTTTCAAGGCAATCTTGTTCCCGAAATAGGTGGCCCGCGACACGCCGGTGCCACAGTAGCCGACGGCAAAATAGAGACCGTCCATCGTCCGGCCGAGATGGGGCACTTCGTCATGGGTGTAACCGATCAGCCCATCCCAGGCATGCGTGATGGGTACGTCTTTCAGATCCGGGAAGACGTGCAGCATGTCGCGGGCAAGGTGCGCGTAGGCGCGCGGCGTGTCTGCGGAACCGAACCGGGCCACGCGGCCTCCCCAGATAATGCGCCGCTCACCGGGCGCGCCACGAAAATACGAGAAGACGCGATTTGTGTTGCCGTAGACTCGCTGTTGAGGGAGCAATTTCTCATAGAGTTCGGAAGGGATTACTCCTGTCGCAATCATGCCTGAGCCAACGGGAACAATGAGCTGGCGCAGCTCAGGCACGAGCCCGTCCGTGTAGCCGTTCGTGGCGATGATCACGTCGCGGCAGGTGATGGTTTCGCGAACTGTTGTTACAGCGAAACCCTGTCCTTGCCTTGTGATCGAGGTGGCGCCTGATTCGCCGAATACTGTACCGCCGGCGTCTTCCACGCGCTGCATCAGGCCGGCATGATAGAGCCCTGGATGCAACGACGCATCATGGGGCAACACGGAGCCGCCAAAGAAGACGTCCGAGCCGATTTCTTTGTGCTGCTCGGTGCGCGGCACCATAAAGCTCTCGACGCCCGCGACGTCGCGCAAGTCTTCCATGTCGCGCGCCATGGCCTCGTAGTGTCCGGGCCTTGTCGCACCCCGAAATCTGCCGCAGCGCATAAAGTGGCAGTTGATCCTCTCGCAGGCGATGAATTCCGCGATGCTGTCGAGCATCCGCGTGCCTTCACGCAGCAGCTCAATGGCTTTTGCCCGGCCGCGCAGCTCGACCAGCTTTTTGACGCGAAACTTCTGATTGCCGCTGCCCACCTGTCCGCCGTTGCGCGTGCTCGCGCCGTAGCCAAGAAAGCCGCGCTCGAGCACGATCGCGATGCGCCCGCGCCGCAGCAATGTCAGCGCGGCGGAAAGCCCCGTGTACCCGGAGCCAACGATCACAACATCTGTCTGCCGGGGAATTTGCCCAACACTGCCATCTCGCCGCGGTGCCGTGTCCCACCAATACGGCGCATAGGTGATGCCGGTATTGGCCGCATTGCGTCCTTGCGCCAAGTCACCGGCACGGGGGCACTCGGCCGGCCGGTCGCCGTTGTCCATACAGCAGCTCCAGCTGACGGCTTAGAACTTGGCGTAGGCATTACGCAGATCGACGAGTGGATGATTTTCGCTCATCTGGAACTTGATGAGTAGTTCGCGCGCCAGCATATCGCGATCCTGCTGGTTGTCTGGGAGGGTCAAACCGGCCGGCACTTGAACCCAGCCGTTGACGTTGCGGTCGAACACCGCGGGCCGGCCTTCCTCGTAACCCATATGCACGTCTTCGAGCCAGTTGAGGTCGCTCCACCCCATGAAGTCGATGTACGATTTCAAGAAGGGAGTCATGCGGCTGTAGTCCGGCAATAAGTTCACGTCATAACGATAGCCTATATGCTGTCCGATTAACTTCTCGCGTTCGGTATCGACGCCGTCTCCCTTGATGAAATGATCGATGTCCTTGGGCGAATCCGGCACAGCCACGGGCTTTCCAGGTTTGATGTCGGCCATCGCGCGGCTCCTTTCCTCAGTAGCGGGTCATATCAGGACGGCCGACGGTATGTTGCGTGCCGGCCAGCGGCACCATGGCAAGCGCAGAGGCTTCCATTGTAAGCGCCGCAAGATCTTCCGGCTCCAGCGAGTGAATGTTCGTCTTGCCGCACGCGCGCGCCATCATCTGGCATTCCATCGTCAGCGTGTGCAGGAAGTTATAGACCCGCTCGGCCGCCTTATCGGGATCGAGCCGCTTGCGCAAAACAGGATCCTGCGTTGCGACGCCAACCGGGCAGCGCCCCGTGTGGCAGTGATAGCAATAACCGGCGGGAACACCAACTTCGCTTTCAAAATCCGCCTCGGGAATAGCTTTATTGCAGTTGAGGGCCATCAGCGACGCGTGTCCAATGGCGATGGCGTCGGCGCCCAACGCAAGAGCCTTGGCGATGTCCGAGCCGTTGCGAATGCCGCCGGCGTAGACGAGCGAGATTTCGCCCGACTTGCCAACATCATTCAAAGCTTTCCGCGCCTGGCGGATGGCGGCGATGCCGGGTACGCCGGTATCTTCCGTCGCTAAGTGCGGGCCGGCCCCGGTGCTGCCTTCCATGCCGTCAATATAGATGACATCCGGTCCACATTTTGCGGCCATGCGCACGTCGTCATAGACGCGCGCCGCGCCGAGCTTCAGCTGGATCGGAATTTCGTGGTTCGTCGCCTCGCGGATCTCTTCGATCTTCA
>JANNSR010000210.1:0-1548 GCA_031402935.1 Hyphomicrobium sp. | reverse complement strand
TGGCGCGATCCACTATTTGTTCCGGATACGCTCATGTCGCGGCACGGCGTCATGTTCTTCGCCAATCCCGTGAAAGCCTTCACCAACCTCAACGCGTCATCGCGCCGGGGCGCGCAACTGATCTTCTCCTGCTTTCGTGATCGCTCAGACAATGCGTGGGCGACCGAAATCAGCAAGTTGGTCGGCACTGTTGCGATAACCGGTGACATCACGACGCCGGGACCGTTCGCATTTGCCGACAAGACGCATGTCACGCGCATACTCGCAGCCGCTGGATGGGAGAATATCGCGTTCGAACCGGTCGATTGGGACTATATCGCAGGCGATGGCGCGGATCCCGTCTATGATGCCGTCGAATATTTTCAGAAAATCGGTCCGGCGGCATCGGCAATCGCCGGACTTGAGGGTGCTGAACGTGACGCCATGCTGGGGAAGGTCGCTGACCTATGTGCACTTAACATTCAAAGCGGGCGCGTCGTCTTCAATGCGAGCGCGTGGATTGTAACAGCGCGCGCTGGGTAAGACTCGCCGAGCGGAGACTTGACCGGTTTTCGTCCGCCGGCCTTGGCGGCAAGCGACAACTTTTCGGTCGTTCGCGGCTGACGGCTAAACAGCTCAAACCGGTTATCTGTTAACAAAACACGGCAGGTCAGGTGCCTGAAGAAGTGCCCATTTATCTTGTTCAGGGCTTGGTGGCGACACTGACGATAGTTGCCTGCCGAAGCACGAGCCTTGGCGAACCGCTGGCATCAGACCAAAGCTCGGTGGTCCGGCGTCGCAGCGTTCGCCCAGCAAATTGCGAGCTGCGAATTGGCGTGTAAGTTTCCTCACCCATTAGGATGACCTCGTGATCACCGCGCGTGACGGCGGACTCGATCGTGCGCTCCAAGCTGGTATAGTCGATCATTCCGGTACGGATCCGCCCGACGGCGATATCGCGAGTCGCGACGGTGTTGTAAGGGCTGTTGACGAGCGCGCCGGGCTCGAAAAACGAGCCAAACGCTTCAGCATCGCGCGCAAGGATGGCTTCGTCCATTCGCTCCGTGGCGGCCAGTACGGTAGCAATTCGCGGCTCTTTCGCCGCCGCAGCAACTGCCGAGGTAGCAGCCCGCCACTTGGCAATCGCCGGCGCAGAAGGGAGGCATGCAATGGCTGTCAGCGCGATCACAATCATGGGCTTAATCATTTCACCCTCCCGACGACGAGCGACAATAGCACCGTCGTCGCGAACGACCAAGGCGTACATCGTTCGACATGTCCTGCTGATGCAACGTGCGCTTACCCCATCTGCAAAGAGAAGAGCAGACAGTCCGCTTCCCAGAGCAAATCTGTCGCTCTTATGCCGCAGCCCCCGCTAGAACCCGTAGGGGTTCTCATTCAGAAAGGCATCCTCTTCGGGCGTCGTTTCGCGCTGAAGTGCTGCGTTCCGCGCGGGGTAGCGGCCGAACCGGGCGATGACGGTCGCGTGGCGCTCGGCAAAGGCTTCGCCTGCCGCATGCCCAGCCGTATGCATCAGCGCGATGCACCGTTTGACGTCGGCTAGCACTT
>JANNSR010000209.1:0-33311 GCA_031402935.1 Hyphomicrobium sp. | reverse complement strand
TCGGACAGCGCCCCGCCAAAGCCGTTGCGGCTCTCGCCGGTCTTGCGCCGCTCAACAATGACAGCGGCCAACGGCGCGGAAAGCGCAGCATCAAAGGCGGACGGCGGCGCGTGCGGCGCGCGCTCTACATGGCTGCGCTCGCGGCCATCCGCGGCGTCCCGCGCTTCAACCAAGCCTACAAAGCCATTACTGCAAGATCAGGGAGCGCAAAGGTTGCCATCATCGCCATCGCCCGAAAGCTTCTTGTGGCCCTGAATGCCATGCTCAGGCAAAACGCGCCGTTCCGCGCATGACCAACAACACAGTTGCCGGGTCTGTGGGATCGCGCTTCGCTTGACCCCTTGGCCCGGGATGACAAATAACGGGCCGCGCTTGACGCACGCCGCGAATACCCCCACGAACAAAACATGACCGACCGGCCCGCTCCAGATAGGATTGTAACCAGCGCCCGCAAGGAGGCCGACGCCTATGAGGCGACGATACGCCCGCAATCGCTCGACGAGTTCATCGGGCAGGAGCAGGCGCGCGCCAACTTGCGCGTGTTCATCCAGGCGGCGAAAGCTAGAGGCGACGCGCTCGATCATGTGTTGTTTGCCGGTCCGCCCGGTCTCGGTAAGACGACTCTGGCGCAAATCATGGCGAAAGAACTCGGCGTCGGTTTTCGCGCCACATCAGGGCCGGTGATCTCGAAGGCCGGCGATCTGGCAGCCCTGCTGACCAACCTCGAAGAGCGCGACGTGCTGTTCATCGACGAAATTCATCGCCTCAACCCGGCGGTTGAAGAAATTCTTTATCCGGCGATGGAGGATTTTCAGCTCGATCTGATGATCGGCGAGGGGCCGGCGGCGCGCTCGGTGCGCATCGATCTACCGCAATTCACCCTCATCGGCGCGACGACGCGGGCGGGGCTGCTGACAAATCCGCTGCGCGACCGCTTCGGGATTCCCGTTCGGCTGAATTTTTACACGAACGAAGAATTGGAGTTGGTCGTGTCACGCGGCGCCCGCGTTCTCGGCGCGCCGGTGGCCGTCGATGGGGCGCGCGAAATCGCCAAGCGCTCTCGCGGCACGCCGCGGATTGCCGGGCGACTGCTTCGCCGGGTGCGCGATTTCGCGGCCGTCGATGGCGCGGCCGTCATCGATGCCGCCGTTGCCGACAAGGCGCTCAAGATGCTCGAAGTCGATCACGCCGGTCTCGACGCCCTCGATCACCGCTATCTCGACTGCATCGTAAAAAACTACGACGGCGGCCCGGTCGGCATCGAGACGCTGGCGGCCGCATTGTCGGAGCCGCGAGACGCGCTTGAAGATATCGTCGAGCCGTATCTGTTGCAGCAGGGCTTCATCGGCCGCACGCCGCGCGGGCGTGTTCTGACGCTCAAAGCTTACCGCCATCTCGGCCTGTCGGGGCCGTCGCGCTCAGCGGCACCCGAGCTGCCGATTTTCGATGATGAGGAGAGTGCTGGAGATTGATGCGTATCCCCTCTCCCCGTTAAGGACGGGGAGAGCGGGGACGATGTGCTCACGCTTTCGCCAGCATTCGCATGTCACTACGCCATCGCATGACTAAGTTCTTAGGGACACGCCACGTGCTGTCACGACGCGACTTTCTGAAAGCGCTGCTGGCCATGGGCTTTTCCGGCTCGGCGTTCGGCGGCTATGCCGTGGCGTCCAGTTTCCGCCAGCGCGTGACGCCGTACGCGATCACGCCGCCGGGGTGGACGCAGGGGCTCAACATCCGCCTCGCCATCCTCGCCGATCTGCACATCTGCGAACCGTGGATGTCGCTGGCGCGAGTCGAGGAGATCGTGACGCAAACCAACGGCCTCGGCACTGATGCGATTTTGCTGCTCGGCGATTACGTCGTCGGCCATCGCTTGGGCAAATACTCATCGCCGGTCGCGGTCAAGGATTGGGCAGCCCCGCTCGGACAACTCAAGGCCCCGCTTGGCGTCCATGCCGTGCTCGGCAACCACGACTGGTGGGACGAGAACGAAGTGCAGGTGCGCCGGAGTGGACCGACGCGGGCCGGCCTCGCGCTCGAAGCCGCCGGCATTCCGGTATACGAGAACAAGGCCGTGCGGCTCGAGAAAAACGGCCGGGGATTTTGGATCGCGGGGCTCGGTGACCAGTGGGCGTTCTGGCCGCGGGCAGAGGACTACGAAGACTTCAAAAAGACCGGCAAGAAAAAGTATACCGGCGTGCACGACCTGCCGAAAACGCTGAGCCAGGTGACCGACACGGCGCCGGTGATCCTGATGGCGCACGAGCCCGACATTTTCCCCAATGTGCCGCCGCGCGTTTCACTCACTTTGTCGGGCCATACGCACGGCGGCCAAGTGCGGCTGTTTGGTTATTCGCCCATCGTGCCGTCGCGCTTCGGCAATCGCTACGCCTATGGGCACATGATCGAAGACAGCCGCCACTTGATCGTCTCAGGCGGGCTTGGGTGTTCGATGCTGCCGGTCCGGTTCGGCGCGCCGCCGGAGATCGTGGTTGTGGATCTCGGCGGCGGAGCCGGCGCATGACGAGCGCCAACTGGCCCGATCTCTCAGGCCGCATTGTTCGCGATGCTAGCGGCCAGCGCCACGTGCTGCCGGTGCGCGTCTATTTCGAGGATACTGATGCGGGCGGCGTCGTCTATCACGCGTCCTATGTGCGCTTTTGCGAGCGCGGGCGAACGGATTTTCTGCGCCTGCTCGGCACGGATGCGCGCGGTATGATCGACGGCCGGTCTCAAGAGACAGGTGGCAGCCGGGAGCCTGCCGCCTTCGTCGTCCGCCGCATGGCGTGCGAATTCCTGCGCCCCGCCCGCATGGACGATCTGCTCGAGGTCGAAACGCTTGTGAAAGAGCTAGGCGGTGCCAGCGTCACGCTTGCGCAATTGATCACGTGCCAGGGCAAACGCATTTTTGAGGCCGATGTGACGGTTGTTCTTGTCTCGATGGCGGGAAAGCCGCTGCGCCTCAGCGACGCCGTCCGCGCGGCTTTCGCCGTCAATTCCGGTGGATAAGCCGCAGTCTGTGGCGCCACGGACCGCCCGCTTAAGCCCTTGTTTTGTCATATTGCAAGTTGAAAAGCTCAAGGTAAGCACAGCGTCGTGCTGGGGCGTGCTCGAGGGAGCCAGCCATTCGTATCTTACGCGCGCGTGCCGCATCGGGCGGCGCCGCCGATTGCTGCGATTGGCGCGGGAGCCGCGCGCTCAGCCGCGTGCCCGCCGCGTTTGCCTGCGATGCGTTTGATGTCAACGATGCCGGCCGAGCCGGCGCGACCTGGATGGACCGATGAACCCCGCCGATGTTGCCCAGAGTGCCGTCGCCCCCGTGACTGCCGGCGGGTTCTCGTTCTTAGAATTGTTTCTGCAGGCCCACGTCGTCGTCCAGCTCGTCATGGTCGGGCTGCTGCTGGCATCTGTTTGGTCGTGGGCGATCATTGTTGAAAAACTTTTCGCATTCCGCCGCGCCCGCATCGAAAGCGACAGCTTCGAACAAATGTTCTGGTCGGGCCAGTCGCTCGATGAACTCTATGCCGGTCTATCGCGCGGCCGCACCATCACGATGGCGGCGCTTTTTGTGGCAGCCATGCGCGAGTGGAAGCGCTCGGTCGAAGGCAACATCCGCGCGCTCGGCGGCATTCAGCTGCGCGTGGAAAAGGTCATGGATGTTACGATCAGTCGCGAAATGGAGCGGCTCGACCGGCGTCTGCTGTTTCTCGCCACCGTCGGTTCGACGGCGCCGTTCGTTGGGTTGTTCGGCACGGTGTGGGGCATCATGACGAGCTTCCAGGCCATCGCGGTGTCGAAAAATACCAACCTTGCGGTCGTCGCGCCCGGAATTGCGGAAGCGCTGTTTGCGACCGCGCTGGGTCTGATGGCGGCGATCCCGGCGGTCGTGTTCTACAACAAGTTTTCCGCCGACAGCTCGGCCATTTCGCAGCGCCTTTACGCGTTTTCCGATGAATTCGCGGCCATCGTGTCGCGCCAGATCGACGTCAGGAACTAGAGCCCATGGGCGTCAGTCTTAAATCAGGCGGTGGCGGCGGCAGGCGGCGGCGGGCGCGTCACGCGCCGATGAGCGAGATCAACGTCACGCCGATGGTCGATGTCATGCTGGTGCTGCTGATCATTTTCATGGTTGCGGCGCCGCTGCTGCAAACCGGCATCGATGTTGAATTGCCGGAAGCCAAGGGGCAGACCTTGCCGCAGCCGAAAGAGGCGCCGCTGCAGGTCATCGTCAAGGCCAACGGTGAAACGCTGATCGGCGAGACGCCCGTGCCGCTCGATGAAATTTCTGCGAAATTAAAGGCCATTGCCAAGAACGGATACGATGACGTGATCTACGTCAGCGCCGATAAGGGCGTGACTTACGGCGTCGTGATGCGCGTCATGGGCCGCATCCAGAGCGGCGGGTTCCGCAAGCTCGCCTTCGTCGCCAGCGAGGAGAAGGGGGGCTAGCGGCCGTGCCGTTCGGGCTTCTCATATCGTTCGGCTGTCACGCGGCGCTGTTGGCGTTGGCGTTGCTATCGATGCGCGCGGTGGCCCAATTGCCGCTCGACGATACGCCGGCGATTTCAGCCGAAATCATCTCGCCGTCGGAATTCCTGCGCCTGAAGCAAGGCAGCGAGGACGCCAAAGTATTGGAGTCGAAGGCCAAGGAAGAACCAAAGCCCGACGACAGCAAAAACGACACCAAGAAGCCGGACAACGCGCCGCCACCGCCACCGCCGCCGCAGGAAGTCGCGAAGCTAGAACCGCCTCCGCCTCCAGAGCCGCCAAAGGTCGAGCCGCCGCCTGCGCCGCCCGAGCCGCCCAAGGTCGAGGCTCCGCCGCCACCACCCGAACCGGCTCCGGGCCCGACGCCCGACGAGCAGAAGGCGCTCGAACAAAAGCTCGAGGAGCAGCGCAAGGCCGAGGAAGCCAAGAAGCAGGCTGAAGACGAGTCGAAGAAAAAAGCCGAGGAAGAGGCCAAGAAAAAGAAGCTTGCCGAGGAGTTGAAAAAGAAAAAGTTAGCGGAGGCTAAGAAGAAGGCCGACGAAGCCAAGAAGAAATTCGACCCCAACGCCATCGCCAATCTGCTTGAGAAATCCCCCGACGACGCGGCAAAGCAAAAGGCATTGATCGACAAGGACCCGAAGAAAAAGGGTCAGCAGGCGGCCGGCACCAGTCAGACGGCGACCGCGACCGGACAAGAAGCCGGCACCGCGACGGGCACCGACACCGTGCTGTCGGCGCGCGAACAGGATTTGCTGAAGGGCATGATCAAATCGCAGCTGACGCCGTGCGCCAGCATGCCGGGCGGCGGCGGCGGCAACGACACGCCGATCGTGACCGTCGAATGGAAAATGCGCCCCGACGGCTCGCTTGAGGGCGAACCGGCGGTCGTCGGGCGGGAAAATTCGCCGCTGTTCCAGATTGCGGCGGAAGCATCATTGCGGGCGGTGAAGAACTGCGCGCCGTTCCAATTGCCGCCCGACAAGTATGAGGCCTGGAAGTCCGTGACGTGGCAATTCGACTGGCCGGCGATCTTGGGGCTCAGGTAAACCGGCGGTTTCGGACGGCGGCACATGCTGCATGTGCACGAAATGCAGGTATCGCCCAACAGTTGCTTCATTCGAACGCGAAACGGAGTGAAGCTACGCCTGGGCCGAATCACCTCCAATGGAATCGAGACGCCGCTGATGATCGCTCCGAAGTTCGTTCGTTGGTTCGGCCGCGTGCTGCGCCCAAGTGTGGTTGTGGTTGCCGTGCTAATGGCGGGCACGCCAGTTCATGCCGGACTGCAAGGCACGCAGACCCAGGGCAACCTGGCGCCGATCCCGGTCGCGATTCCGCTGTTCCTTGGCGACGATCCGCAGCTTGCTGGCCAGATTGCAGACGTCGTGCAGGCCGATCTCGAACGCTCGGGGCTTTTCCAGCCGCTCGATCGCGCCTCGTTTCTCGAACAAATCCGCGACGTCAACGCTGCGCCGCGCTTTCCCGATTGGCGCAGCATTCGCGCCGACGCGCTCGTCGTCGGCCGCGTCGTCAAGGGCGGCGACGGCAAGGTCGGCGCTGAATTCCGGCTGTGGGATGTGGCGTCGGGCAAGCAACTTGCAGGGCAGCGTTTCTCGACCACGAACCAGAACTGGCGCCGCGTCGGGCATCTGATCGCCGATCAGGTTTACGAGCGTTTGACGGGCGAAAAAGGCTATTTCGATACCCGCGTCGTGTTCGTCGATGAGACGGGCCCGAAGGAAAAGCGCATCAAACGCTTGGCAATCATGGACCAGGACGGCGCCAACGTGCGCCTCCTGAGCCAAGGTCAGGAAATCGTATTGACACCGCGGTTCTCGCCGACAAATCAAGAAATCGCCTACATGAGTTACACGCGCGACCAGCCGAAGGTTTTTATTATGAACCTCGAGACCGGGCAGCGCGAACTCGTCGGCGATTTTCCGAACATGACGTTTGCGCCGCGGTTCTCGCCCGATGGGCAACGCGTCGTCATGAGCCTCGGCACGCCCGATGGCTCGAGCAGCATTTATGAAATGGATTTGCGCACGCGCCAGTCGCGGCGTCTGACGCAATCGAACGGCATCGATACCGGGCCGAGCTATTCGCCCGACGGACGCCAGGTCGTGTTCGAGTCCGATCGTGAGGGGTCGCAGCAACTCTACGTCATGAACGCGGATGGGTCAGGCGTGCGGCGAATCTCCGTTGGTGGCGATGGGCGCTACTCAACGCCGGTGTGGTCACCGCGCGGCGATTACATTGCCTTCACGAAACAAACGAGCGGGCGATTCCTGATCGGCGTCATGCGCCCCGATGGCACCGGCGAACGTGTTTTGACCGAGGGCTATCACAACGAGGGACCGACCTGGGCACCGAACGGGCGTGTTTTGATGTTCTTTCGCGAATCTCAAGGCGCGACCGGCGGGCCGCGTATCCATTCCGTCGATCTGACCGGCTACAACGAGCGCCAAGTGGCGACGCCGTCGTTCGGCTCGGACCCGGCTTGGTCTCCCTTGCTGAATTAAGACCCTGTTTACATCTGGCCACTGCCGGCCGTCGCATCCAGTCTCGCGTTTTCAGTATTTAGTGCTCATAATCAAGCGGTTGTGCCGTTTCGTAAGGCGCCTTGATAAGGTGCGAAGCAGGTCCGACACGGCGTTGCATTTTCGCACCTGTAGCCTTGGAAAACTTGCACAAACACGCCTCTGTTCTTGATCGAAGCGCTTGAGATCGGTACCCCAAGATACGGCTTTTGCCGGAATCGTATCAGGAGATATGACCATGCAGGGTGTTAAGGGGCTGATCGTTCTGTCAGCGGTGATTGCTGCGGTTGCGCTTGGCGCATGCCGTCGCGAAGTTGAGCATACGCCGATGAAACTCGGCGCAGATGTCCCGGCTACCGAGCAGGTCGCTCGCTAACCTTGGGCATATGCCCGGGACAACATAAGGAGAAGATCTATGAAGGGCGCAATCGTTCTCGCCACCGTTATCGCTGCTGTTGCTCTTGGCGCATGCCGCAAAGAAGTTGAGCACACCCCGATGAAGCTTGGCGCGGATGCTCCGGCTGTTGAAGTCGCTCGCTAAGAGCGTCTTCGTTACATCGGCGTCATTCCGATCTAACATCAGGACCGAGTTGTTGGCGTCACGTGCGCCATCAACTCGGTCTTGAACTTTTTTGGGCCATCCGTTGCGGTTGGCCTTTATGCGTTGAGACGTCGGCGCCACGGGACAACTGCTCAGCGCCGTGGACGAACGGATGGCCGAATCGGACAAATGCGCCGATAACGGCCGCAGAAGCCCTATCGCCGCAGCGATATGGCCACATTTTCGGCGGATCAAGGCACTAAACCCTTTGAATTCGTCTAGATTTCGGGTCGCATGCGCTGGCAATACGTGCCGCGGCGGCTAAGCGAAGGGGAAACTAGGATGCTGGCTTTGACAGCGCGGCTGAGGTGGATGCGCCCAGCCGTTGCGCACGCTGCGGTGATCGCTGCAGCTTTATTGCTCGGCGCCTGCGCCGCCAACAAGGAATTGCAGCCGGACGGCGCGCTTGGCGCCAACGGCAAGTATGGATCGGCAACGCCCGGCTCGCAGCGCGACTTCACGCAGAACGTCGGCGACATCGTTTACTTCTCGACCGACCAGACCGACCTGACGCCGGAAGGCTCGCAGATCCTCGCCAAGCAGGCGCAGTGGCTGTCGCAATATCCGCAGTACACGATCACCATCGAAGGCCACGCCGACGAACGCGGCACACGCGAATACAACATCGCGCTCGGCGCCAAGCGTGCGACGAGCGTGCGCAACTACCTGTCTCAGAACGGCATCAACGCCAGCCGCATCCGCACCATCTCGTACGGCAAAGAACGCCCCGTCGCGGTTTGCAACGACATTTCGTGCTGGTCGCAGAACCGGCGGGCGCAGACGGTGCTGAACACCGGCGGCCAGGTCAGCCAGCGCTAAAGCTTGGCCGTCAAACCAATGATTGCAGTGCTGCGGCGGGCTTCGGCTCGCCGTTTGTATTTGTACCTGGGTCAGTCGGTGACTGTCCCTGCCCGGCTAAGTTTGGCCCTATTGGCTGGCGATAATTGTACCATCCCGGAAGTGCGGGTTGTCCGGTAGCCGTTTCAAATGCTTATGCGACGCTTTTCTCAAGGTCTGGCAGCATGCGCCGCCGCAGTGATCGTCGCGGCGGCAACGCTTGTCCCGCGTCATGCGATGGCGGACGCCGAACAAAGCCCGCAGGAATTCCTCGACGACGGCCTCGCGGCCAAGGCCGAACGCCAGCTTGATCTGGCGCGGCAGTTGTTCGAACAGCTGATCTTAGCGCATCCGGGCTCGGACGAAGCCGAGCGCGCGGCCGACGAACTGCGAAGGCTCAATGGCGAAACGCGAGCGCTCGCCCGGCCCGCCAGCACCGATACCGATCGCGAAGCCAGCACCGGGGATGAGGCTGATCCGTTGCGCGCGCCAGACCCCGCTGCTCGCCCGGCGCGCGAAGTGCCAGCCAGCCGCTCGATCGCGGAACTGCGGCGCGTGTTCGTGCGCGACGTCGGCGACCGCGTGTTCTTCGCTGAAAACAGTGCCAGCATCGGCGGCCGGGCCCGTGCCATGCTCGAGAACCAGACGCGCTGGCTCAAGGCCCGGCCCGAGACGGCCATCAGAATCATCGGCCGCGCCGACGACGGCGGGTCGCAACAAACGGCCAAAGATTTGTCCAACCGCCGCGCTGGCGCCGTGCGCGATCATTTCCTCGCCGCCGGCATCGCGGCGGCACGTATCTCGATTGACGCCCGTGGCGACAGCGATCCGCTGGCGACGTGCCGCACCTTCATGTGTCAGGCCCAGAATCGCTTGGCCGAGACGTTGCTGGTCGATACGGTTACTGGCGACGCGCGCGGCACAGGTCCAGCCGGAGGTGACGACGGCGCTGGCGCACGCGGGGCTGCAGAAATCGGGCTCGATGTCCCCCCGACGGTCGCACGTTGACAACTTTCCGGCATCAGCGGATGGCTTTGCGCAACCCGAGGCAGGGGCGTATGCAGGACACCACGAAAGCGAAGCGCAGCGAGATGAGCGATACGATGGGTACTGGCGGCAAAATGTTTCTGAGACCGGCGGCAGTTGCCGGCGCGGCGGCGCTTGTGCTGATCGCAAGCGCGGCGCTGGCGCAAACGCCCGATGCCAACAAAGCCGCCGGCAAGACGGCCGGTGCCGTTAAAGGCGCTGCTGCCATTGCGACGGCCGCCGGAGATGCGGGGCTGAAAGGCCGTGTCGAAAGTCTTGAAGAACAACTCGTCGACATGCAGGTCGTCGTCGGCACGCTCGAGAGTTTGGCGAAATCCGGCGGCGCGTCGTCGTCGTCCGTCTATCGCGCGACCGCGTCAGGCGGCGCGGATGCATCGCGTGTCGATAGCCTCGAAGGCCAGATCAAGGCGCTGAACATGCAGGTGCAGCAGCTGAGCGATCAGGTCCGGGGCCTTGGCGGCACGCCGCGGCGTTCCGAGGTTGCCCCCGGCGGATCAACCTTCGGCTCGACAACCGTGACGCCGGGTGGCGACGCCATTGGTGGCTTGATTGGCGGCGACGCACCGCCGCCTCCTGCCAACGACGCGGGCAACTTTGGCGCCACACCGCCCGCAGTCGCCGCCGTGAACCTGCCGCCGGCCAGCGACGGCAGCGACCCCAAGCAGCTTTATGAAACAGCCTACGGCTATTTGCTCCAGCGCGACTATGGCGCGGCGGAAGTGGCATTCGACGATTTCCTGAAAAGGTTCCCGAGCGATAGTCTCTCCGGTAATGCGCAGTATTGGCTGGGTGAATCGCATTTCGTGCGCGGCCAATACAAAGCGGCGGCGGGCGCGTTCCTTAAGGGCTATCAGACCTACGCGCAAAGCGCCAAGGCACCCGATAGCTTGCTCAAGCTGGCGATGTCGCTCGACCGGCTCGGGCAAAAAGATGCGGCCTGCTCGTCGTACTCGGAATTGAATTCGAAATTTCCCAACGCGCCGCAAAGCGTCAAGGCGCGCGCCACGTCCGAGCGCCAGCGTGTTGGGTGTCCGTGAGGTTTCAGATGTGAGTGACGAGCACAACGCTGTCAGGGCCGAAGAGGCCGATCTCGCGTTTGGCCGCCACCTCTCGCGCTTTCATCATCTGCTGATTGCGGTCTCCGGTGGCGCCGACAGTCTCGCACTTCTCGAACTCATCGCCGAATGGCGGGCGCGGACCGGCGGCAAAGCGCCAAGCGTTTCCGTCGCAACCGTTGACCACGGCTTGCGGCCCGAGTCGGCCTATGAAGCGGGCTTCGTCGCAGAGCGCTGTCAGCGTCTCGGAATTGCGCACACGACGCTGCTGTGGACCGGTCTCAAGTCTGCCGCAGGGCTTGCAGACGCCGCCCGCACCGCGCGCTATTCTCTGCTGGAAAACCACGCGCGGCAGTTTTCCAAATACGGGACGTGTGCCGTCGTAACGGCGCATACAGAGGACGATCAGGCCGAGACGTTGCTGATGCGCTTGAAGCGCGGATCGGGTGTCGATGGGTTGGCGGCGATCCCGGCCGAGCGGCCAATTTCACCTGGCGCTAAAATCATGCTCGTGCGGCCGCTGCTGACTTTTCCAAAGACACAATTGATGGCCACGTTGCAGGCGCGCGGGCTGACGTGGTGCGACGACCCGACCAATAACGATCAGACCTTCGAACGGGTGCGGCTGCGAAAAGTTCTTGCCGGTTTGGAGGACTCGGGCGTGACCGCGGCGGCGCTCAGCCTGACGGCGCGGCGGATGCGCGACGCGCGCGACGCGCTCGATTTTGCAGCCGACGCATTTGAGGCCACGCTTGATCTCTCGTTCAACAATGAGGTGTTCGCTTCCTGCGACCGGGCCGCATTCGAGCGCGCGCCGGCCTTGTTGCGCCAGCGCGTGGTGGCTCGCCTGATCGCCCGCTTTGGTGGTCAAAGCGCCGCGCCTGAACTCGCCGAGATCGAGGCACTCGTGGCGCACCTCGCAGCGAAACCAAAAGCAACCACGACGCTTGGTGGCACCGTTATCTCTGCCGGAGAGCGCACGTTGCGTGTGTGGCGCGAAGCCGGCCGCATGGCGGACCTGGAAACAAATTTGGTCCCCGGTAAAACCGTACTGTGGGACAACCGCTTCTGGGTCGGCGTTGGTCAAAGCTGCGCCGGACCCGTTAGGGTTAAGCCGCTTGGGCCGGATGGATTTCTTGCCATTTCAGGCCGGGTTATCCCCGCTCGCCGCCCGCCCTCGCGCGCGGCTCAGGCGTTGCCGTCGTTCTGGTCCGCTAGTACCCTACTGGCCGTACCCTCTCTTGAGCTGTACGGTCCCGGCTGCGGCTCTGACGGGCATCCAAATCCGGATGCGCCGACCGCTGTTCCCGCACACGCCAACTCGCCCCGGGGATAACTTTTCCAGCGCTTACCGCCGGCACGACGAAGGACTGCCGGAAGCGCCAGAAAAAAGCCCGCTCGGCACGTCCGTTGCAGGGCACTTGGGAAGGCTTGGTTTAGGACCATGGTAAACTTGTGCAACGCCAGTCCCGTACCTATGTTAGCCTCAATCGAGGGAACCATCCCGGCATAGTGCGCGCGCTCCGGTCCGCGACGCGGCGCCGTTTTTAGGAACCGAAATGAACCCAAATTATCAGAAGCTTGCGATCTGGGCTGCGCTCCTGGTGCTGTTGCTTGCCTTGTACAACCTGGTGAGCAATCCGAGCCAGGCCAAACGCGGCAACGAGATCCAGTATTCCGAGTTCCTCGAAGCCGTCGAAAAAGGCTCCGTGGCCGACGCAACGCTGGCCGGTAACCGGATCACCGGCACGTTGCGCGACGCTGGCGCGAACGGTGCCGCGTTCTCGACCTACGCACCCGACGATCCGAGCCTCGTTGGCAAGCTTCGCGACAAGGGCGTCAAGTTTAAGGCGCGCCCGGCGGATGAAGATTCTCAGAACATCGCCAGCATCCTGCTGTCCTGGTTCCCGATGCTGCTGCTGATCGGCGTGTGGATTTTCTTCATGCGTCAAATGCAGTCCGGTTCGGGCCGCGCCATGGGCTTTGGCAAATCGAAAGCCAAGTTGCTGACCGAACGCTCGGGCCGCGTCACGTTCGACGATGTCGCTGGCGTCGACGAAGCCAAATCCGATCTTGAAGAGATCGTCGAGTTCCTGCGCGATCCGCAGAAGTATCAGCGCCTCGGCGGACGCATCCCGCGCGGCGCGCTGCTGGTCGGCCCGCCCGGCACCGGTAAAACGTTGATCGCGCGCGCTGTGGCTGGCGAAGCCAACGTGCCGTTCTTCACGATCTCGGGCTCCGACTTCGTCGAAATGTTCGTCGGCGTCGGCGCGAGCCGCGTCCGCGACATGTTCGAGCAGGCGAAGAAGAACGCGCCCTGCATCATCTTCATCGACGAAATCGATGCCGTCGGCCGTCATCGCGGCGCCGGTCTCGGCGGCGGCAACGACGAGCGCGAGCAGACGCTGAACCAGTTGCTGGTCGAGATGGACGGCTTCGAAGCCAACGAAGGCATCATCATTATCGCCGCAACCAACCGTCCCGACGTCCTCGATCCGGCACTTCTGCGTCCGGGCCGCTTCGACCGCCAGATCGTGGTGCCGAACCCCGATGTTATCGGCCGCGAGAAGATCCTGCGCGTGCACATGAAGAAGGTGCCGTTGGCGCCCGACGTCGATCCAAAAGTTATCGCGCGCGGTACGCCCGGGTTCTCGGGCGCCGACCTCGCCAACCTCGTCAATGAAGCAGCCTTGCTGGCGGCGCGCCGCAACAAGCGCCTCGTCACGCAAACGGAATTCGAGGACAGCAAAGACAAGGTCATGATGGGCGCCGAGCGCAAATCGATGGCTATGACGGAAGAGGAAAAACTGGCGACCGCCTATCACGAGGCCGGGCACGCCATCGTCAACATCGTCGTGCCGGGCAACGATCCGCTGCACAAGGTGACGATTATTCCGCGCGGGCGCGCACTCGGCGTCACGATGAGCCTGCCCGAGCGCGATCGCCTCAGTTATTCGAAGCAGTGGTGCGAGGCCAAAATCGCCATGGCCTTCGGCGGCCGCGTTGCCGAGCAGATCATCTACGGCCGCGAGCATCTGAACACGGGCGCGTCGAGCGACATTTCACAGGCGACCAACATCGCCAAGCGGATGGTCAGCGAGTGGGGCATGAGCGATGTGCTCGGGCCGCTGCTCTATTCGGAGAACCAGCAGGAAGTCTTCCTCGGCCATTCGGTGACGCAGCGCCAGAACATGAGCGAAGGCACGGCCAAGCTGATCGACGAAGAAGTCCGCCGCATCGTCACCACGGGCGAAAAGAAAGCCTGGGAAGTGCTGACCGCGCATAAGACCGAGCTTGAAGCCATGGCGCAGGCGCTGATGGAGCATGAGACGGTCAATGGCGAAGAATGCAACGCCATCATGCGCGGCGAGAAAATCGTGCGGCGCAGCGACGACGAAGGCAGCAAGGGATCGCCGGGCTCATCAGCCGTGCCGTCGGCCGGACGCCCCGTGCGTCCGCGCGGCGAGCCGTCGGGCTCGGGCGGCCCATCGGGCGGCATGGAGCCCCAGCCGCAGACCTAGTGCATCACGCCAGAACCTCGACTAGAACACCCAGAGCCTCCGGACCATCCGGGGGCTCTGTTGTTATGTGCCAGGGAGCCGAGGCGTGACCCGCGAATTCTATTTGAGGCCTCTGGCGACCATCGGTATCGGGCGCGCGCGCCACGATGGCGATCACTCGGCGGCGGTCGAGACGCTCGCGGGCGCGCGCGAAATCGGTTTCACGCATCTGGAGCTGATAGGGCGTCGCACTGGTGCCCCGCCCGACGTGCGGTTGCTCTCGTCTTGGGGAGCGGATGGTTTTTCAAACCAGGACTGGCATCATCCCCCCTTCGACGGCCATCAAATGTGGGCGACGTTCGAGAATCTGACCCGAGCTCGGCCAGATTTCGCCGGGCTTGCCATGAACCGTCCCCGCATCATGGGCATCGTCAACGTCACGCCCGACAGCTTTTCCGATGGCGGCCAGTTTGCCTCCACGAATGCTGCAATCGCGCACGGCCTGCGTCTTGTCGAGGAAGGCGCCGATATTCTCGACATCGGCGGGGAATCGACGCGGCCCGGATCTGACGCCGTGGCACTCGATGAGGAGTTGCGCCGCGTCATTCCTGTGATCGAAGGCCTGCGCGCGAAGACCAGCGCCGTGATCTCGGTCGATACCCGCAAGGCCGAGGTCATGAAGCGTGCGGCAGCGGCGGGCGCTGGGATACTGAATGACGTGTCGGCGCTGACGCATGACCCGAAAGCTCTCGACGTCGCGGCCGCGACCGGACTGCCGGTCATGCTGATGCATGCCCAGGGCGACCCGAAAACGATGAACGACAATCCGCAGTATGCCGACGTCGTGCTCGACGTGTTTGATTTTCTAGCTGGCCGAATCGCGGCGTGCGAGGCTGCCGGCATTCCAAAATCCAAGATCGCCGCCGATCCGGGCATCGGCTTCGGCAAACATTTGCACCACAACATCGCCGTGATGGCCGGGCTGTCGCTGTATCACGGCCTCGGCGTACCGATCCTGCTTGGCGCGTCACGCAAGAAAATGATCGGCCAGCTGTGCGACGTGCCCGACGCCAAAGACCGTGTGCCGGGTTCCATAGCGTGCGCGCTGCTGGGTGCTGCCCAAGGCGTGCAGATGTTCCGCGTCCACGACGTCAAAGAAACCAGGCAGGCGCTTGCAGTTTGGCACGCCGGCGTGGCTGGAACGGAAGCGGGGCTCGCTTAAGGGCGGCGGAGAGACTTGACAGACAATTCTAGACGCTGTATTTAACCTAACAGTTAATTAACTAAAAGGTTTAATATGAATGTCCGCCGACCGGCTCAGCACCACGCTCTCGGCCCTCGCCGACCCGACACGGCGGGCGATCCTTGCCCGTCTCGCGCTCGGCGAGACGACGGTTACCGAACTAGCCGAACCTTTCGACATGAGCATGCCAGCGATTTCGAAGCATCTCAAAGTGCTGGAAGGCGCCGGGCTGATCGCGCGCGGGCGCGCAGCGCAGTGGCGCCCGTGCCGGCTCGAGGCAGCGCCCCTCAAGGGCGTTGACGACTGGCTCGACGATTACCGGCGCTTCTGGGAGCAGAGCTTCGATCGTCTCGACGCCTATCTGCAGACCGTTCAAGCCAAAACGTCCAAAACGTCCAAAACATTCAAACAGTCCAAGCGTCAGAAGGTGACCAAACATGGCCGCAAAACCAGGTAAGTCCGCGACGCCGACGTCCTCCGATGTTGGCGCTTTCGTCATCATACGGGTCTTCGATGCCCCGCGCGACCGCGTGTGGAAGGCGTGGTCGGACGCCGAAGCGCTCGCCAAGTGGTGGGGGCCGAAGGGCTGCAGGGTCCGCGTTGCCGGGTTTGAGTTCCGTCCGGGCGGATACTTTCACTACGCGTTTGCGTATTCGGCCGGGCCTGAGATGTGGGGCCGCTTCTTTTATCGCGACATCGTCAAGGGGGAGCGCATCGTCTGGATCAATTCATTTTCGAACGAAGGCGGCGGCATCACGCGGGCGCCCTTCGGTCCCGATGTTCCGCTCGAATTTCACAATACGATGGAACTTACAGAGGCGGCTGGCAAGACGACGCTGACGCTCAGCTCAAGGCCGCACGGCCCGACCGCTGACGAGAGTAAGTTTTTCGACGGCATGCACGCGTCGCTCGCCCAAGGCTTTGGCGGCACTATGGATCAATTGGCGGCGCATCTCGCGGAGGCGTAGCCGCAGACGCCTAGTCCTTCTCCATCAGTAATCCGGGATACAAGCGCAGCTTCTCCATGATGGCGAGATCGACGTTCGGCAGCATCGTCTTGCGGTAGGCGGCCTCAACCTGCCGGTACTCGTTCTCGCAGTTGGCGAGGCGCTGCGGCGGCATCCCCGATGACGCGACGATATCCTGATAGGCGGCCATGTCCTTGCCGTAAGCCATGCAGATGGCATTGTAGAAGCGCTGTGAGCTCGTGCCGTGTTCGTCGGCAAAGTCGGAGCTTTGCGCGCCCTTCGGGTCGGGGCCGTATTTCTTGTAGACGTAGGCCATGCCGCGGATCATTGACTTGGCAAAATCGCCGCCAAAGTCGAGCGCGGCGAGTGTTGCCATCTGATCGGCGGCGTCTTCCTCGCGGCCGAGCACGGGAATGCGGAATATGTCGAAGATCGCGTGCCCGGCTTCGTGCAGCATGACGCTGGCAAGTCCGCCAATGATGACGTCGTCGCGGCTGACGCCGTCAACGGTTTTCTTGGGCGCGACGCGTTCGAGAAATTCGACGTACTGATAGCACAGGCTGATCTTGGACGTGCGGTCCTGGTAGTAGGCATTTTCATCGTCGCAATCCTCAGCCTTGATGGCCAGGCTTTGCGGCAAGCGCAGCGGCGCGAGATAGACCCGCATGCGCTCAAGAAACTGCCGCTTGCGAAGCCAACGTTCCTGCTTTTGGGCGCCCTCCGATCGATCATAGGACACGCGGACCCGGGTATTCTTGAGTTCTTGCGGCAGCGATTTGAGCGCGACGGCCGGTTCGCTGGCTGCAAGGGTTGCGAGCGCCAAGCCTGCAAGTGCCATGGCCGCCCGGGCAAATGCTGTCCTCATCATGGCGCGACGCTCCGGATGTGCGCGGATTACTCGAGGTCGCCCGGCTGAATGAACTGAATTTCCTTGATCCGTTCAGCCTTATCCTCGTCGATGTGCGGCCACAGCAGTGTGAAGAACGACAACGAGCCCTGCTTGTATTCGGCTTCGCAAAGATTGTCCTCTGCGCGCTTACCGAGCGGCTTTTTGAACGCCTCGTACTGGCTGTCGTCGAAGCCGTAGGCCATGCATAGATAGTTATAGCGGCGCTGGGCCGCTGGCTGATTGATCGACGCGAAGTCGGCGCCGGTCCAGTCCTTCTTCTGGGCCTTGAAGAACACGTTGGCGCCGGAAAAACCGGCGAGGGCATATTCGGGTTTAAACTCGAGCATGACGGCAGCGGCCAGGCGGTCGGCCGCGTCTGTATAGCGGCCCCAGATCGGCGCATCGAGTATGTCGAGGGCAACAAGCGCGACGCGATACAGCGTGCTTTGAATGAAGGCGCCAGTGAAATACTGCTTGCGCTTGGTTTTGTCCTTGCCGGCGGCCGTTGCCGCAGCTTTGTCGATCGCTTCGAGATATTCGTAACAGATCGTGGCGCCGCCCGTGCGCGTGACAACGCGGGTCAGGGCGCCGCATTCGTCAATCTGGATCCTGAGCGTCATCGGCAGGCGCAGCGGCGCCAGAAAAACCGCGAGCTGTTCCAGAACCTGGCGCTTCTTCAGCCGGTCGTGCATGGCCTGGAACTTTGCAGACTTAGGCGGGATGTAGGCAATCGCGACCTTTGGATTGGGCGCCAGTTGCGCGGCGGCTTGATTGTTGCCTACCCCGCAAAGCGCCAAGCCTATAATGACCAGAACGGCCCACCCCTTACGCACCGCCTCAGCTCCGCTGCTGACTACAGTTCATTTAATACCGAATTCACGGTCTAGGTCTCGAAATTGCTCAGGACACGATACTAGGTCAGGGCCATGCGACTGGTCAAGAATACGACGGCGATAACCTTCGGGCGTGGCACGAATGCCGTCACGCCTCAGCTTCAACTTTTGGCCGCAGCACCGCATAGAGCGCGATGATCGACGCGAGCAAGCCAATGGCCAGCGCAGGAGCAGCCCAGTCGCCGCTCGACAGGCGGACGAGGATCAATCCGGCGCAGACAATGAGACCGGCAAGCGGAACGGCACGCGGAATTTCGAAACGGCCCGGCGGTTCGCCGGCGCGGCCTTTCAGAACATAAAGCGCGCCGTTGACAATCATAAACACGAACAGCAGCAGCAGCACCGTTGCCGACGCCAGGTCCTTGATCGAACCGTAAAGTGCTAAGGGTATCAGCACAGCGAGCAGCGCCAGGACGGCGATATGCGGCGTGCGCCGCGTCTCGTGCACGCGGCCGAGCGCTTCCGGCAACAAGTTCTGGCGCGACATGCCGTAGATCAATCGCGATGAGGTGATGTAGTTCACCAGTGCCGTGTTGCCGACCGAGAACATGGTGATGGCGGTCATGATGGCCGACGGGAAATCGGGCGCGGCGCGGCGCATGACTTCCGTCAGCGGGCTGGGGCTGCTCGCAAGGTCGCGCCACGGCACGACGGACACGGCAGTGACCGCGACGGCGATGTAGAGCACGGCGGCTAGCAGCGCCGCGGCGATCAGGCCGAACGGGATCGTGCGCTCCGGCGTCTTGCATTCCTCCGCCACGTTGATCGCGTCCTCGAAACCGATAAAGGCGAAGAACGTCAGCGCTGTCCCCTGGATGACAAGCAGCGCCAAGCCGGTGTCGGCCTTTTCGGGCGGAATTTCGAAGTAGTCGACGGAACCCCAATACGACATGCCAAACGTGATGACGAGCAGCAGCCCCGCCGCTTCGATCAGCGTGCACAGCACATTGATCCACATCGATTCCCGGATGCCGCGAAAGACGATTGCCGTCATCAGTAGGATGAAACCGATCGCGATGCCTTCGGCGGGCAGCACATCAAACCCGGTGAGCGCCGCGATGTTGACCGCGAAAACGCGCGACTGGGTGGCGACCGACGTCAACCCCGAACAGACGAGCGCGAGACCGACGGTGAACGACAGCAGCGATGAGCCGAATGCGCGCTGCGTCACGTACGCCGCACCACCCGCGCGCGGATAGCGTGACCCGAGCGACGCGTACGACAGCGCCGTCAGCAGGGCGGCAATGAGGGCGACGAGAAACGATAGCCAGATGGCCGAGCCCACCTGCCCCGCCGCCTGCCCGAGCAGGCCATAGATGCCGGCGCCGAGCATGCTGCCGAGGGCGTAAAGCGTGAGCTGGAACGGCCCAATCGAGCGGATCAGGGCGGGCTCAGCGGCGCGTTCGCGGTCGTCGATCGGCCCTGGCACAGATGGCCTCCTGGTTGCAGCGCGTTAAAGGCACCTTACAGCGATTGCGCCGCGTGGCCATGCGCGAACGTCCGTGTGACGCACCGCTGGTAAGTTGCCGCTGTTTTGAAACGGAAAAACCCCGTGGCGGTGTGGACTGCAGACTTTGCACAAATCTTTGCCAGAGCTGCATCACATCGCATCCGGAAACACGCGTTGACAGTACAAGTCGGGCATTGTCTGTTAACCCAGTTTTGGCGGGCCGGTTCTCGCGTTGCGGTTTGCGTTTGAGCGTTTTCCAGGGGAGGCCTCTATGCACTTTTCATCACGGATCGCGGTCGCGGTTGCTGTTACCGCGCTCGGCGCGCTGTTTGTCTCGACGGTTGCCGACGCGCATCCGCACCGGCGCTACAAAAAGAAACGGAGCTGGCAGCCGATCGCGCAATGCCAGGGCGCCGTCGAAGGCCTGGCGTCGAGCACCGGTATCCTCGGCATGGGCACGGCGCGGGCCCGCGAAGCGGCGCGGTATGATTGGGAGCAGAAGGCGGCAAACGCCTACGGGCCGTCATACGGGAATTTAAGCCTGGCCCGCAACGTGCGCTGGGACTGTAAGAAAAACGCGCTTGTGCTAGCGAAGTGCGTCGTCGTCGCCGATCCCTGCGAGGCACGCATCAGCGGCTAGTGGGATTTGGAACGTCAAGTGCTGATCAACTCGCGGCCGCCTTGCGGTCGGCGAGGCGTTGCTCGGTCGCGGTGACGATGGCCTTGCGCAAGTCTTCGGCCTTTTTCAGCGACGGTGGAATGGCGAGATGCTGCGCCTCGGCAAGCGCCTTCAGATTCTCAGCGTTCTTAATGTCGGCGAGGCGCTTCATCAGGCCGTCGCGGCCCGTCTTGGCGAGCACGACGGGCAGGCTGAACGCAAAAGGATCGAAGGTCGCTGCGGTCTTGGTTTTTGATGCTTGAACTTGTGCCTGTGCAGGCGCTGGGAGTTCCGCCGGCACATCCCACACCAGCATCCGGTTGACGGCGCTGGTCAAAGCTTCGCTGAGCTTGTCGGCGGCGGCTGCGTCGAGGCTCGTCTCACGCGCGATGTGGGCGCGGAAGAACGCTCGCATCTTGTCGCCGGGCCAAAGATATGAGCCGTTGGTCATGTGCGCCGGTTCATAGGCGGCGTACCGCCTGAGCCTCTCAGGTTGTGACGCGGACTTACGCGGTGACCTTATCCTTGGCCGCTTTTGTGGTTGCATCCATCACGCGCACAACTTCGTTGAACAACTCCTTCACGTCGCCCGCCGCATCACCGTACTTGGAGTCGATGGCGCGCGCCTGGCCGATGTAGTCGAAGGCATTGGCGATGCCGTTGCGCTGCGGCAGGAAGGTCTCGAGCATCGGATGCACGAGGCTGATTTCCTCGATCATCATATAGTCCTTGTTGTCGTCGCGGACATAGTTGGCGACGCAAGTGTAGCGCCTCTCGGCCAGCGGGATCGACGACAAGTCGTCGAGGTTGCGGGTATCCTCGATCAGCAGCGCCACGCGATCAACCGCCAGCTGCGACACGTAATCGGGGCGGAACGGCACGATGACCTTGTCGGCGGTTTTCAGCGCTGCGAGAGCTGCAAACGATAGCCCTGGCGGGCAATCGAGGATGACGACGTCGAAATCGCCTTCGAAGCGGCGGATTAGGCTTTCCATACGGCCGCGCACGCGGTTGGCGACAACGGCGGGGTCGTTGCTCTGGCTCGCCTGCTTTAAATACAACTCGCCTTGGATGTCTTCCAGCAGCAGCGAGCCCGGCACCAGCGAGACGTTGGCCGGCTTACCATTGGACCCAAGCACATCGCCGACGTTTTTGACGACGTAATCGCGGGCGTTTGCCGGGATGCCGTCGAACAGGTCATAGAAGTAATCGGAAATCGTCTTGCCGGCCTTGCGGGCTTCGTTCCAGCCCTGGCCGCCCATCAGGATCAGCGACGCGTTGCACTGACTGTCTAGGTCGAGCACGAGAACGCGCTTTCCGCCATGAACGCTCAACGCGTGGGCCAGCATGACAGCGACCGTCGACTTGCCGACGCCGCCTTTGCGGTTTGCAACTGCTAGAAAGAAAGCCATACGCCTGCTACCCCTTCATTGCGGACGTGATGCTGGGGGGGCGACGGCGGTCCCGCCACCGCCCGAGCCAACTGCCTAGCCAACTTCCGGACCTGGCCCTATGGGCCGATTCCCTGCCGGCCCGCTAGCCGTCCCACTCAGCCCCCGGCCCTACACCGAAGCACTGTTTTGTTGATGCAACCAAGGCGGGAAGGTGGTGCGAAACTTGCCTAAACTCAACTCTCGACACGTCTTGCAAAGAAAGTTGTTGTGATGTGTGGCGGTCTTGCCCTGAAGCGGGACCGATTTACCATCAGACGTGGTACAAACCGGTTCAGGCCCCCGCGAGGAACTTGGCCTCGAAACTCCTAACGATTGCAATCGAGAGGTGACATGTCGCGCCGCTACTTTGGAACCGATGGCATTCGCGGGCTCGCCAACCAGCATCCGATGACCTCGGAGATCGCGCTGAAGGTCGGCATGGCTGCGGGCAAAATTTTCCAGTCGGGCGCCCATCGTCATCGGGTTGTCATCGGCAAAGACACGCGGCTGTCGGGCTATATGCTGGAAGCAGCTCTGATGTCGGGGTTCACATCCGTCGGCATGGACGTGTTCCTGCTCGGCCCGATGCCGACACCGGCGGTTGCCATGCTGACGCGGTCGCTCAGGGCCGATCTCGGCGTCATGCTGTCGGCGTCGCACAACCCATCGCACGACAACGGCATCAAGCTGTTCGACCCCGACGGCTACAAGCTGTCGGATGAGATGGAACGCCAGATCGAGGACCTCATCGACTCCGACACGCAAGCGCTGCTGGCGGACGCCGAAAAGATCGGCCGCGCGACGCGGGTTGAAAGCGCGCAGGAACGCTACATCGAATTCGCCAAGCGCACGCTTCCCAAACACCTGCGTCTCGACGGCCTGCGCATCGTCATCGATTGCGCCAACGGCGCGTCCTATAAGGTGGCACCCGAAGCGTTGTGGGAACTCGGCGCTGAGGTCATTAAGATCGGCGTTGAGCCCAATGGCCGCAACATCAACCTGAAGTGCGGCTCGACCGCGCCGGAAGCGCTGATCGACAAGGTGCGCGAAGTCCGCGCTGATATCGGCATTGCGCTCGACGGCGACGCCGACCGCGTCGTCATCATCAACGAAAAGGGCCAGATCGTCGATGGCGACCAGTTGATGGCCGTGATCGCGCACAGCTGGCACCAGGCCGGTAAGCTCGCCGGCGGCGGTATTGTCGCGACCGTCATGAGCAACCTCGGACTCGAACGCTATCTTAAGGGCGCCGGGCTGACGCTGGCACGGACGCCGGTCGGCGACCGCTACGTCACCGAGCACATGCGCAAGCATGGCTTTAATGTCGGCGGTGAGCAGTCGGGTCATATTGTATTGTCCGACTTCACGACGACGGGCGATGGTCTCGTCTCCGCGTTGCAAGTGCTGGCCAATGTCGTGACGACGGGCAAGCCGGTGTCGGAGGTGTGCAACTGCTTTACGCCGCTGCCGCAAATCCTGCAGAATGTGCGCTACGGCAGCGGCAAGCCGCTCGAAGATAAGCGCGTCGTCAAGGCCATCGAAGGCGCCAAGACCAAGCTTGGAGATTCGGGCCGCTTGGTCATCCGCCCGTCGGGTACCGAGCCGGTCATCCGCGTCATGGCCGAAGGCGATGATGAAAGCGTCGTCACAAGTGTTGTCGGCGAAATCGTCGATGCCGTGCGCTCGGCCGCTGCTGCGGCGGCATAAAACTTCTAAGCGCCATTTGCACTGGCAGCGCGGTGAACCCCGCGCGCCGCATTTCATTTACGCATTGTTAATGCTCGGCCGCTCTTAGCGTCTCAAAATCTGCCGCCGATTAAGCCTCCCTTAAATGTTGTCCGCGATAGTCCGTGGTGAACTTACACGTTCATCATCCGCACCGAGACCGTTTGTCCGTCTCGAGACGACACCGAAAGGGAACTCAAATGGCCTTCACGCGCGCTTCACTTCTCATCAGCGCAGCCCTCGTCCTTGGCAGTGCTCAGGGCGCGTCGGCGGCTGATCTCGGCTCCTACGGCGGCGGCTCGATCAAGGATGCTCCGATGGCGATGCCGTATGCGGCTGGTCCGTCGTGGTACGCCCGCATCGACGGCGGCTACAGCCAGTTCGACGATCCGACGATGACGGAAATCGGCATCTACGACCTGACGGAAGAATCGATCGACAGCGCCTGGAGCATCGGCGGCGGCATCGGCCGTTACTTCGGCAATGGTTTCCGCGGCGACCTGACCTACGATCACCGCTTTGAAGCCGACGCTGAAGGCAACCTCGCCGATCACCAGGCGGACCTCGAAGGCGTGCGCAAATTCGGCATCGAGAGCGACGTGTTCCTCGCCAACCTCTATTACGATTTCGACTACGGCAACCGCTTCACGCCCTACATCGGCGTCGGCCTCGGGTTCACGCGCAACAAGACGACGGCCGGTACCGTCGAGACCTGCGGCTGCACCACGGCAACGATCGAAGAAGGCTCCGACACGACCGTCGCTGGTGCGGCGATGGCCGGGTTCTCGCTACGCCTTCGCGGCGGCGAACAGGCGGTCCATGGCGGCAGCTTCAAGGATGGCCCGGTGACGGTCAGTGCCGGCCGCGGTCTGTATCTCGATGCGGGCTATCGCTTCCTTTATCTCGGCGGTGTTGAAACCGGCGCGATTGTTCCCGTCGGCAGCACCACGGTAATCGCTGAAGACCCGACGGTTGACGACATTCACGCCCATGAGTTCCGCTTCGGCCTGCGCTACGACATCAACTAAGGCCGGCGGATTGAGAGCGGTTTAGCTGCTCTCACGCGGGTTCACGAACACTGCTGGCAGGGCATCGATCGACTTTGCGCCCTGCCGGTTCCCGACGAAGCTCGATGCGGGTATCGCAAAATAGCTTTTCGCGTTTGTTGTCCTGGTTGCTGTCACGCGTCGCGCGCTTGTTTTTTGAACGGGCGTACAGGACTGGTTTCGCGGACAAGCAAGCAGCGTCCCTCATGCGTGCCCGGACGGGAGCTACGCGTTTTCAGCACGGCCGAGTGCCGCTAGTCGAGGGAATACCGGTTATGACCATCCAGATTGCGCGCAGCTCGATTGGCGTTGCCATGGGCTTGGCACTTTCGCTTATCGCCCAGTCTGCAACTGCTGCCGATTGGGGTAGCGCAGGCAACGGCGGCATCAGGGACTACGGCGGCGTTCCGGTCCCGGCACCGGTTCCGATTCCCGATTACGCGCCGTCGTGGTATTTCAGGCTCGATGCCGCCATCGGCGTCATCAGCGAACCCGACATTTCTGAATCTGGCTTTATCTATGGTCTTGATGGTCCAGGACCGGTCACTGGCCCGGGCGACGCGAGAGCCCTGCCGTCGTCCCTGTTCAGCGGCGATTTCAGCAATCTTCTAACTCTCGGCGGCGGCGTTGGCTATTACCTCGGCAACGGCTGGCGCATCGATGCGACGGTCGAAAAGCGCTCCAAGGATGACGCTTACATTCAGGGTGAGGATGAGTATGAGACGAACGGGTACGCCGATTTTGACAGCAATCCTTTGACCCCGGACACTTGGGGCGTTTTGGATACAAATGCCAACGGCATAGCCGATGATCACTCGCGCCTGACGATCTCTGACGAATCGGCCATCAAGGGCACGGTGTGGATGGCCAACGTCTACTATGATCTGGCCAACGCCCGCGGCTTCACCCCTTATGTTGGCGCAGGGGTTGGCTTCGTCTGGAATCAAATCTCGCGCGTGCACACCAGCACCCTTGATTATTGCGACAACGAGGCGGCTGCTCCCAACGGCTGCTTAGGCGGCGTCTATACGGGTGGTACCACCACGACGGTACAGGACAAGAGCGATACCGTCAGCTTAGCTGCCGCTGCCATGGCCGGCTTCAGCTACGACATCTCGGACATCACTGCGGTCGACGTGGGCTATCGCTACCTCTTCCTCGGCGGTACCGATTTCGTCATGGGCATTAACGGCGTCGAGTCACGCATCTCTTTCGGCGACCAGCACGTCCATCAGGTTCGCGCCGGTCTTCGCTTCAACGTAAACTAAAGCGCGCCGCGATCAGCGCCGCACAACGCATTGGGGGAGGGGCGGGTCCGGGGGGGGCGCCCTTTTTTCGTTCTGGTACGGGGTTGTACGCCTTGACCAAGCGCGTTACTTCCCCTCTCCCTATGACGCTGCACTTGGAATGGGGAGAGGTGCGCCTAAACCGGAGTTTGAATGACGCGCTTACCGAAACCTTCCCCCAAACCCGATTGTCCGAATTTTTCCTCGGGGCCATGCGCCAAACGGCCGGGGTGGACGCCGCACGTGCTTTCTGGTGCGCTGACCGGGCGCTCGCATCGCTCAGCTGAGGGGCGCGCCCGTTTGAAGCGCGTGATTGACGAGACGCGTGAAATTCTCGATGTGCCGCAGAGTTTCGAAATCGCCCTTCTCCCCGGTTCCGACACCGGCGCCTTCGAGATCGCGATGTGGAACATGCTAGGCGCCCGCGGCGTTGATGTGTTCGCCTGGGACGCCTTCGGGCGCATCTGGCTGCGCGACGCGGTCGAGGAACTGCGCCTTGCCGACCTGCGCACCTTCGATGCTAGCTGGGGGCACTTGCCGGACTTCACGCAGGCCGATTTTTCGCGCGATGTCATTTTTACCTGGAACGGCACGACGTCGGGCGTGTGCGTGCCGGACGCGGACTGGATCCCCGATGATCGCATCGGTCTGACGTTCGCCGACGCGACCTCGGCGTTGTTCACGCAAGCTATCGACTTTGCCAAAGTCGATTGCCTGACATTCTCCTGGCAGAAAGTCGTCGGCGGCGAAGCCGCCCACGGCATGGCGATCCTGTCGCCGCGCGCCATTGAGCGCCTCGAAACGTACCGGCCCGCCTGGCCGGTGCCAAAGCTGTTCCGCATGACCAACGAGGCTGGCATTCTGCCGGGGCTGTTCGAAGGCGTCACGATCAACACGCCGTCGATGTTGTGCGTCGAAGATTATCTCGACGGATTGCACTGGGTCCGGTCGATTGGCGGCTTGGCCGGTGCGATGGCGCGCGCCGATACCAACGCGGCTGTCATCTATGATTGGATCGCACGCACGCCGTGGGCCAAGCCGCTCGCACTTGATCCGGCGACGCGCTCGAACACGTCGGTATGCATCCGGTTTGCGGACGCCGAGATTGTCGGGCGCGGCGAAGCGGCGGCACTCGCCTTCACTCGCGACATGGCGGATTTGCTCGAAGGTGAAGGCGCTGCTTTCGACATCGCATCCTATCGCGGTATGACTCCGGGCCTTAGAATCTGGACCGGCACAACAATAGAAAAAACCGATCTTGAACGCCTGCTGCCGTGGCTCGATTGGGCGTATGGCGAAGTCAAGGCGCGAAACCAAACATGAAATTGTCGCGGCGTAGTTAATCTGCGGCTCTGTCAATGGCTTTTGTTCGACGGCAGTCTCGGCCATACTCGCCTCTTCGCGCCATACTCGCCTCTTCGCGGTAGACGGCGCGGGCCCGGCCAAGGAAAGGCGCACCCCGCCGGTCATAGATTTCGCAGTCTCACGCCGCGCGTCATCAAGGGAATTTTTGCATCATGCGTTTTGCTTTGACTTTCGCCGGATTTACGTCTGGCCTTTGCCTGACCGCAAGTGCTGCAGCCGCGCTCGAAGTCCCCGCACCCTCGCGTGTCGATGCGGTAACGGTGTTTCTGTCGGGCGCCGAAATCACCCGTGTCGCCAAAGTCAAACTTGAAAAGGGGGAGCACACGATCGTGTTCAACGACGTGCCGGCGGGCGCCATTCCAGGCTCGATCCGCGTTGAGGGCAAGGCGTCGGGCAAGCTCGACATCGGCTCGGTCGACACGCAACGGAAGCTGCTGGCGCGGGCTGAAAGCCAGGCCGCCGACATCGATCGAAAGAGGCTCGAGGACGAACTTGAATCGTTGCGCGATCAGAGAACCGTCATCGAGGCGCAGGTGCAGGCCGCCGAGACGCAGAAGGCGCTGCTTGCCAACATGGCGCAGCTGCCGATGCGCCCGGCGCCGGCGACAGGGATTGCCGGCATGAGCGAAGACTGGCCGCGCATCCTGGCCTACATCGCCCAGGGCACAACGGACGCGAGCCGTCTGCAAATCGACGCACAACTCAAAATCCGCGATCTCGACCGCAAAATCGAAGACGCGGACAAGAAACTTGCAGCACTTGTTCCCCCCAAGACCGAGCAAACGGAAGTCAAGGTCAACGTCGAAGCGGGAAGTCCGCTCGAGGCCGATCTGACCATTCGCTATCAGGTGGCAACCGCCAATTGGGCGCCGGTCTATGACGCCCGCCTCGCCACCGGATCGAAGACCGCAGCACCAAAACTGACGTTGGCGCGGCGCGCCGCGATCTCACAGCGCAGCGGCGAGAACTGGGACAACGTCACGCTGCAATTGTCGACGGCGCGGCCATCGGAGGGCGCGTCGGCACCAACGATCGATACGCAAATTGTCGAATTCGAACCCGAATTCAAACCGGTGCCGGCGGCGCCCATGGCGCGGATGGAGAAATCCAAAGGAGCGCGGGAGGCGATGCAAGACATGGACGCGGCCGCGATGCCCGAAGATGCCCCTGCCGCGACAGCCGCGCTCGCGCCGCCACCGCCGCCCGAACCGATCACCGAACAGGTCGCAACGCTCACCTCGGCGCCGTTCGAAGCGACGTTCGCGGTGCCGGGCAAGGTCACGGTCATCGGCACGGGGGAGGCCAAGCGCGTCGTCTTGATGACGGACGACCTGGAGCCGGCGCTGACCAGCCGCACGGTGCCGAAGGCCGAGCCGAATGCCTACCTCTATGCCAAACTCAAAATCGCCAAAGGTACGCCACTGCTGCCGGGTCGCGTCTATCTGTTCCGCGACGGCACCTTCGTTGGCACCGGCGATCTGCCGCTGCTGCCGCCCGGCGAGGAGCACGATCTCGGCTTTGGACTCGACGATCAGGTCAAGGTGCGCCATGCGGTGCTGGAAGAAAAGCGCGGCGAATCCGGTTTGATCTCGACGTCGCACACCGACAGCCGCAATTTCCGCGTCACCGTCAAGAACCTGCACGAGCGCCCGATCCAACTGACCGTGCTCGACCGCGTGCCGGTGTCGCAGAACCAGGACATCAAGGTTGAATTTACCGGCAAGGCGTCGCCGACGAAGCAAAACGTCGAGGATAAGCGCGGCGTCATGAGTTTCGAGGCCAAGCTCGAGCCGGACGAGGAAAAAGTGTTGGAATACGGCTACCGCATCACCTGGCCTGCGGCGAAGTCGATCATCTACGGGCCGTAAAGTGCATGGCCGCGGCCGAATCTCGGCTATAAATAGGACCACGTGGACGTGATCTTGGCCCTGGCTGTTGCCGGGGCCAAATATTGAGAACGATACAGAGGGTTCGAGATGGCCAACGTCGTCGTGGTTGGCGCCCAGTGGGGCGATGAAGGCAAAGGCAAGATCGTCGACTGGCTGTCGGAGCGCGCCGACGTCGTCGTGCGCTTTCAGGGCGGGCACAACGCCGGACACACGCTTGTCATCGGCGGCGAGACGTACAAGCTGTCGCTGCTGCCGTCGGGCGTCGTGCGTCCGGGCAAGCTCGCAGTCATCGGCAACGGCGTCGTCATCGACCCGTGGGCGCTCATGGCCGAAATCGCCAAGCTTGGGGCGCAGAAGGTCGTGATCACGCGCGACAACCTGCGCATCGCCGAGAATGCGACGCTGATCCTGCCCCTGCATCGCGAACTCGATCAGCTGCGCGAGACGGCTGCCGGCGCCGGTAAAATCGGCACGACCGGGCGCGGCATCGGCCCCGCGTATGAAGACAAGGTCGGCCGCCGCGCCATTCGCGTGCAGGATTTGAAGAACCTCGAAACCCTCGGCCCCAAGGTCGACCGCATCCTCGTGCACCACAACGCGCTGCGCCGTGGCCTCGATCAGCCCGAAATCAGCAAGGACAAGCTGATGGCGGAGCTGACCGGGATCGCACCGGAAATCCTCGAATACATGGATGTGACGTGGGACTTGCTCGACAAGGCCTATCGCAGCGGCAAGCGCATTCTGTTCGAAGGCGCGCAAGGGGCACTCCTCGATATCGACCATGGCACGTATCCGTTCGTCACATCGTCGAACACCGTCGCGGCGCAGGCGGCGACGGGATCGGGCATGGGTCCGCGCGCCGTCGGTTATGTGCTCGGCATCGCCAAGGCGTATACGACGCGCGTCGGCTCTGGGCCGTTCCCAACAGAATTGACCGACGCCATCGGCGAAAAAATCGGCGAACGCGGCCATGAGTTCGGCACGGTCACCGGGCGCAAGCGCCGATGCGGCTGGTTCGACGCCGTGCTCGTGCGCCAAGTCGCCAAAGTGTCCGGCATCGACGGAATTGCGTTGACCAAGCTCGACGTGCTCGACGGTTTTGAAAAAATCCGCATCTGCGTCGGCTATATGCTGGACGGCGAGCGGCTCGACCGTTTGCCAGCGGGATCAAATGCGCAAGAGCGCATCGAACCGATCTGGGAAGATTTCGAGGGCTGGTCGCAATCGACGCGCGGGGCGCGCAGCTGGGCCGAGCTTCCGGCGCAGGCGGTCAAATACGTCCGCCGTGTCGAAGAGTTGATCGAGTGCCCGGTGACGCTGCTGTCCACCAGCCCCGAACGCGACGACACGATTTTGATGAAAGATCCGTTTTTGGGATAGGCCTGTCCGTTCGCGCTGCTGCCACAGTCCCGGCGACATGCTGCCATCGACAGAGCTTACTGTCTCGCTCTTACGCAGCGCAGGCGAGGGTGAGTTGGAACGCTTTTATCTCTCAAGTTTGCTTGCAGTGACGGTATGCGCCGCGCTTCCCGCCCACGCCGGTATGCCGAAAGGCGCCATGCTGATCGCGGACGAGCAGACTGGCGACGAGACGACGGGCGAAACCATTGCGCGCGGCAATGCGGAGCTGACGATCGCGGTGCGCGGTGTGCGCGCGCGTGCCGACGAAATCGCCATCCGCCCGGGCCGCAACGAAATCACCTTCACCGGTCGCGCGCTGGTATTTGTCGGCCACCAGCGCTTCGAGAGCGAGGCCGTCACCTGTACGCTCGACCTGACGCGCTGCGTCGATGCTCATGCCGCGCCACCTCCGCTGCCAATGCAGCCCACTGAGCAGGTGCCTAACGTACCGCAGGCCGAGCCTCAGACAACGGCTGCGACGACGCCATTGTAATTGGCCAGCGCGCCGGCTTCGAGTTCGGCGGCCAGGATGCGCGCCGGATTGACCGGGCCCGGAAACACGATTGACCCCTGCGCCACGGGTTTGAAACCGAAGCGGCCATAGTACGGTTCATCGCCAACGAGCACGACGAGTTTGACGCCCTCGGACTTCATCACATCCATCGCCTCGGCGACGAGCTGGCGGCCATAGCCCTGGCCATGAAATTCAGGATCGACCGCGAGCGGTCCCAGCAGCACCGCACCCGCCACACCGCCGATCGTCGCGTCCGTCAAGCGCAGCGCCGCAATCAACCGGCCGTTGAGATCGGCGACGCGGCAGAAGCGCGACATGTGGCCTTTGCCCTCGCGCACGCGATAGGCTGTGCGCGTAAAGCGTCCGGGCCCGAAGACGCGGGCGTGCAGCGCCGAAATGGCGTCGAGATCGTGTGCCGCGGCAGCGCGGGTGATGACGGACGTGGACATGTGTCTCGCAGCGATTGCGGTTTCAACAGCGCGGGCTTCTACCATATCTCGGCTGGACTTCGAGCCTCGACGATCTCGGCAATGCGCAGCGCGGTCTGAGGGTTAACGCGCTCCGGCAATTCAGTGGCGGCGAAAAAGCGGCTTGAGGCGCCGCTTTGCATCTCATTGCTGCCGCCCGCGCGATGCCAGGCGCGCACGGCATAGAGTGCGACATGATCGCCGGACGCATCGCCGCAGTTGGCATAGAGACCGAAGAGGAGCGGCCTGCCATCCATGACGATGCCGGGAGAAATTGCGAGGTGCCGGCTCAGCACGTCTTCAAGCGCTTCGGTCTTCAGTGCGCCGCCGCCGGGGAAATGCCACGCGTTGTCCACCGTATCGTGAACGAGAAGCACGCGACCGTCTGACTCAAAAACGCAGGCACGCACCGCGACGGTGAGCCCGCGAGACAGCCTCCAGTAGCGCTGCAGCGCCCGCTTGATCAGCGTCGTCGCCGCCACGTTGTCCGATCCCTTATGCCAAAGGCGCGCCGGACTGTTCCAGCGCTGCACCTACAGGCTTTTGCCCGTGTTCGCCGCGACTTGGCAAGTGCCGGTCACGTCTGGCGCAACCCTGGCGTAACGCTCGTGCAACCCTGGCGAAATTTCCGGCAGTCCGTGTTAGAAGGCTGCCCGGTTCTTAACCCCACCCAAGTCTCCGGCGCGGCCTTCCAAACGCATGACCGAAACGCTCACCCTCGCGCATTTCTCCGACATTCACTTGCCGCCGATGCCGGGCTTTGACCTGCGCTATTGGAACGCCAAGCGTGCGCTCGGGTTTCTCAATTGGCAGCGTGGGCGCAAATTCATACATCACCGCGAGGTCGCCGACCGGCTGATCGCCGACGCGGTGGCATTGCGCGCCGATCATATCGCGATCACCGGCGATCTGATCAATCTCGGCTTGCCGTCCGAGTATGAGCGCGCGCGTGCCTGGCTGGAAGGCGTCGGGCCGGCACATCGCGTGACGATCGTGCCGGGCAATCACGACATTTACTCGAAACTGCACGGCGACGCCGGCATCGCGCGCTGGGCCGCTTACATGGGCGGCGAACCCGAGACTCACGCATTCCCGTTTGTGCGCCACATCGGGCCGGTGGCGCTCGTCGGCTTGAATTCAGCGGTCGAGACGCCGCCGTTTGTCGCCAGCGGTCGCCTCGGTCCCGAACAAATCGATGTCGTGCGCGACCTGCTGCAACGCCTCGGTGATGACGGCGTCATCCGCGTCGTTCTAATCCATCATCCGCCGCTGCCGGGACTTGCATCCTCGCGCCGCGCCCTGCGCGATGCCGCGCATTTCGCGCGCGTGCTCGAAAAGACGGGCGCCGAACTTGTGCTCTATGGTCACAATCACACGCCGTTGGAGACGTGGCTGCCAACGGCTGGTGCGCCGGTTCCGGTGATCGGTGCGGCATCATCGTCGGCGGCAAAAATTCACAAGAGCGAACCTCTGGCGCGTTACAATCTCTTCACATTCTTCAAGACCGCGTCGGGCGTGCGCATCCGTCACGCCGTGCGCGGGATCGAAGTGCCCGGTGGCGCGGTTGTTAAATTGAGCGAACGCGTGCTAACGCCGCCGCTTCAGCCTTAATTCGCGTGCCTGTATTACGGGCACGGCGCCAATCGTGACAGCATTTGCGTTATGCGCTTTCGACAGCGGCCGTTCGCCACGCTTGGATGACGTAAGCGCTTCAACGTCATACACTAAAATAGAGTCGCGGCTGATCATTGAGGGTTCGGACGCGGCCTCAAGGAGTGCGGGGAACGTGGTCAAAAAAGTTGATATCAATCTCGCCCTGCAAGGCGGCGGCGCCCATGGCGCGTTCACCTGGGGCGTTCTCGATCGTTTGCTCGAGGACGACAAACTGACGTTTCGCTGGATCAGCGCGGCGAGTGCCGGCGCGGTCAACGCCGTGGCGCTTGCGGCGGGTCTGGCGGAAGGCTCGCGCGACAAGGCGCGGGAAAAATTGTTCAAGATCTGGCAAGCCGTGCA
>JANNSR010000208.1:0-3227 GCA_031402935.1 Hyphomicrobium sp. | reverse complement strand
GTCGGCGACGCGCTCGTAGGTGATCTTGCGACTGGTCTCGAACGATTTGATTTTGTACGCGCCGTTGCCAAGCGGGGGCTCGACCGTTGTCTTGTCGAGATCGCGGGCCTCGCCGCTGGCGGTCTTGCCTTCCCAATAGTGCTTCGGCAGCACCGAGAGTTCGCCGACGATCATGGGCAATTCGCGATTGCCCTTCGAATCGAACGTGAACGTCACCTGGTGCTCGCCGGACTTTTCCGCCTTGACGACGTTCTTGTAGTAGAAGGCATAGAACGGGTTGACCTTCTTCAACTGGTCGAACGTGAAGATCACATCCTCGACCGTCACCGGCTTGCCGTCGTGGAATTTGGCTGCGGGCCGCAACTTGAACGTCGCGGAGGAAAAATCGTCCGAATACGTTACGCATTCGGCGATCAAGCCATACTCGGTCGACGGCTCGTCCGAGCTTGCTGCCATCAGGCTGTCGTAGATCATGCCGAGGCCAGCAGCCTTGACGCCCTTGTCGGAGAACGGGTTCAGCGTGTCGAACGTGCCGTCCGCATATTGGCGCAGCGTACCCCCCTTCGGCGCATCCGGGTTGACCCAGTCGAAATGCTTGAAATCGGCCGCCATCTTTGGCGCCCCAACCAGCGACACAGCGTGATGGCATGTGCCTGCGTCACCGGCACTGGCGGCGTTATTGGTAAACGCGGCGGCGATCGTTAACGCCGCGGCAGTCAGGGTTTTCAGTATTCCGGTCAATCGCATCGGCGGTTTCGATCCTTGTTGCAGCGTCCAACCCTTAAGATACCATTGGGCCCAAATGCGGGGATAACTTTGGCCAAAAAAAAGACCCTGCCGGTCTCCCGGCAAGGTCGCAAACTTTGACGTCCCAAGCGAGTTAACTTGCTGTCATTTGGGCAGTGCAACGGGGGTATCGGCCAGTGTTGCCAGATAGGCGATTACGTCGGCTTCGTCGGCCGGATTGTCTATGCCGTTGAACACCATCTTGGTGCCCGGCACGTAAGCCTTCGGGTTGCGGATAAAGGCCGAAAGGTCCGCGAACGTCCAGTTTCCGCCCTTGGCGGCCATGCCCTCCGAATACTTGAAGCCTTCGTAACTTCCCTTGGCCCGGTTGACGATGCCCCACAGGTTAGGGCCGACGCTGCTGGTCTTGCCCTTCTCGACGAGGTGGCACGACTTGCACTTGCCGAACACGGCTTTGCCGTTGTCGGCGCTGGCCTTGGCGAGAAGTGCCAACACATCGTCGCCGCCGCCTGCTGCTGCCGGGGCAACGGCCGCGTCCTTCGCCGGTGCCGGCGCATCCTTTGGTGCCGCGGCCGCATCTTTCGCTGTTGTATCTTTCGGCGCCTCTGCGGCTTTTGTTCCGGCTGGCTTTGCGTCGGCGGTTGCCGGTGCCGCTGCGGGTGCAGCATCACCAGCAGGCGCGTCCGGTTTCGCCGTCGCCTCAGCTTTCTCGACCTTGGCGGCCGGTTCGAATCCAGGCAGCGAATAGCCGGGCTTTTCGCCCACGTGCCCTACATTCATCTCGATGATCGTCCTGGCGCCGAAAATCAGCAGCAGCGCCGATAGCACGGAGCCGGCGATTTTCGTCATTTCGAAACTGTCCATCGGTCTATCCTCGTGCGCGCGGCCTTCGGGCCGGCAAATCCGTCGTTATTCGGCTTCTGCGAGGTATATAAGCTCGCAATCCCCTTGCAAGGCCGGAAAGCTCCGTTTTACAGCGGAGGCTGCGAGACAGTTTGTCACCGATCCGAAAGTCCGAAATCATCGTGCCCTCTCAAAACATGCTTGGCAAAACCCTGATTGTCATCCCGGCGCGCATGCACGCAACCCGGCTTCCCGGTAAGCCGCTGGCTGACATCCATGGCGTGCCGATGATCGTGCATGTCTGGCGCCGTGCCATAGCGTCCGGCGCGGGTACTGTTATTGTCGCGACCGACAGTGACGAGATCGCGACGGCCGTGCGCCGCGCAGGCGGCGAAGCCGTCATGACGCGCGCCGATCATGTGTCCGGCTCGGATCGCGTGTTCGAAGCTGTTTCAAAAATCGACGCCAGTGGCGACGCCGAAACCATCGTCAACCTGCAAGGCGATCTTCCGACGCTCGATCCCGCACTCATCACCGCCTGCGTGGCGCCGCTTTGTGACAGCGCCGTCGATATAGCCACGCTCGCCGCCGAAATCACGGACGCCGGCGAGCGCACCAATCCGAATGTCGTCAAAGCCGTCGGCACGCCGGTTGGCCCGAGCCGGCTGCGCGCGCTTTACTTTACACGCGCCACCGCGCCAACGGGCGAGGGGCCGCTGTACCACCACATCGGCATTTACGCCTACCGCCGCCAAAGCCTCGCCCGCTTTGTCGCGCTGAAGCCATCGCCGCTTGAGGCCCGTGAAAAGCTCGAACAATTGCGTGCGCTTGAAGCCAACATGCGCATCGACGTCGCCATCGTTGACACCGTTCCGCTCGGTGTCGATACTCCGGCCGACCTTGAGCGCGCACGGCGTCTGCTTGCCAATTCCTGACGATCCCAAAACAAAACTCCAACAGAAGCATCATTGAACCATGCCGCACGCGTCGCGCCGCCAAACCGGAAAAATCGCCTACCAGGGCGAACCCGGCGCCAATTCGCACCTCGCCGTGCGCGAGGCATTCCCGGACGCGCAAGCGATTGCCTATCCGACCTTCGAGGACGCTCTCGCCGCCGTCAAAAGCGGTGACGCGGTTTGCGCCATGATCCCGATCGAGAATTCGGTGGCGGGGCGCGTCGCCGATATTCATCATCTGCTGCCCGACGCCGACCTCTATATCGTTGCCGAGCACTTTCTGCGCGTGCGCCACCAGTTGATGGCCAAGCCCGGCGCCAGCCTGCAATCGATCAAGCGAGTCATGAGCCATACGCAGGCGCTGGGGCAATGCCGCACGACGCTGCGCAAGCTCGGCCTGACGGCGGTGCCGGAGGCCGATACGGCAGGGTCTGCGCGCATGGTGTCTGAAGGCAACGACATGACGACAGCTGCAATAGCGTCGCGTCTGGCTGCGGAGATCTACGGCCTGACGATCCTCAAGAGCGACATGGAGGACGAGGTTCACAACACGACGCGCTTTGTCGTGCTGGCGAGCGACCCCGACGACGCCGAACCCAACAACGGCACGGTTGTCACGACCTTCATTTTCCGCGTCCGCAACGTGCCCGCCGCGCTCTACAAGGCGCTCGGCGGCTTTGC
>JANNSR010000207.1:0-25628 GCA_031402935.1 Hyphomicrobium sp. | reverse complement strand
TCGGCCGTCTCGATCAGCGTCTGGTGGTTCGGATAGTCGGGAATTGTGCGCAGCTCGTCGACCGATCGCGCGGTGAAACCGTCAAGCACGCGGCCCTCGACCAGCCATTTCTCAAGACCGCCTTTGATGAACTTGCAGTCGATGCCTTTTGCGGCCAGCGCGGCGCAGGTCTCGGCACTGCGGTTGCCATTGTGACAGATCAACAGAGCTTTCTTGGCTGAGAGGTCGATGTGCGACGACGGTAAATCGGGAAAGCGGATACGTTCGGCATTCTTGAATGTTCCCATCTCAGCTTCGGCCGACTCGCGGATATCGAGCACGATCCAATCGGGCTTTGATCCATCGGCGATGCCTTTGACGATTGTCTCGGCCTCCTCGGTCGACAGCCCAAGCGGATGACTCTGCTGATCCTTGTAAGAAATTTCCTTCAAGCTTGGATCGAGCGCCTGGCCGCTCGCGGCTTTCGGCGTCGGCCGGATCAGCGTCGCTTCAAGCTGACTGCGGCGAGCGTCGCGCTGGCTCGTGAATTGGTAGACGTTGAAAATAAGGGACGCGACGGCCACGAGCCCGGCAATCGCCGCGACGCGGCCCAATGTGCGGGAGGCTTGGCCGCCGCCCGATCGATTTAGGCGGCTGCCTGCCGCCACCGCGCCGCCGCCAACGATGGCCGAAAGTAACGCCATCAGTTGCGACACACTCGTCAGCGTTCCGACGACAAGCTCGGGCGATGGAATGGCAAACGCCGGCGACGTCGTTGCAAGGAGCGCGGCTAAAAAGATATGGACCCGGGAACGCAGGGCCACCGCGCCGCGCGGCGGGACCTGAATGGAACGGATCGAAGGAACTATCCTGGGTTGCAGCATACATCTCACCGGAAAGTGCTCCGGCGAGTCGATGCTTGCGGCTCAGGTGGCGCAACTCGCTTGTAGTCGAAACGGCATATGCACGAATATTCGCCCGTAATTAGGGGATAAACTGAGTAATCGCACATGCGTGGGGGTTTCCGTCACAGTGCCTGGCGGCACTTGAGCTTGCGATGAGATGACACTTTTAATACAACTTTAGATAGTAATTTGCAAGACAGTTCTTCCAATTGATGGGACGGCGCCTTCAGCGCTCGACTTCAGTCGTGGCATGGGATTGGGCAGCCTTGGCCATTAGATTGCTGCAGTAACGATCCGGCTTGCTCATTCGAACGTCTATGACAACAATGTGCTTACTGGCCGGACTGATTTGTAGGTCTCGCCATCTCGCAAAGGGATTTCCATGCTGACCGCAATCGTTTCCCGCACTTTTCTCGCTAGTGCCGTGTTTGGATTGGCACTCGCCACCGCCGGGACCGCGCGCGCCGAAGAAGCCAACGATGCCATCTGGAAAGCCTTGCACAAAGACGTGTTCGCCAGCCGCGAAATCACGGATGGCGCCGGCATGCTGACCATGGACGCGCCGGTCCGTGCCGAAGACGCCGCCACCGTGCCGATCACGATTCGGATGCCGGCGGATTTTGCCACCAACGTCAAGGTGCTCACCCTCGTCGTCGACAAGAACCCCTCGCCTGTCGTCGGCGCCTTCACCTACGGCAGCGCCGCCGGTAAGGGCGACCGCATGCTGTCGGTGCGTATTCGCATCGACCAGTATTCCGACGTCCGCGCCATTGCCGAGACCAACGACGGCAAGCTCTACATGATCTCGAAATTCGTCAAGGCCTCCGGCGGCTGCTCGGCGCCTGCCAGCAAGGATGCCGAAGAGGCCGCCAAGATCATGGGCAAGATGCAGATCAAGACAGCGTTGAGCAAATCGGACGACGGCCTGTCTCAGGTAGGTCAGCTCATGATCAAGCACCCGAACAATTCGGGCATGCAGATGGATCAGCTGACCGGCCACTACAGCAAGGCCCACTTCGTCAACAAAATCGAGGTGAAAAGCGGCGCCAATTTGATCTTCGCCATGGAAGGCGGGATTTCCATCAGTGAGGATCCAAATATCCGCTTTACCTATGAAGGCAGCCCGGCCGATCCGCTCGAGGTCAAGGCCGAGGACTCCGAAGGCAAGATGTATGCCGGCCGATCGGCTGCAAGCGCCTCGTAAGGCGGCGCCTCTAGCGGGCTTTGATCGATGTCTGACAGCAAGCTTTCCGGCGACGATCTCATCCCCGTCGCCGGGGGCGGACTGCTTCACCGCCGCGTTTTCCTAAAGCAGGGCCTGCTTCTCGCAACCGCGACCGCTGCGGGTGCTGCTCATGCCGCCGCGCCTGACTCGCCGGCGAAGCCTAAGCCTGAAGATCTCGCGTCGCCGTCGTGGATGCACAAGCCCGGTCAGCCGTTCACCGGCTACGGCCGGCCGTCTAAACACGAAGCCCGCGTTCTGCGCAATATCGGCGGAAACCGCGACCTCGCCGGCAACGGCGTGTCGTGGACACCGCTGGAGAGCCTCGAAGGCATCATCACGCCGAGCGGGCTGCACTTCGAGCGCCATCACAATGGCGTGCCGGACATCGACCCCTCGCAGCATCGCTTAGCCATTCACGGCCTCGTCAAACAGCCGCTGATGTTTACAGTCGACAATCTGCTGCGTTATCCGATGCGATCGGCGACGATTTTCATCGAGTGCGGCGGCAACAGCAACGCCGGCTGGCACCAGGAACCGATCCAGCGCCCCCTCGGCTCATTCCATGGCCTCGTCTCGTGCAGCGAATGGACCGGCGTGCCGCTGGCAATCCTGTTGGATCAGGCCGGTATCAACCCGACGGCGACGTGGGTCATCGCAGAAGGCGCCGACGGCGCCGTCATGAACGTATCGCTGCCGCTGTCGAAGCTGATGCATGACGCGATCCTGGCGCTGTACCAGAACGGCGAACGCCTACGACCCGAGAACGGCTATCCGATGCGCCTCGTCGTGCCGGGCTGGGAGGGCGTCGTCAACGTCAAGTGGCTGCGCCGTCTGCAACTGACGACGGAACCCGTCATGGCGCGCAACGAAACGGCGAAATATACTGAGCTGCTGCCGAACGGAAAGGCGCGCCAGTTCACGTTTGTCATGGATGCGAAGTCGCTGATCACGTCGCCGTCGGCGGGACAGAAAATGCGCGGACCCGAGGTCTATGAAATTCGCGGTCTCGCCTGGAGCGGTCGCGGAAAAATTGCAAGGGTCGAGGTCTCGGCCGATGGCGGCAAGTCTTGGGGCGACGCAGCATTGCAAGAGCCTGTGCTGTCGCGCTGCTTCACGCGCTTTCGCGCACCCTGGAACTGGGACGGCAAACCGGCCGTGCTCAAAAGCAGGGCAACGGATGAGACCGGTTACGTCCAGCCCGAGCGCGATGTGCTGGTGAAGGAGCGCGGCCGCAACGGCTACTTCCACTACAACGCGATTGTGGCCTGGGAGATCGACGACGAGGGCAGCGTGCGCCATGTCTATGCGTAGTCTTTTCGCAGCGCTGATCATGATCGCGTTCGGCGTCTTGGCACGTGCGCACGCCGAATCCAAAATCATAGCGCCATCGCTCGGCACGTCGATGACGGCGGACGATGTCGCCAAATGGGACATCACAATCTTCCCCGACGGCCGCGGCTTGCCGCAAGGGCGCGGCACCGCCACTGAGGGCCGCGCGGTTTATGACAAGCACTGCGCCAATTGCCATGGCGAAGCCGGGCGCGGTGGTACGGCGGAAGAACTTATTAGCGAACCGCAAGCCCTGACCGGCGACGGCGCCAGCAAGGCGATCGGCCCCTATTGGCCGTATGCAACGACGCTGTTTGATTTCACCCGCCGCTCGATGCCGCCGAACGCGCCGGGCTCGCTGACGGCGGATGAGGCCTACGCCGTAACGGCCTACCTGCTCGCCGCCAACAAGGTCATCGGTGAGACAGACGAAATGACGTCCAAAACACTGGCCAATGTCAAAATGCCGAACCGTGAAGGCTTTGTGACAATCGACGTCAAGTAGCTTCTCCCTCTCCCCGTTCCCGCACTCAACGGGGAGAGGGGACAGTTCTTCGCGATGGCCAACGCTCGATTTGAATACTATTGAATTTGACGGCCGCGTGCCCTATTCCCCGCGACGGACCGGGTTGATGCGAGACGCTAGGTCCCGCGCGCCGAGCGCGCAAGCTGGAATTTCGAACGAGGAGCGGCTTTTGGACAACGTTCTGATTATCGGGGCAGGCGCCGCCGGTTCCGTCACGGCGCAGAAATGCGCGATGAACCGCGACGTGTTCAAGAAGATTCACCTCGCCTCGCGCCGGCTCGTGAGCTGCGAGAAAGTCAAAAAGCAGTGCAAGACCCCGATCGACATTTCCCAGGTCGATGCCGACAACGTCGCCGAGACCGTCAAGCTGATCAAGCGCGTCAAGCCCGACCTGCTGATCAACATGGCGCTGCCCTACCAAGACTTGGCCATCATGGACGCGTGCCTGGAAACCGGCGTGCACTACATGGATACCGCCAACTACGAGCCGCGCGAGGTTGCCAAGTTTACCTACAAGTGGCAGTGGCCGTATCACTCCAAGTACAAGGCCGCTGGGCTAATGGCGGTGCTCGGGTGCGGATTCGATCCGGGTCAGTCGAACATCTATTGCGCCTATGCTCAGGAATTCCTGTTCGACGAAATCGAGACCATCGACATCGTCGATTGTAACGACGGCAGCCACGGCAAAGCCTTCGCAACCAACTTCAATCCCGAAATCAACCTGCGCGAAGTGACCCAGCGCGGCAAATATTGGAAAGCCGGTAAGTGGATCGAGATCGACGCGCTGTCGATTTCAACGATGATCGACTATCCCGATGTTGGCCCGCGCAAATCCTACCTGATCTATCACGAGGAAGAAGAAAGCCTCGTCAAACACATCAAGGGCCTGAAGCAAATCCGCTTCTGGATGACGTTCTCCGACAACTACATCAAGCACCTCGACGTGTTGCAGAACGTCGGCATGACGCGCATCGACCCGGTCATGTACAAGGGCAATCCCGTCATACCGATGGAGTTCTTGAAAGAGCTGCTTCCACCGCCGTCGTCGCTCGGCAAGAACTATACTGGGCGCACGTCGATCGGCGTCATCTTTACCGGCAAGAAGAACGGCAAGGCCAAGCGCACGATCATCTATAACGTCTGCGAACATGCGCAGTGCTACAAGGAGACTGGCGCGCAGGCCGTCTCATACACGACCGGCGTGCCGCCCGTCGTCGGCGCCATGATGATGTTCAAGGGCCATTGGAAAGGGAAAGGCGTGTTCAACGTCGAACAGCTGCCGTCAAAACCGTTCATGGACGAAATCGGCAAACAGGGCCTGCCGTGGCACGTCTGCGATCTCAAAGCGAGCGAGCAGAAAGAGCTGTTCAGCGTGAAGACGTAAACCGTCCCCTCTCCCTGTCCTTCACGGGGAGAGGGTTGTAGGTTGGGTTAGGCGCGCGCTGCACTTCAAGCGCGCCGTAACCCAACAATCAAATCCGAGTTGAAATAAAGTTGTTGGGTTACGCGCGGAACCCCAGTCTGTTTTACACCTCGATATCTTGGCCGCTCCACTCCAATCTACGGACTTGACAAATGTATATTTACATTTTACAAAATTGACCTTCGCATGATCGAGAGCTTCGCGCACAAGGGGTTGAAACGGTTCTACGAATCTGGCGACGGGCGCAAACTTCCGGCCGACATGCTGGAGCGCATTGCAATCCTGCTAGCGGCTCTCGACGAGGCCCATGACATTAAGGATATGGATCGCCCAAGCTTCCGCTTGCATCGGCTGACGGGGCAATTGACGGACTTTTGGTCGATCACTGTGCGCGCCAACTGGCGGATCATGTTCCGCTTTGAAAACGGCGCCGCCCGAGACGTTGAGTTCATCGACTACCACTGAAAGGAAAACGGCGATGCCCATGAAAAACCCACCTCACCCCGGCTCCGGCCTGCGCGATGATATCGAGGCGTTGGGCTTGAGCGTGGCTGAGGCAGCGCAGGCACTCGGCATCACGCGCCAGCAGCTTTACAACGTGATCAACGGCAAGAGTGCGATCACTCCCGAGATGGCCATCCGGTTGGAAAAGGGGATTGGAGGTTCGGCGGAAGCCTGGATTCGTTTGCAAGCTGCCTACGACCTCGCACAGGCCCGGTTGACGGCTTCAGCGATCAAGGTCCGGAAACTCACGCCCAAGGTCGCTTGAATCTGCCAACCGAAAGGCCTCCCCGCGGCACTGCGCCCCACACTGTGTCATCGACTGCCCCGGCCGCGCCAAACCAACCTGCGAAATTCAAATGGCTCCAAAACTCCCCGCTGATATCGCCACCCCCGCCTACGTGCTCGATGAAAAGGCGCTGAAGCGCAACTTGAAGACGGCAGCCCGCATCAAACGCGAGACCGGCTGCAAGATCCTACTCGCGACCAAAGCCTTCGCGCTTCCGGCAGCGTTTCCGCTCATGCGCGAAACTCTCGACGGCTCGACCGCGTCGGGTGAATACGAAGCCCGCATGGGCAAGGAAGAGTTCGGCAAGGAGGTGCACGTCTACTCACCAGCCTATGCGCCGGGCGAAGTCGAGCGCCTCGCCAAAATCGCCAAGCACATCTACTTTAATTCGCCCGACCAGATCCGCCACTATCTCCCCGTGCTCAAGAAAAAGCCGGGCGTCAAAATCGGCCTGCGCATCAATCCCGGCTATTCGAACGCCACCCTCGGCGGCGCGTTGTATGACCCGTGCGCGCCCTATTCGCGCTTCGGCGCCACGCCCGATACGCTCAGCACGGCACCCTGGGACGAAATCGACATTCTGCACACGCACGCGCTGTGCGAAGCCCGCGGCGACGGATCGGCAGGCCTCATCGCGCACGTCGCGAAAAACTTCGGCCCTTATGTTCGCCGCGTGAACGCTGTGAACTTCGGCGGCGGTCACTTCATCAATAAGAGCGACTACGACGTCTCGAAACTAATCGCCGCGATCAAGGCGTTCCGCACAACGTTCAATATCGATGTCATCTTGGAACCCGGCGCTGGCCTCGTCGTCGATACTGGATACCTGGTCGCGTCCGTCCTCGACATTCACAAAAACGAAAAGAACATCGCGATCCTCGACGCGTCGGCATCGACCCACATGCCGGATGTTCTCGAAGTCCCCTATACGCCCGCCGTTATCGGCGCCGGCCCTCCCGGCACCTTTGCCCACGACTACATTCTCGGCGGCAAGACCTGTATGACGGGGGATATCATTGGCGAATACGCGTTCAAAAAGCCGCTAAAGCCCGGCGATCACATCATCTTTACCGACATGATGCAGTACTCGTTCGTAAAAAATAATACGTTCAATGGCGTGCCACTGCCGGACCTCACCGTTCTTCACGACGATGGTCGATTCGAGGTTCTGAAATCGTTCGGCTATAAAGACTTTCGCCACCGCCTCGGCTAATCTGGCTACGTAAAAAGAGCGTTTGTAGCGCCACGTCCCAATGGGTTCGACCAGAAAACATGAAACCCGAAGCGCCCCGTCCCGTCCTCCTTGCAGACTATCGTCCACCCGATTTTCTCATCGACGCGGTCGATCTTGACATCAAGCTCGATCCACAGCGCACCCGCATCAAAGCCAAATCGCGTGTCCGCCGGAATGACAAGGCGGCGAACGCGACAGCCAAGCTGACACTCGACGGCGAATACCTCGAACTGGAAGCCGTGCTTGTGAACGGCAAAGCACTGACGCCAGACGACTACGACGCCGACGACACCCGCCTCACGCTTCACGGCGTTCCCAAAAAACCGTTCACACTCGAGATCACGACCGTCGTCAGCCCAGAGACCAATACGGCACTGCAAGGCATCTACCTGTCGCGCGGCGTCTATTGTTCGCAGTGCGAAGCCCAAGGCTTCCGCCGCATCACGTACTTCATCGACCGGCCGGACGTGCTTTCGGTCTACTCCGTGCGCCTTGAAGCCGATGCTGCAACCTGCCCTGTTCTGCTCGCCAACGGCAATCTCTCCGAGCGCGGCACGCTCGACGGGGGCAAGCGCCACTACGCCGTCTGGCGCGATCCGCACCCTAAGCCGTGCTACCTATTTGCCGTCGTCGGCGGCAACCTCTCGCCCGTAGCCTCGGCGTTCAAGACCATGTCCGGGCGCAACGTCGATCTGCGCATCTACGTCGAGCACGGCAAGGAGGATCGCGCCCACTGGGCCATGGATGCCCTCAAACGCGCCATGGCCTGGGACGAGAAGCGCTTCGGGCGCGAGTACGACCTCGATATTTTCAATATCGTCGCCGTGTCGGATTTCAACATGGGGGCCATGGAGAACAAAGGCCTCAATATTTTCAACGACCGGCTGATCCTGGCGTCCGCCGAAACCGCAACCGACAACCTCTATGAAGCCATCGAAAGCGTCGTCGCACACGAATACTTCCACAACTGGACCGGCAACCGCATCACCTGCCGCGACTGGTTCCAGCTGTGCCTCAAAGAAGGCCTGACCGTTTATCGCGATCAGGAATTCTCCGGCGACGAGCGCTCACCGACCGTGCAGCGCATCTCTGACGTGCGCCAGCTGCGCGCCCTCCAGTTCCCCGAGGACCAAGGCCCGATGGCGCATCCCGTCCGGCCCGAGAGTTACATAGAGATCAACAATTTCTACACGCCAACAGTCTACGAAAAAGGCGCCGAACTCGTCCGTATGATCGAGACGATCCTTGGACGTGCCGCCTTCAAGGCCGGCATGGACCTCTACTTCGAACGCCACGACGGTGACGCCGCAACGATTGAAGATTTCCTCGCCTGTTTCGAAGACGCGAGCGGCGTATCGCTCGAACACTTCAAGTGCTGGTACGAGCAGTCCGGCACGCCTGAACTATTCTGTGAATTTCACTACGACAAAGCCGCAATGACCGCTGAACTCAAAGTTCAACAAATCCTGCGGCCGACGCCCGGGCAGCCCAAGAAGAAGCCGCTCTACATTCCGTTGCGGATCGGGCTGATCGGCGCTAACGGCCAGGAAATGGAACTCGACATTGACGATGGTTCGCTCATCGGCAAAGACGTCGTCGCTATCACAAAGCGCAAGCAGACAATCCGGTTTAAAAACGTGCCGTCCCGTCCCGTGCCGTCGCTACTTCGCAGTTTCTCGGCGCCTGTCACGCTTACGCTCGAAATGAGCGACGAGGACATCGGCACGCTGATCATCAACGACCGCGATCTTTTCAATCGCTGGCAAGCAACCAACACCGGGCTGGTCAAGTCGGTCTTGTCCGTCATGCAAGCGAAAGGCGAGCGCAGCAAAGGCTTGATCCTCGCTGGCGCAATAAGATCGATCCTCGACGACGCATCGCTTGAAGACGCCTACAAAGCCGAAGTCATAAAGCTCCCGAGCGAATCCGATGTTGCCCGCGAGGTCGGCTCGAACGTCGATCCCAACGCCATCCGGTCCGCATTCCAGTACTACAGCAAATGGCTGGCCGAGCAGCTCGCGCCCGTACTGGAACCGCTCTACGTCCGGCAGGCGACGGCAGAGCCCTACGACCCGAACGCCAAGAGTGCGGGCCGCCGGGCCCTGCGCAACGCCGCACTGACGCTGCTGACTGCAAGGGCGGGACAAGCCGATCTTGAGCGCTTGGAGACGCACTTCGTCCAAGCCACCAACATGACGGACGCATCGTGCGCTTTGATGTTACTTGCCGGCATCGAGTGCCCAGAGCGCGATCGCGTGCTGGCGGCTTTCTACGATCGCTGGAAGGGAGATCACCTTGTCATCGACTCTTGGTTCGCGGCCCAGGCCCAAGCTCCACTCATCAGCACGCTTACAACCGTCAAAGCGCTGATGACGCATCCGCTGTTCAAAATCACGACGCCGAACAAGGTTCGCGCCCTGATCGGAACTTTCGCGACGGCCAACCCGACACAGTTCAACCGGCCCGACGGCGCCGGCTACGACTTCGTCGCGGCGACAGCCCTCGACGTCGATCGCATCAATCCGCAGGTTGCCGCGCGCTTGCTCGGCGCATTCCGCAGCTATACGGCTCTTGAACCGGTGCGCCGGGCCAAGGCCAAAGCGGCCCTGCAATCAGTTGCCGAAACAGTCAAAATATCGCGCGATCTGCGCGAGATTGCGACCCGGATGCTCGAGGCCTGATCCTACCAGAAGCAGCGGACCGGGCTCGCAGAGTCCCCAACGCCTCATTTGCGACAGAATCGCGAATCCCGGGATTATTCTCCCTCGACAGCTGAGTCGCAAATCAGTGATGCTGATTCTGTGAGTTAGGGTCCTGTTCGGGCTTCACATGCGCGGGGGCGCTCACACGATACTTTTTGGGGAAGGTACTTGAGATGGCGTGGACCTGGTCCGCCCCTGAGCGGGGAACTGTTGCCGTCGCGCTGCTGCTCTCAGAGGGCCAGCAGACCCTGCACAATACCCTGACTCTCATTGGAAAAGGCGATATCACTCGCGGCCTCTGCGTGGCCGCGGCAGCGTATTTGACAATCGTTGGATCGCTTGCGACCCACCTCGCGCCGGCAACGTTGACGTCCCTCCTGTTTCTGACAGGTGCCACCCTGGCGCTGCTCGCCGCTTCGGGGCTTCGGAATTCTGACAGCAGCCCCCGCCGCAACGCTGCGGCAGCCGAATCGATTGGCAGATTCGCCGCCGCACCGGCCGCGTTTCACGAGGTTCTGGCATCTGCCGATCGCAAAGCCATTACCGACCGCGCCGCATGGTCCCGTTTGACAGCTCACATGAGCCACGAACTCAGAACACCGCTCAACGCCGTTCTCGGGTTTTCCGAGCTGATGTCGAATGAGGTGTTGGGACCCATGGGCTCGAGTTGCTACACCGGTTATGCCCGCGACATCCACGCCAGCGGCCGCATGCTGCTCAAATCGGCCGAGGACGCGCTCGCCATCACCGCCTTGTTGACTGCGCCTGATCGTAAAGGGCCGCCATCCAGCACGCGCCTCGCAGCCGCACTCGACGACGCCATGGCTTTCCACGGTCCCGAGCTCACTGTCTCGTCCGTCGCGATCGCCGCCAGCATCGATGAGACCTGCGAAATTCTGGCCGAGGCCCAGACCGTCCGCCAACTCCTCATCAACGTTCTGGCCGACGTTCTGTCGCGTGCCGCACCCGGCGCCGGCATCGATATTGCGTCGCACGTCACGCCCGACGCCGCAGATATCTGCGTAACACTTTCGGGGCCGCGCCATGACCGCGCTCAGGCTGGCGAAAGCTTCCCGCTGTTGCTGGCGCAAACGCTGGCCGAGCTTTCCGGTGCGCGGCTGACCTGCAGCCCGGTGGAAGACGGCGCGTGGTGCATCGCGCTGCGCTTCACGCCAGCCTCACAACCCGATTTCTTCGGCTAAGCGGCGTCGCTGCACGCTTATGCGCCTCAGTCCTGGTCGCCAGGACCGCCCGGCGGGCCGCCCTTGTCGCCATCATGTTTGCCGTGGCGGCCAAACATGCGCGGCCGGCGTTTTTCCCGCCATGCCTGCAATTGTAGCCGTTCGGCGGTCGTCAGTTTTTCAGCCGCGTCGGCCAACCCGGTGGCAATCGCCGCCTTGAATTTGGCTTCCGCTTCGCTCTGCCGCGCCATCGCCGCGACCAGCGCGGCTTTGTCGAACGGCTCGGCACCGAGTGCGGTGTTGGCATCGAACCATGCGTTGCGCACGTCGCGCCGCATCGGCCGCAGTGTCTGCTGCGCTGCCGTCAACTGATCGCGGATCACGGCCTGCCGGTCTTTCGGCAATTCGCGAACAAACCCCATCAACCCGAATTCGCCAGGCCCGCCGCGGCCATGGCGGTGGTGCCAGAACGTGGCTCCAGCACGGCCGATAAACAGCAGGTTGAGCGCGAGGGAGGCTATCAGCGCCCAATAGAGCCAGCGCGGCAGCCGGCGCGATGCGTCAGGCGTTTCGCTCGTCATAGCAAGTCCTCATCCGTCAGACCTTCCGCCTCGTCCGTCGCCGCGAGTTGCTGCTCTGCCGGCGCGCTCCCGCTTGGCACTGCAATCACGAATGCGTCTGAGACCGTTCCAACGCTTTGCGTGCCGCCAGCCATCACACCGAGCACCAGAGATGCCGCCAAAGCGGCTGCAGCCCAGCCGTGCTGGCGGCCGCCGGTGAATTCCGGCGCCGTGCGCGCACGCGGAACAGAAGCCGGGGCATGAATAGCCCTCGGCTGTTGTGCCGCTGCCGCCACAATACGCTCGAGCAGCGCCGCGTTGTCAGCCGCACTAAGTGCCGGAGCAGAATCGATAAGCTCGTCGAACATCTCAGCCTCGGCAACAAGCTGCTGCGCTTCGGCGCTGCTCGCAATCAGACGCGACAGGGCATGCCGCACCTCGACCGGCCAGCGCGTGCGATCGCCGCCATAGGTCTCAAGCGCCAACTCAAGCGCCGCCAGATCGCCGTTGGAAAAAGATTTCGCCGTCATCGCCGTAACTCTCGCTCTCTATGCCGTTCTAGTGTCGTTTGCCGTCAAGAAGCGCCCGCCATTCCGCTTTCAGATCCGCTTTCAATTGCCGCCGGGCGCGCCCGAGCAGCGACTCGACCGCTTCGTCCGAAATGCCCATCACCGCGCCAACTTCGATCTGGCTCATGCCTTCGTAGTGGAACAGCGTCAACGCCAGCCGCTGGCGCTCGGGCAAAGCCTTCAAGGCTGTATCGACGCGGTGCTTTATCTCGTTGTCTTCGAGGCGCGATAGCTGACGCGGCGGGTCGGCAACTTCCGGCACCTCGTCCGTCACCGTCAGCCGGGCACGCCCGCGCACCCGGTCGATACAAAGATTCGACACGACGCGGCGCAGCCATGGTCTGACACCTGCCGGACCGATATCGAGCGTGGCGCCGGACCGCCACAGCCTCAAAAACGTTTCCTGCGCCACATCTTCCGCCTCGGCATCGTCCTTTAACATGCGGCGCGCGATTGAGCCGACCGTTCCGAGATGGCGCGCGCTCAAAGTGCGGAACGCAGCGGTATCGCCCGACGCCGCGCGCACGACGAGGCCGGCTTCGTCGGATGCCGACGGCACCGTCGCGACGCCACTTGCGGCGCTGCTGTCGCTGCGTATCGCTGCCACCAGACCCCTCGGCATCGTTGTCGCCGCCGCTTCAATACAGGCGGGCGCCAGTGCTGGCACCGCTCTTCGTACTCTCTAACGACAAATGGGCCTTATTCCGTCGCCGCTGCGTGGGCGTTCATATGACAAGCCGGTCGAATGCGGCGTGAACCGCGCTAAGCCTTTGTTTGAGGCTGGTTTCGAGCGCTTCAAACGTGTCCGCCCCCGTGGCTTTGGCAAGCCGCGACTTCAGCGCTTTCGGCGCCGTTGCGGGGTCGAAGGCGTGATCCAGGCTAAGCCGCAGGATCTGGGTCAGATCGTGCAACAGCCGCCCGCCGTCCTTTAACTCGCCGTACGTTGCCTCATCGATAAGGCCCGCCGCCGCGAGGTTCGCGAGCGCTGTCAGCGTCGTCCGGTCGAGCACCTCTGGATGCGCCGCCGCACTGACAAGTTGCAGATACTGAGCAATGAATTCGAGATCGACGAGACCGCCGCGCACCTGCTTCAAGTCCCAGATGCCGGTCGTGCCTTTCTCCGTGACGATGCGCTGGCGCATGTCGCGCACATCGGCGCCGATTTTAGCGCGCTCGCGCGGCTCGATCAAAGCCCGGTGGATGGCCGCTTCGACGCGCGCCGACAATTCGCGTGAGCCCGCGATCACACGCGCGCGCGTCAGCGCCAAATGTTCCCACGTCCACGCTTCGTTAGCTTGATACTCGACGAAGCTCTTGAGCTTTGTGGCAACCGGCCCCTTCTGCCCCGAGGGCCGCAGCCGCATATCAACCTCGTACAGCGCGCCTTCGGCCGTCTGCGCGGCCAGCGCATTTATCAGCCGCTGCGTCAGGCGGGCATAATAGTGGCTCGGCGCTAAGGGGCGCGCGCCATCCGACTGCACGGCGTCAGCGGCGCAATCGTAGATCAAAATGAGATCGATGTCAGACGACGCCGTCATCTCGCGGCCGCCGAGCTTTCCCATCGCAACAACGACGGCTTCGCCGCCCGGCACACGCCCGTGGGCCGCCTCAAGCTCGCGTTGCATCTCATCCAGCAGCGCCGCCACCAGACGCTCGGCAATCAGCGCGTAAGCTGCACCGGCGTCGGCCGCCGAGATCGTCCCCGTCATCACCCGCACACCGACCAGGAACGCCTGCTCGCTGCCGATGATCCGCGCCACGTCGAGAATATCCTGCATCGCGTCATCGCCACGGGCGCGGCGCGCGTGCGCAAACTCGTCGATCAACAGCGCGTCGAGACCCGCCGCCGTCAACTCGGACCCGAGCAGGCGCGGATCGAGAACCGCGTCCAGCAGCCGCCGCCGCCGCGACAGTATGCGTGCTAAGCGCGGCGCCGAACCCATGATGTCGGCAATCAACCTCAACAATACCGGATTGGCTTTCAGCAGCGAGAACAGCTGCACGCCGGCCGGTAACTCGGACAAGAAGCGATCGAATGCCGCGATCGCCGCGTCGGGATCGACCGTATCGGCGAGCGCCGAGATCAGCAGCGGCTGCACTTCCGTCAGACGTTCGCGCGCCCGCGGCGATCTGACGGCGGGTGTGCGGCCATGATGCCAGCCGCGCACCAGCGCCAGAACTTGAGCGGGCTGCGAATAGCCGAGCCGCGTTAGCTCCTCAATCGTGCGCGGATCATCCGTCGCACCGGCAAACACCATATTGCTGCCCGATTGCGTCAGCTCGGGCGCATCCTCGAACAGCCCGGCATAGTGGCGCTCGACGGTTTCGAGCACGCGCGTCAAAGCGTCAGCGAGCGCATCTGCACTCTCATATCCGGAAAAGCGCGCAATGCGCAGCAAGCCCGCCGCGTCGTCCGGCATGGCATGCGTCTGCTCGTCGCTAATCATTTGCAGGCGGTGTTCGAGACGGCGAAGAAAATCGTACGATTCTGCCAGCTCGGAGCGCACCTGCGGCTTGACCCAGCCGCGCCGCTCAAGCGCTGCAAGCGCCTGATGCGTGCCGCGCACCCGCAAATCGCTTTGCCGCCCGCCCGCGATCAACTGCTGCGTCTGGGCAAAAAACTCGATCTCGCGAATGCCGCCGCGCCCAAGCTTGATATTTTGCCCGGCAACCGTAGTGCCGCCCAGCCCCTTGTGCGCGTGGATCTGCCGCTTCATCGCGTGCACGTCGGCAATCGCGGCGTAGTCGAGATACTTGCGCCAGATGAACGGTGCCAGCTCGGCCAGAAACTCGTTCCCCGCCGCGATATCGCCGGCACAGCAGCGCGCCTTGATCATCGCGGCGCGTTCCCAGTTCTGTCCGACCGTCTCGTAATACCCATGCGCCGCCGCCGTCGATAACGCGATCTGCGTCGCGCCCGCGTCCGGCCGCAGTCTAAGATCGGTGCGGAACACGTAACCATCGGCGGTGCGTTCCTCGATCAGATCGACGAGTTCGCGCGTGAGGCGCACGAAGAAGGATTGCAAATCGCCGTCGCCAACAAGCCGCGCCCTATCGCGATCGAAGAACACGATCAGATCGATGTCGCTCGAATAGTTGAGTTCAAAGGCGCCGTGCTTGCCCATCGCCAGCACGAAGTATCCCGACCCAACTTCCGGCGCCTCCGCGTCATCGCTTTGCCATTGCCCCTTCTCGTTCGCAACCCGGAACAGATACCGGACGGCGTGCGACACGGCCGCATCCGCCGTTTGCGACAGCACGTGCGTCACCGTCATCACCGGCCAGGCATGGCCGACGTCGGCCAGTGCGATCAACAGCGCGACAGCGTTTTTATAATTGCGCAGCGCCGTCTTGGCGTCTTTCATGCTGCCCGCGCCGCGAATCGCGGTGGCAAGTTCGGCCGTCAGCTCGGCAAAGTGTGCATCAGGCGCGGTGCTCAGAACGCGCTCAAGGCGCGCCACATCCTGCGTCGCGAGCGACGTCAAATACGGGGACGATTCAAAAATGCCCGCCAGCAGCCGCGCGACATTGGCGCCGCCAAGCAACGCTGCAAGACCCGGCATCGCCGCCGTCTCGGCCTTCAAGCCTTCGAGCAACCGCGCGCCATGGCCGTCCAAAGCACTGATAGGCGCTGTGGACAAGCGTTTCCAAAGCGGCTCTGTCTCGTGGCCGGTCATGACCTCACTTTGCGGCAATGCTTGTTTGAGCGCCCGGCACCTCCGGAACGGCATCGGCAAAAACGCGGCTCGACAATAGCAGCACAACGCGCAATCCCGGCTCGTTGTCCTCAAGCCTGACCTCGCCGTGATGCAGCCGCGCCACCGCCGCGACGAGGCTCAAGCCCAGTCCCGTCCCCGGCTGCGTCCGGCTTTTTTCCAGCCTAACGAAGCGCTTCAACACACGGCTCCGGTCTGGCGCCGGAATCCCCGGGCCGCGATCGCCGACCGAAATCGCGACGCCGCTGCCTTCACGCAAGGCTTTGACCGTGATCGCACTCCCCGCATTCGTGCCGCGCGAATATTTGATGGCGTTGTCGATCAGGTTTGCGATCGCCTGGCCGATCAATTGCCGGTTAGCCCTCACCTGCAGTCCGTCCGCCGTCTCGACGGCCAGCGCGAAGCCCGCTTCTTCTGCCGCCGGCATGTAAAGCTCGGCCACATCCTCAACCAACTTTCCAAGATCGAACTGATCGAGGTTTTCCTCCAAGGCGCCGGCTTCAAGGCGCGCGATCAGCAGCAGCGCATTGAATGTCTTGATCAGGTCGTCGGCCTTTTCGATCGTGCGCTCGAGCCCGTCGCGATACGCCTCCCCGCCACGCGGATCACGCAAGGCTTCCTCGGCTGAATTGCGAAGGCGGTTCAGCGGCGTCTTCAAATCGTGAGCGATGTTGTCGGAGACTTCGCGCAGACCACTCATCAAACCTTCGATGCGGTCGAGCATGTCGTTGAGATTTTGCGCCAAGCCATCGAGTTCGCCGCCGTTGCCTTGCAACGGAATCCGCCGCGTCAGATCGCCAGCAACGATCGACCGGCTGGTCGCCGTGATGGCTTCCATGCGGTTGAGGATCCAGCGGCTGACGGCCAGTCCGCCGAGCAGGCCCAGCAGCGACAGCGCGCCGAAGCCGAGCAGGAACGCCCGCTTCATCGTATCGGCGAAATTGCGCTGATCCTCGATGTCGCGGCCGACCAGCAGTTTCAAAGCCGGACCGAGATCGACCGGAATGGCAACCGCGAGACGCTCCGCCGCGCTCACCGACCGCTCCGGCTTGTAACGGAACACGCCGCCTTGCGGACTGACTTCCAGTTCGGGCGGCACGCGGTTCAAATTTCCCGCAATCTTCGAACCGTTCGGGTCGGCGAGAAAATACAACCCCGCGCCCTCCGGCCGGCTCAGCGCCGTCACAGCGGCGGCGATAGCGACCGGTCCGCCGCCGGCATTCTCCGCTTTCAGAAGTTGCGATTCGGCGCGCAGCTGCCCAAGCACCTGATCGGTCAGCACTGAATTCGTCTGCCAGAACAAAAAGCCCGAAATCGCCGCTGCCGCCAGCAGAAAGGCGATCACGGCGGCGGCGCTCAGGCGGAACGCCGTCGTTGATGCGGCTGTTGCGAGGCGCTCAAACAGGGCCGTCACGGATCGTGTATCCTGCGCCGCGCACGGTGTGCAGCAGCGGCTTGTCGAAGCTCTTGTCTATTTTGGCGCGCAGCCGCGACACGTGCACGTCGATGACGTTTGTTTGCGGGTCAAAATGATAATCCCAGACGTGTTCCAGCAGCATCGTGCGCGTCACGACCTGGCCTGCGTGCTGCATCAGATATTCAAGCAGCCGGTACTCGCGCGGCTGCAGCAGAATGTGCTCGCCGCCGCGCGCCACGCGATGCGACAGCCGGTCGAGCACGAGATCGCCGACCGTATAGCGCGTCTGCTGCTCTTCCGGCACCGTCCGCCGCCCCAGCGCCTCGACGCGGGCGAGCAGTTCGGAATAGGCGTAAGGCTTCGTCAAATAGTCATCGCCGCCGGCGCGCAGGCCTTTGACGCGGTCGTCGACCTCGCCGAGCGCTGACAGGATCAGCACCGGCGTGCGGTTGCCGTCGGCGCGCAGCGTTTTAATGACCGATAGCCCGTCGAGACGCGGCAGCATCCTATCGACGATCAGCACATCGTAGGCGCCTTCGCCAGCCAGCGCCAACCCGGCCTCGCCATCGCCCGCGAGATCGGCGGTGTGGCCGTTTTCCTTCAACGATTTTTGCAGAAACTGCGCGGTTTCGCGGTCGTCCTCGATCACCAGTACGCGCATCGTTTCGGTCCACCCTTGCCGCGACTCGTCCATCTCTCTTTACCGCCCGATCAATAGACGCCCGATCTTCAGACGCCAAGCGCTGAAACGTTGAGGCGGCCGCCCCATTGACTAGGGCCGCCGCCTCAAACCTCAAACAGCAGGCTGAAACAGAGTTCAGCCCTTCTTGTCCTTAAGCTGGACGGCGACAAACCGCTTCTGGTCCGACGACTTGATGTGCAGCAACACCGCCGAGCGCTTCATCTCCTGCGCCTTGGTGACGCCCGTCACCACGTCTTCAGGCACTGAAACCGGCTGGCCCGAGACTTCGAGGATCACGTCGCCAGCCTTGATGCCCTTTTCCGCCGCATCCGATGACGGATCGACTTCGGCGATGGCGACGCCATCTTTCGGGCCGCCATTGCGTGCCGGCATCAACGTCAGCCCAAGTTGCGACAGCTCGAGCGAAGAGACCGACGGCTTGCCATCATCTTCGCTCTTGCCTTCGCCGCCCTTCATCATGGCTTCGGCATTGTTCGGGAACAGGCCGAGTTTGACCTTCACGACCTGCTCGGCATTATTGCGCCATACTTTGACGTCGACGACCGTGTCGGGGGCAAGCTCTGCGATCTTGCGCGCCAGGTCGCGGCTATCGGCGATTTTGTCGGCGCCGATCTGCAGGATCGCGTCCTGGGTCTTGAGACCCGACTTCGCAGCCGGACCATCCGACGTCACTTCGCTGACAAGGGCACCCTTTGGCTCGTTGAGGCCGAGGCTGGCGGCGGTGTCTTCGTCCACGTTCTGGATCTTGACGCCAAGCCAGCCGCGATTGACGGTGCCGCCCGCCTTCAACTGCTTGACGACTTCGGCGACGGTCTTGGCCGGAACCGCGAACGCGATACCGACGTTGCCGCCCGACGGCGAGTAGATCGCCGTGTTGACGCCGAGCACGTCGCCATCGAGGTTGAACGTCGGACCGCCTGAGTTGCCGCGGTTTACGGCCGCATCTATCTGCAAGTAGTCATACGGACCCGAACCGATATCGCGGGCTAATGCTGAAACGATACCGGCCGTCACCGTACCGCCGAGGCCGAACGGGTTTCCAACGGCCAACGCCCAATCGCCGACGCGGGCTTCTTTGTCGGAAAGCTTGACGGCCGGGAATGTCTTGTCGCTCTCGATCTTAAGCAGCGCGATGTCGGTGCGCTGATCGGTGCCAACGAGCTTAGCGGTATACTTCGAGCCTTCACCGCGGCCGCCGTCATCGAACTGCACCTGGATCTTGGTGGCGCCGTCGATGACGTGGTTGTTGGTCACGACATAGCCGTCGGACGAAATGACAAAGCCCGAGCCCTGGCCCTGGATCATTTTCGGCTTGCCGCCGTCCTGCTGGCCGAAATCCTTCGGCAGGTTTTTGAAGAAGTCGTGCAGCGGGTGATCCTCGGGAAGATCCGGGACCGAAAATCCTGGACCGCCTTGGCCGCCACCTGGACCGCCCTGGCCGCCTTTGCCCTTGCCGCCCTTATCAGCGACCTTCGAAGCGCCACCATCGTTGACGATCGAAACCGAGACAACCGACGGCTTAACCTTATCGACGAGGTCGGCGAATGACAGCGGCGCCTTGCCGAACGGCGTCTGTACCGTTGCTCCTGCCGCCACTTCGGCGCGTACCGGCGCCGCCAGCCCATTCAGGCCGAGGCCGATCGCGGCTGTCGCGATCAGGGCAGCCAATGCTGGCCCGCTAATTGCTGTGTGAGCTTTGACAGTCGCCGAAGCTCGTTGGGAAGACCGCATCCCGTATCTCCATTTTGAAAAAGGCTCCACCAGCCATGTTGCAAACGGGATTAGCGGACGCGGGATTACCGCAGCATTTCGGCCGTCTTAACTGTTTGTAATGTCGGACCAATGGGCGCGCGCCCGAGGCTTTGCCGCCATGCTGAAACGTATGCTTTCCCCGGCCTTGGCGCTGGTCCTTGTTTCAACCGCGCCCACTCTGGCCGCCGTCTTCGGGGCGGATCACCGCCGTGCCGTTCCGGCTGAAAAATCAAGCATCGCGGACAGGATCGGCACGCTTCTCGCATCCGGCAGCGGCGCGCTGTGCACGGCGTTCTGCGTCGCCCCAAATGTTATCGCCACCGCCAGCCACTGCATCTACGGCACCAGCACGGCACCGCGCCCCAGCATGTCGCGGCTAACGTTTCGTTTGGACAACAATGGCTCGGCCGCATCCCGCATCGCCGGGCGCGCGGCTGGCAGCCAGATGCTGTCTGTCATCGCCGGCACAACGCGCTTGAACGTCACGCCGCCGATCGGCGCGGAGGGCGACTGGGCCATCGCGCGTCTCGAAAAGCCCGTTTGTAATGCCGGCGGCCTTGCGCTCTCGACGCTGTCGCGCGACGGCATTCAATCCGCAGCCGACCGCGGCGAGGTCTATCAAATAGCCGCCCACCGCGACCTCAACGACGATTCACTCAAATTCGGCGGACCGTGCCCGCTGCACCGCGCGTTTCCCGACGCAGGCCCAGACGTGCTGGCGCGCGACTTCGCCAACGCGAGCGCCATCCTGTTTCATACCTGCGATACGGGCGGCGGCTCGTCGGGGTCGCCGCTGTTGATCGACGGCGCCAACGGCCCCGAGGTCATCGGCATCAATGTCGGGACCTATGTATTCTCGCGCAGCATCGTCGCCGCCGGCTCGGGCGATGCGCCGCCGCCCAGTCACGCCATCGCCAACACCGCCGTGGCGGTGTCAGAATTCGCGGCGGCTGTGGAGGAACAGATGGCCCGCTCAGCGTTCAAAGCAACGAGAACGCCCTAAAATGCAGAGCACATCGTCATCCTCGAAGGCGTGAGCCCTCTTGCGATCGCCTTCGGGGAACCAGCGCAAAACTGCCGAAGGCTCATGATATATTCTGTGTCTGCGACAATTTCTGGCGCTGGATCCCCACCTCCTGCGCGCTGAAGGGCGCGCATCCGGTGAGGATGACGGGTCGGCGGATTGTTCGGCGCGGTATTGTCAACCGTCCTTGCCGAGTAGCGCGTCAAGCTTCGCCTTCTCGGCATCGCTCAGCGTATCGTCTGCCGTGCGCTTCGGCGTGGCGGCCCGCCCAGCCCGCATCGCCAACCAAATGCCGCCCAGCAGAACGGCTAGCGGCGTGCCCCACAAAATCAGCGTCACCGGCTTGAACGGCGGCTTGAGCAATACAAAATCGCCGTAGCGTGCGACGACGTAGTCGATCACCGCTGCGTCGCTGTCACCCGCCGTGACCCGCTCGCGCACCAGCACGCGCAGATCCCGCGCCAACGGCGCATCGCTGTCGTCGATCGACTGGTTCTGACAGACAAGACACCTGAGCCCCGCCGACAGCGCGCGCGCCCGGCTTTCCTGCGCGGCGTCGTTGAGGATTTCATCGGGCTGCACGGCGTGCGCGACAGCGCCACCCGCCAGCATCGCCACGACCAAAACAAAATCGCGAACCCTGCGCATCAAACTCACTCCGCCGCGACCGGGCCGCGCTGCCGCCGCCGCACAGGCGCGCCGACCCTGAGCCGCCTGTCCGACAACGAAATGCCGCCGCCGAGGAACATGATCAGAGTGCCAAGCCAGATGAACCGCACAAGCGGATTGAAGTACGCCCGCACAGTATACGCACCATCCTTCTGCTCGTCGCCGATGACGATATAGAGATCGCCGCGCCACGACGCGTGAATGCCGGCTTCCGTCGTCGGCTGCGGCGGCGCGTCGTAGACACGCTTCGATGGCTCGAGTTTCGTCAACGCCGCGCCGTCACGCGTGACGTCGAACTGCGCCACGTCTTCTTTGTAGTTCGGTCCGCGCGCCGGCGCCGCGCCCTTGAACGTTGCCGCATAGCCGCCAACCTCGACACGATCGCCCGGCTTCATGACCAGGATCTTTTCTTCCTGATATCCCGTCGTCGCGACAATGCCGACGACCATCAGGCCGATGCCGAAGTGCGCCAGCATGCCGCCATAGCTCGAACGCGGCAGGTTCGTCGCGCGTCGCATCACTTCATCATAGCCGCCGGTTCCGAGCTTGACCCGCGTTGCCCATTCGGTGAGCGCGCCCGCCATCACAAACACACCGAGCGCGATGCCGAACGGCGCTAAGGCCGGCCCGCGATTGGACACCGCATTCACCAACGCCACCGCTACCAGTGCAAGGATCGCCGCCACAATCAGCCGCTGCCCGACGCCCGCCAGATCGCCGCGCTTCCACGCCAACAGCGGGCCGAACGGCATCGCCAGCAACAGCGGCAGCATCAACGGCCCGAAGGTCAAATTGAAAAACGGCGGCCCGACCGAAATCTTGTCGCCCGTCAGGCCTTCAAGCACCATCGGATAAAGTGTGCCGACCAGCACCGTCGCGGTCGCTGTGACGAGCAGCAAATTGTTCAAGACCAAACTGCCCTCGCGGCTGATGGGTTGAAACAGCCCGCCGATCCGCATCTCCTTCGCGCGAACAGCAAAGAGGGCCAGCCCGCCGCCCGTGAACAGCACCAGGATGCCGAGAATAAAAACGCCTCGCGCCGGATCAACCGCGAACGAATGCACGCTCGTCAGAACGCCTGACCGGACGATGAACGTGCCCATGAGGCTCAGCGAGAAGGTGAGGATCGCCAGCAGAATGGTCCAGACCTTCAGCGCCTCGCGCTTTTCCATCACGAGTGCCGAGTGCAGCAGCGCCGTTCCAGCTAACCACGGCATGAAGGATGCGTTCTCGACCGGGTCCCAGAACCACCATCCGCCCCAGCCAAGTTCGTAGTACGCCCACCACGAACCCATCGCGATGCCAATGGTCAGGAACATCCACGCGGCCAGCGTCCACGGCCTAACCCAGCGCGCCCACGCCGCATCGATGCGGCCCTCGATCAGCGCTGCAATGGCAAACGAGAACGCGATCGAGAAGCCGACATAGCCCGTGTACAAAAACGGCGGGTGGAACGCGAGCGCCGGATCCTGCAATATGGGGTTCAGCCCGCGCCCGTCGGCGGGCGCTGGATCAAGCCGCGTAAACGGGTCCGACGTCAGCAGCAGGAACAGCAGGAACGCCACCGAAATCGCCGCCTGCACCGACAGCACGTTGGCGCGCAGCGACGCCGGCAGATTTCTTCCAAACACCGCGACTGCCGCGCCAAACAGTGCCAGAATCAACACCCACAACAGCATCGAACCTTCGTGGTTTCCCCACACGCCCGATATTTTGTAAATCATCGGCTTGGTCGAATGCGAATTCGCCGCCACGTTGGCGACGGAGAAGTCGGACGTCACATAGGCGTGCGTCAGCGCCACGAATGCGAGCGCCAAGAGGAAAAACTGCGACACCGCCGCGGGCTCACCCGCCGCCATCAGGCGCCCGTCGCCCGATCGCGCGCCCAGCGCCGGTACGACCATTTGAAACGCCGCCACCAGCAGTGCCAAAACAGTCGCGAAATGTCCGAATTCAACGATCACGGCGTTGCTGCCTCTCGCATCACGGCGTCCTGGTTTCAGGGTGCGCACTATCGCCAAGTTTGACGCCGCGCGCTTCAAGCGACTTTTTCACTTCCGGCGGCATGTAGTTTTCATCATGCTTGGCAAGCACGCTATCGGCCGCGAAATGACCTTGGCCGTCAAGCTTTCCTTCCGCAACGACGCCTTGGCCTTCGCGGAACAGATCGGGCAGAACGCCCGTAAAAGACACCGGGATCTCTTTCAGCGTGTCCGTCACCTTAAACGATACGGTCGTGCCTTCGCCGCGGACGACCGACCCCTTCGATACCAAGCCCCCAAGACGGATGCGCTCGCCGGCCGCGATCTTCTTTTCCGCGATGTCGCTCGGCGTGTGGAAGAACACGACGTTGTCTTTGAGCGCAAACAGCACCAGGATCGCAGCCAGCGTCAACGTCAAGACGCCGCCGCCGATCAAAACGCCGCGCTTCTGTTTCCGTGTCATGCCGCGCAATCCCGTTCCATACTTTAACTCTTCAAGCCGAGCCGCCCGGCAAGCTCGGTCAATGCCTTCTGTGCCGTCTCGTCGCCCGCAAGGCCGGCGCGCGCGTCGCTCAGCGCCTGCACCGCATCGTCTTTACGGCCCATCAACTGATAGGCGCGGATCAGCTTCGACCAGCCTGCGAAGTCCTTGCCATCCGTCTTCAGCCGCGTGGCGAGGCCGTCGACCATTTTAGTGATCATCGCCGCCCGCTCGTCCGGCGTCATCGCCTCCGCAGCGGCAACGTCGGCTCCAGTCGGACCCTTTTCACCGCCACCAGGCACGGCATCAGACGCTGGCGGCTTTGCTGTTCCTTCTACGTTGGCAAGCCGCGCCTCGATCGCCTTGACCCACTCAGCATCCGCCGGCGCATCCGCGAGCAGCGCCCGGTAGTCGCGAGCAGCACCTTCGCGATCCCCATCCTGTTCCTTGGCGATCGCCAGCCAGATGCGCGGCTCTTTGCGTTGCGGCTCCTGCGCCAGAACGGCTTCCAGTGCCTTCCTCGCATCCTCCGCGACGATGCCGTTGCCGGCGCGGATGCGGGCTTCGGCAAATCCTGCCAAGCGCCCGGCGGACGATCCAAGCAACCGCATCGCCGTCGCATAAGCAGACGCCGCATCCTGAAACTTGCCCTGCGCCAGATACACGGGCGCAATGACATCCCAGCCTTTGCCGTCTTCAGGATGCTGGCGCAGCCGCGCTTCGACCTTGGCCATCAGATCGCCGGCCGTCGATTGATCGACGCGGGCCGCAAGGCGATCGCTGAGCGGCTGGCCCGGTTGCCCCGGCGCGCCGAGCATCAAGTACAGCGCCAGGCTCGCCGCCGGAATAGCCGCGGATGCGATGGCATAAATCGATTTGACTGTAATGCTGGTGCCTGCCGCGCCCTGCTCCGCGCCGCCGATTGCCGGACCGGGCGCCTCGGACCGCGCGATCAAGCGCCGCCCGATCTCAGTGCGTGCCGCCACGGCTTCCGCCAACGTCAGCGTGCCGCGCTGAAGCTCGGCGTCGATTTCGATGAGTTGATCTTTGTAAACCGCGACGTCGGCATACGCCGCGTCATCGCCGCGAACGGTTTCAGCCCCGCTCAACAGCGGCCGCGTCACGGCAAATGTCACCGCTGCCGCCAACACCGCCACTGCAAACCAGAACACCATGCCTGCACGATCCTACAGAGCCGCCCGTTGGCAATAGGATCAGCCCGCACCCTGCGCAAGCCGCGAGCCGCGAGCGCGGCTCAAGTGTCGCGGCTCAGGGCTTCTCAGCACCGTGAGCTCAAGCCGTTAAGCGTTGTTGCGCCCATTAAGCGTTATTGCGCCACGTGCCATCGGGATTGCGGCAGGCCGTGCCGCGCATCTGCTGCGGACGGCCATCGACGTAAATGGTGTGGGTGTAGTCGCGGCAATCGTTGGCGCCGATCTTGTACGGCTTCGACGGCACCAC
>JANNSR010000206.1:0-31784 GCA_031402935.1 Hyphomicrobium sp. | reverse complement strand
CTTGACGTCAGGCCTCGCACTTCGTAGCGCCGCGCGCGCAGCGGGGCTAAAAATCATGATCGGGTCCATGGTCGCGACGTCGCTGGCCGTGGCACCGGCCATGATCTTGGCGCAGGACGCCGACTGGGTCGATCTCGATGGGCCGCTCCTGCTTGCTCGCGACCGGCAACATGGGCTCACCATTGAGCACGGAGTTATGGCGCCTCCGGAACCGGCACTATGGGGCTAGTTTCTCTCGCATCGGCGACGCCGCCGACCTCATTAAAAAGTATCCCGCCGGCCCACATCGTTTGAAGCCTATAGCCAGCAAAGAGGGCCGCAATCGCGATCCCAGCCATCGCGAGATACGAGAGCGAACCGTACGAAGCGTAGATCGCGCCGGCAGCCAGCGTCGCGATCCCCATGGCGAGGCCAGCGGCGACCGTCGCATAAAGCGCCTGCGCACTTCCGGCCGCCTGCCTTGGAACGGCTTGATTGATGAAATGAATAGCGCCTATATGCGCCGCCCCATAGGTAACACCGTGTAGCACCTGCAACGGCACCAACAACGGCAGCGATGGGTCGAAAGCCATGGCGGCCCAGCGCAGGATTGATGCCGCCGCCCCTATGATGAGCAACCGGACCGGCCCAAACCGCGCAACGAGCCATCCGGAAACGGCAAAGAGTGCCACCTCGGCAAACACGCCAATGGCCCACAGCGCACCGATCCAGCCGCCGCTCAACCCTTGGCTTTGCCAGATCAGAGTGCCAAACGTCAGGAATGTCGCGTGAGCGGCCTGGATCAATCCGGCGGCGGCTAGGAACGCCAGAAATACAGGTTGCTTTAGAAGCATTGCCGGCTCAGCCGCAGACCAGAATGGCGCATAAATTTTTTGGGTAACGTCGCGCGGCGGATCGGGGAGGAGATGCGCGGCCAGGACTGTGACCACGCACCCCGCGAAGATAAGCCAGATGCCAGCGCCACCGCCGTACTGAGCGACGGCCAAGCCGCCCGCAAAACTCGCGGCGATGAACGTCAAAGAGCCCCACAACCGCATCCGGCCGTAGTCGGCACCAAAACGCCTCACGCCAGACATTGCCACCGTCTCGGTCAGCGGCATGATCGTCGAGTTGCAGATGACAAGCGGAACGGCGAGCGCGAGGATCGGCCAGAATGCGGCCGCATGGCTTAATGCGAGTGCTATCCCGGCACTGATCCAGGCCAGCGCGATTAGAATTCGGCGATGATTGCCGTTGCGGTCCGCTGCCAGCGCGACGACAGGCGTGATCAACAGGCGCAGAAAGAACGGCGCTGCCATCACGGCGCTGATCTCGGCCGCCGAAAGCCCGCGCCAGTCGAGCCAGACCGGCATGTAGGGTGTGTGCATGCCATAGACGACGAAAAGCGCGCCGTAAAACAGAGCCATCCGGACAGCAAAGGCGCGGTCCGATGCAACGCCAGACATCCGTCCCCCTATTTGGCGACCCCCAGATGCAGTGACCCAGAGAGGATTGCCACCGGTACCGTGAAGACTCACACGCGCCCCTTCATAGCTTCGCACGCCGGAAGTCCCTTGCCAGCAGGGGGATCGAATCGCGTATGGCTTATAAAATCTGTGGAGAAAATGGGGCGGCAATGCATAGTCTCTCAACGACCGCGCCCGACGAAAGCGAACCCGAGTACCGCGCCATTGAGGCGGCGCTTCTGGAGTCCGCGCGCGGCCGCTGGTTTCTTGCCGAGCATGGCCGCCGCGCCCGGCGGCTTGATAGCGCCTTGCTTGAGGACGCCATAGGCCGCCTTCAGACGTCGCTGCGCCAGCCACCAGCGCTGCTGGGGCAGCTGCAGGGCGAAATCGAGACCCTTAGAGGTTACCTCTCAGAAACGCGCATCGCACTTCTTTCGCGCCCGGCCACAGCTGGAGATGCCAGCCAAGCCGTACAGCCCCAGGCCATTCTGAAGGCCGCAGAAGACATCCACGAAATCGCCTGGTCGCTTCAAGCAAACCCATTCGATCCAAAGGGGTGCGAAGAAATCGCGCGCAATGCAGGTCGGCTCTACGCCATGAGCCAGTCTCAAGCTATCGAATCCGAGAGGGCGTTGCGCACAGCTGCGGCCCTCGACGCAGCATCGGGAAGGCTCGAAGCGATGCTTGAAACGGTTGCCCACGAACTGCAAATCGATCACGCCGCCGCGCGTTAGTCAGAACGTCTGGCTGCCCGATTTACAACAGCGAGCGGACCCCAACCGAAACGACACTGATGGTCGTTAGAAATGCTGGATTGGTCAGCGTCCCGCGCGTTGGATGCGCGCCGCCGGTTCCGAGCAGCGGAAACCTGTCCCAAGCGGAAGCCGAAGGAGATCCGGATCCGGTAGCGGCACAAGGCGTTGTGCCACGCACCGAATCGGCTCACAAAAAAGCCGGGCAAAAACCCGGCTTTTCAGAACGTCATGGCGATTGTTGTAGCTGCCGGTCAGCCGCCGCTGAGCAGCCAGTCGAGCTTCGATCTGACGCCGACCGAGATGATGTCGACGCTGCTTTCCACGTCGCCGACAACGCGAATGCCGCTCTCCGTACGATCGACAGTTGAGTCCTCGACGAACACGTGCGAGTAGGCCAAATCAATCGTCGTCCATTCGCTGTACTTGTAGGAAGCGCCAGCAGAAACCCAGATACGATCAGCATCCGGCACGCGTATCGTCCGCTCGTCGGCAGCCTGGATCGGCGAGATTTCGTAGGCAACACCGCCGCGCAGAGTCAGCTGCGAGTTGTAAGCGTGCTCAAGTCCGCCGGAAAAAAACCAGCCGTCATGCCAGCCGAGATCCAGCGTGCGAACGGCGGGAATCGCAGGATTTGGACAGAAGAGCGCGTTTGTGCCCGGCGCTTTGCAATTTACGACGAGCTGTTGGACGTTGCTCCAATTCGTCCACTCGACAGTGCCCAGCAGGGTCCATGCAGGTGTCAACTCCTGACGCAGACTTGCCGTGACCATTTCCGGGGTTTCAATACCGGCCGTAATGGCAGCTCTATTGATCGGGGGAGCTAGAAAGGCCAGTTTGATGCTGCCCTCTAGTTCATGATCGATCGATGAACGGAATCCAACACCGATCGTCGTACCGGACATCGGCGTTACAAGGATGCCGGCGGTGAAACCGACAGCGACATCGTCACCCTTGATAGCGATTTCGGGGCTGGTGATCAGCACGCCGCTCGACTGCCTCAGCTGGGCCTTGAAGTACTCGATTTGCAATCCGGCGCCGACGATCACACCTGGCGCGACCCGATAGGCAAACGTCGGATTAAAATTATAGGTCTCGATCTTGGACTCGCGGGCTTGCGTGACACCGGCCCAAAGGTAGTTCGATGGGTCGGTCGTCAGACCGAACGGAGCATTCACTGACATTCCCAGAACGATTTCGCTATTGAGCTGATAGCTGAAGTAGCTCGCCGGCAGCACCGCCGAGTCACCGATGTCGCCGCTTTTCGACCCGTTTCCGAGCAAAGTTGAACCCGCTGTCGCCGTGATTTCTGAATCGGGCAGGATCAGAGAATAGTTGGAGTCGCTGTTAATGCCGTCAAACTGTCCGACAGCGGCAGAGTTCCAAAACATCGAACTGAGTGCACCACCTGCCGCCGCGCCAGCGAAGGACATGCCCTGGAAGTAGACCGACTGTTCCTTGGGCGCAAACCCACCCGCCAACGCTGATCCGGAGCTGGCAACAAGTGCCATCACGGCCACTGAACTCACTCCAAAGAGGTAGCGTGTATCTGTGATTGATCGATAGGTAGACATTGTTCCCCCCGCGCGAGTCTAGGACCGGCCGCAGATTTCATTCCCCATTGATCATTGTTTACCCAGTTGCCCGGCATCAGCTCAACAGCAACGTTCGTCGCGCAGGCTCGAATGCGTTGAATACCGAGCGTGTGTGCCCGTCACGCCACGCTTGAGTGGGCCATTTCTGGAACAAAAAAACCGGCCCGCGCGCGGCGGACCGGTTTTTTGCCAAGCTCTGTTTCGAGTCCCTCAAAACAAGCTCGGCGCTCCCCCCGGAGGCTTTAGCGGCTTTGAGTGCCGCAACCGCTGCGGACACTGCCAAAGCGGCACTATCGAAGCAAGACCGACCATCGTGCGGGGCGTCCGAACGACCGGCTTCGATGCAGCATCGCAACAGATGCTGCATTGTGCGCCGTCGTGCGCCGCTTCAATGGCGGCAGTCAATTTTGTGCACAGCAAAAAGATGATCGACTGGACCGTTTCCGTTACCAACTTTCAGAGTTTTACCAGCGTTGAGCGCCGACCACACGAAGTCTTTGGCGTCGCCAATCGCATCTCCAAGCATACGGCCCCGCGCCAAGCCGGCGGCAATAGCGGCGGACAATGTGCACCCCGTGCCGTGCGTGTTGCGGGTAGCGATGCGCGGCCGGCGCAAGCAGATCACGCCATCGGCTGTCGCGAAATAGTCGATCGCTTCGTCGCCGGCACCGTGGCCGCCCTTGAGTAAAACGGCGCGGCAGCCCAACCTTAACAGCGCCTTGGCCTGATCCATCATGTCCTGCCCGGATTGCGCAGGAGGCTGGCCGAGCAAGGCTGCTGCTTCCGGCATGTTGGGCGTGATCAAATCGGCGAGCGGAATAAGCACATCGCGTACAGCCGCGATGGCATCGGGTGCCAAGAGTAGGTCGCCGCTCGTTGCCACCATGACCGGATCGACAACGAGTGCGCGTGGCTTGTTACCGATCAACAGGTTTGCAACAGCCAGCACAGTCTCTTCATCGCCGAGCATACCCGTTTTGACTGCGCCTATGTCGAGGTCGCTCATGACGCTCGAGAATTGCGCCCGAATGAAATCGACCGGCACCTTGTGGACGCCCGTCACGCCAAGCGTGTTCTGTGCCGTCAGCGCCGTGATGACGCTCGCACCATAGACGCCCATCGCCGTGAAGGTCTTGAGGTCAGCCTGTATTCCGGCGCCGCCGGACGGATCGGAACCGGCAATCGTCAACGCGATCGTTGGCTTTTCTGCACTCATTCTGGCGCAAACTCGCAGGTGTCGGCCATCGGCGCTACGGCCCGCCTTGTTTTAGGATATCGCCCTTCAAGCTGTCGGGCGTGACCCAATCTTCGACCTTGGACAATGCCGGAAACGTCTCCAGCATCCATTGCCCGAACCAGTTCTGCGCCCCAAAGACGAACAAAAGGCCGGTGAGGACCAGAAGTAGCCCCATGACTTTTTCAAGCGTCGAGAAGTGCCGCTTAAACCTCTTCATGAAACCGAGGAACGGACGGATTGCGACGGCGGCGAGAATAAACGGAATACCGAGGCCGAGCGAGTACACGAATAAGAGCCGCACGCCCGACCACATGCTGGCCTCGTTGGCTGCAAGCGTCAGCACCGTTGCCAGGATCGGCCCTATGCACGGCGTCCATCCAAAGGCGAACGCCAGCCCCATAACGTAAGCCCCTAACAGGCTGGCGCTTTCCCCCGCCGCATCGAAGCGCGCTTCCCGATACAACAGCGGAATGCGCAACAGCCCGAGGAAGTGCAGCCCGAACAGGATGATGACGACGCCCGCTGCGGTGCCGAGCGGTTCTCTGTACGTCTGCAACGCCTGCCCAATGGTGCTCGCACCGGCGCCCAAGCTGACGAACACGGTCGTAAAGCCGAGAACGAATACGCAAGCAGCCAGCACCACGCGGCGCCAAACCGCGCGATCAATGCCGTCTTCGCCGGCGAGCTGATCGAACGTCGTGCCGCCGATATAGCCAAGATAGGGCGGCACCAGCGGCAATACGCATGGCGACAAGAAGCTGGCCAGTCCCGCGAGGGCGACTCCTAAGTAGATATGGGCATCAGCGAACATGGGCGATTATGTGCTCCTTGGCGTGAACGGCATACTGAAGACTGCGCGACGGCTTGGCCGCACTATCGCGTCAGCGCGGCGATACCCGGCAATTCCCGCCCCTCGAGCCACTCAAGGAACGCGCCGCCTGCCGTTGAAACGTACGTGAAATCCTGCGTCACACCTGCCGCGTTCAGCGCCGCGACCGTATCGCCGCCGCCCGCAACCGAGACGAGTTTGCCGGCTTTCGTCAACGCCGCTGCTTGGCGCGCAAGCGCGAACGTACCCTCGCCGAAAGGCGATACTTCAAACGCGCCCATGGGGCCGTTCCACAGCAGCGTGCGGCAATCCTTGAGAACATCTCTCAGATGCGCAACCGATGCTGGGCCGATATCCAGGATCATAGCATCCTCTGGAACCGCCAGCGTCGGCACGACCGCATGCGCCGTTCCAGACTTGAACTCGCGCGCGATGACCGCGTCACTCGGCAAAACGATGGCGCAGCCTTTGGCCTTGGCTTCATGCATTATGTTGCGGGCCGTCTCGTGGAACTCCGGCTCGGACAGCGACTTGCCAACGTTGACGCCATGGGCCTGCAGGAACGTGTTTGCCATGCCGCCACCGATGATCAGTTTGTCGACCTTCGCGACAAGATTTTTCAGCACCGGTATTTTGGTCGAGACCTTGGCGCCGCCAACGACTGCCGCTGTCGGCCGCTCGGGCTTTTCCAGCGCCGTGCGCAGCGCATTGATCTCTTCCATCAACAACGGACCGGCGTAGGACAGCAAATGATGGGTGACGCCCTCGGTCGATGCGTGGGCCCGGTGCGCGCAAGAGAATGCATCGCCGACAAACAGATCGCCCAGCTTGGCAAGTTCGCTGGCAAATGCGGCATCATTTTCCTCTTCACCCTTGTGGAAACGCAAATTCTCGAGAACCGCGATGTCACCGTTTTTCATCGCCGAGATGGCTGCCGCCGCGCCGGGGCCAACGCAATCGGGCACGAAAGCGACAGATTTGCTAAGCAGCTTGCCAAGCGTCTCGGCTACTGGCTTCAACGAGAATTCGGGGTCCGGTCCACCCTTGGGCCGGCCGAAATGCGAGATCACGATGACTTTGGCACCGCGCCGCGCCAAATCCAACAGCCCCGGTACCACGCGCTCGAGCCGCGTCGCGTCTGTCACTTTTCCGTCCTTTGCGGGCACATTCAAGTCGGCGCGAACGAGCACACGTTTGCCGGTCAACTCCACGCCGGCCGTCGTTTTGAGCTTGTCGAGGTTCATGTCCATTCCGGTACGAGACGTGATGCCGGCGCGTTTCAGCTGGCGGCTTTTTTGATAACGTAGCGCGCCGCTTCCGCGACCTTGGCTGACGTGATCCCGAAGTGTTCGTACAGCTTTCCGGCCGGCGCAGATGCACCGAAATCCGCCATGCCGACGAACTGGTCCTTCTTGCGCAGCCATTGATGCCAGCACTGGCCGACACCTGCTTCGACCGCGACGCGTGGCGCCTCTCCGAGCACTTTCATTTGATAGGCTTCGTCTTGCGCTGCAAACAGCTCGAGCGACGGCATCGACACGACAGCAGCCTTGACGCCGTCCTTCGCCAGGGCGTCCGCGGCTTCGATAGCAATACCGACCTCCGAGCCTGTCGCAATCAGTGTTACATCGCGCGATTCTCCAGCGTCCCGCAGTACGTAAGCACCCTTCGCCGACAGATTGCCCGGCGTTCCATCGCGCAAATTCGGCACTGCCTGTCGCGACAGCGCCAGAATCGACGGCGTCTCGGTCGCAGCAATCGCCAGTGCCCAGCACTCGGCCGTCTCGATGCCATCGCAAGGCCGGAACACGTTGACGTTCGGCATGGCGCGCAAGGCGGCGAGATGCTCGACGGGCTGATGCGTCGGGCCATCTTCGCCAAGCCCGATAGAATCGTGCGTCATGACATAGATGACGCGCTGCTTCATCAGCGCCGACAAGCGGATCGACGGGCGGCAATAGTCAGTGAAGACGAGGAACGTGCCGCCATATGGAATGAATGAGCCTGAGAGCGCGATGCCGTTCATGGCGGCGGCCATGCCGTGCTCGCGCACGCCGTAGTAGAGGTAGTTGCCGGTGAAATCCGTTGGCGTGACGCCGGTATGATGTTTCGTGCGTGTCAAATTCGAGCCGGTGAGATCCGCCGAGCCGCCGAGAAGTTCGGGGAGAACTGGCACCAGCCGCTCAAGCACAAGCCCGGACCAGGCCCGCGTCGCCCGCTTCGCCGTATCGGCGGCAAACGCCGCTTTCGCTTCCACAACGGCCTGCGCCGCTATGGCTCCGGCATCGCGGCCCGATATCAGGGCTTTCACAGGCGCTGCGGCTTTGGCGAAGTGCTTTTTCCATTCGCCATGGCCCTTAGCGCCGCGACTGCCAGCCGAACGCCACGCACTCAGAATTTCAGCCGGAACCTGAAACGGCGGCGACGGCCAGTCGAGCTTTTCGCGCGCCCCTTTGATTTCTTCAGTGCCGAGAGGCTCGCCGTGCGTCGATGATTTGCCCTGCTTCGTCGGCGCGCCATAGCCAATGATCGTCTTGCAGGCGATCAACCACGGCTTTGAGGGATCGGCTTTTGCTCGTCTGATCGCTGCCGAAATTTCAGCCGTGTTGTGACCGTCGACGCGGATCGTATTCCAGCCCGAAGCTTCAAAACGTTGGCACTGATCGTCGGACACCGACAGCGAGGTCGCGCCATCGATCGAGATCGAATTGTCGTCCCAAAACACAATCAGCTTGCCGAGTTTCAAATGCCCGGCGAGCGAGATCGCTTCGTGGCTGATGCCCTCCATCAGGCAGCCGTCGCCGGCAATCACATAGGTGTTGTAGTCTATCAGTTCGTTGCCGGCGCGCGCCGCGAGCAACCTTTCCGATAGCGCCATGCCGACAGCGTTGGCGATGCCTTGGCCGAGCGGCCCCGTCGTCGTTTCGATTCCGGGCGCATGACCGTACTCGGGATGACCAGCCGTCTTGGCGCCCAGCTGACGGAAATTGCGCAGCTGATCCATCGTCATGCCGGGATAGCCGGTCAGGTGCAGCAATGAATAGAGCAGCATCGATCCGTGACCTGCCGAAAGCACGAAGCGATCGCGGTTCGGCCACGCAGGATCGCTGGCGTCAAAGTTCAGCGCTTCGGTGAACAACACGGTCGCGACGTCCGCCATACCCATCGGCATGCCGGGGTGGCCGGAATTCGCCTGCTGCACGGCGTCCATCGACAGGGCACGGATCGCGTTGGCCATATCCCTGAGGCCCGGCACGGGCTTATCCGCCGCCTTCGTCTGCGCGTTGCTCATTGGCTTGAATCGCCCGGTTCGGGGGCGCCATATGGCGCCCGGTCCTGAAGGTTCCGGACATTTACCGGGGGAACCCATCGCCGTCTACCACCGCAGGCGGCCCCGCGCCAAGCAAAGGAACGCCCGGGTGGCCCCGGACGCTCCTAATCTCAACAAACGCTCAGGTTTTAGTGGGGCATCAATACCCGGTTGATGACGTGGATGACCCCGTTCGAAGCTTTGACGTCGGCAGCAACGACCTTGACGCCATTGATACTGACACCACCATACTTGCGCACTGTGACAGACTTTCCATTTACGGTTTTGACGTGCGAGCGGCCCGGCTTGATATCGGCCGCTTCGATCTCGCCGGCGACGACGTGATACTTGAGCAGTGCTGCGAGCTTGCGCTTGTTTTCAGGCTTCAGAAGTGTCTGTACCGTTCCCTTCGGCAGCTTTGCAAATGCTGCATCCGTAGGTGCGAAAACCGTAAACGGGCCCTTGCCACTGAGTGTCGGCGCAAGGCCGGCTGCCTTCGCCGCAGCCAGCAGCGTATTGAACTGGCCGGCACCCTTCGCGGTCTCGACAATGTTGGCGGCACTAGCTGCAAAAGCAGATGCTGCGAGCATGGCTGATGCGGCGATAATCTTAAACGTCTTCATTGGCTGTCTCCTGAAACGCTGTCACGATTGACTGCGTGATTACGCGCGCAAGCGAGGCAAGTTTCGGAAATGGAGAATTGTTAATTGAAAGTCGTGATCACGACATTTTGCATGCGGCGAACGGGCGTGAATGATTATTGCGAGTGATCTAGACATGCCGACTAGCCCACGTGCCGCACATCAGCCGCCGTCGCTCGTGCCACTTCGGCAGCGTCTTCTTCAAATAGCTTTTCCAGCCTGACAGCGTCGCTGCGGGCCTTTTCCTGAAGCTTGTCGATGTCAGTGGCAAGTTTGTAATCTTCAATCAGACGACGCTCGTCGTGCGCCTTGAAAGTCGCGACAGCTCGGCTTGCGACCTGTTCGGAGAACCCAAGTCCGGTCAACAACTGTCGCGTCAAATCGAGTGACGACAGAAATGTCTCGCGCTGGATCGCCTTGACGCCAAGATCGAGCAGCCGGTGTGCGTGGGTGCGGTTACGCGCACGCGCGTAGATCGGCACATGCGGATAGGCCTGCTTGACGTGTTCCGCGGTCCGCATCGAGGCTTCGATGTCGTCGATCGCCAGCACAAAAGCTTTGGCTTTACCAGTTTGTGCGGCCTCCAGAATCTCGGGCCGGCTGGCATCGCCATAGAACGCCTTGCTGCCGAACTTCTTGACGAATTCGACTTGCTCGGCCGAGATGTCCAGGGCGGTGAATGCGATGCCCTTGGCACGCAACACGCGGGCTGTGATCTGGCCGAAACGTCCGAAGCCCGCAATCACGACATGGCCGTCGTTTTCGGGCAGTTGATCGAAGGCGCGCGCCGCATCACCGGATTTCGCAAACAGCACGCGTTCGAACATCAGCAGCACAGGCGTCAACGCCATCGATAGCGTGACTACGACGGCCAGCAGCTCTGCGGGCGCTTTGCCGAGCACGCCTGCTGCTTGCCCGACCGACAGCAGCACAAATGCGAACTCACCACCTTGGGCGAGAGCAAAAGCCAGCCGCCGCGCAGGCCCGGCTTCCAGCCCCTGCCAGCGGCCGAGCACGAAAAGGATCAGGGCCTTGGTCAGCATGAGACCGATCGTGATGGCGATGATAAGGACCGGCGCTGAAATCATCAGCCGCAGATTGAGGGACATACCTATCGCTGTGAAAAACATGCCGAGCAGCAGACCCTCGAACGGCGCGATGTCGGCTTCGAGTTGATGGCGGTAGCTGCTCTCGGCCAATAGCGCGCCGGCGAGGAATGCGCCGAGCGACGCCGGCAGGCCAACCTGCTGCATGATCAGCGTGACACCGACAACCGTCAGCAATGCCGCGGCAGTCATAGCCTCTTTAACCTTTGAAAGCGCGACGAGCCGGAGCATGAAATCGAGCGCGTAGCGCCCGACGACGATCACGGCCGCGATCGTGCCGAGCGCCTTTGCGAAGGCGAGGGTGTCGATACTTGTCGTTGAGGCGACAGCCGACACCGCAAAGAACGGCGCCAGCGCGATCAGCGGAATTGCGGCGAGATCCTGGAACAGCAACACCGCGAAACCGAGACGGCCATGGCGGGTCGCGAGTTCGCCGTTCTCCTCCATGACTTGTAACGCAAAGGCGGTCGATGACAGCGCTAGAGCCGCACCCGCAAATAGCGCTGGCTGCCAGCTAATGCCGAACGCCACGGCAGCGGCACCGAGCACCAGTGCCGTGACCACAACCTGTGCCGCGCCGAGGCCGAAGATGGCCTGGCGCATGGCCATCAACCGCTTCGGCCGTAATTCAAGCCCGATAAGGAACAAAAGAAGCACAACACCGAACTCGGCGATGTGCAGCACTTCGCTTGCGTCATGGGCGGTGAAAATGACGCCGAGCCCGAATGGCCCCAACAGCACGCCGACGATCAGATAGCCGAGCACAGCAGCGATCCCAAGCCAGCGCGCCAATGGCCCGGCCAGTGCAAGGGCGGCTAACAGTACGGCAATTTCCTGAAGCGTCACGCTTGCACCCCCATTGCTGAAATGCATTGACCCCTTGAACCCAATTGCCGCGGCAGGTCCATGCCAGAGGCCAATCCGGCGAGGCAGCCCTGGCGTAATAGTGGCAGAGCAAGCGAGGTTCGGTTATGATTCCCCATTCTGCAACCGCCCGGCCTTACGGCCGCGCCAGGAGCTCGTCGGGTCCGATCGCAATGGCCGACTTTCTGCAACGGATCGCTGAGCGTGGCGACGTGGAGGCTTTTCGTAAGCTTTTCCAGGCTTACGCTCCTCGCGTGAAATCCTACATGATGCGCCAGGGCGCCGATCCCAATACGGCAGAAGAACTGGCGCAGGAAACGCTTTTGACGGTCTGGCGTAAGGCTGGGCTGTATTCTGGCGAAAAAGGCAGTGCGACAACCTGGATTTTCACGATTGCCCGTAATCTGAGAATTGACAGGTTGCGTAGAGAGTTGTCGTGGGTGCCCCTGCCGGACGGTCACGACGAGGAGCCGTCTGCCGACGCTCTTCCCGATGAGCTGCTGTCCGAGCAGGAACGTAAGGTTCGCGTACAAGCCGCCCTCGCCAGTCTGCCTGCAGACCAGTATGAGGTCGTGTCGTTGTCTTATGTCGAAGGGTTATCTCACAGCGAAATTGCCGAGCGTTTGGGGTTACCTCTCGGTACGGTCAAATCACGGATGCGGCTCGCTTATCACAAAATTCGCGAGTCAGTTGAGGACTTGAGGTAGATGAAAATCAATCACCATCCCGGCCCCGAAAGCCTTTTGAGCTGCTCAGCCGGCAGCATGCCCGGGGCCTTTGCGGCCGTCATGGCGGCGCACATCTCACTGTGCCCGTGCTGCCGGAAGGATCTCGGGATGCTCGACCAAGTCGGCACCGCTTTGTTCGATGCGCTGGAGCCCACTACTGTAACGCGTCCGGCGCCGATTATCGGTTTGCGAGCTGATGAAGCCGGGCCCGATGAGCTAGCGCTTTTAGAAAGTGCCCGTGGCGATGTTCCTGCGCCTCTTGCCGCGGTGATCGGCAATTCGCTCGATTCCATCGCCTGGCGGCGGGTCGGCCCTGGCGTCTGGCAGCATCAGATCGAGCTGGCGGAGTCCAATCGCGGCGAACTGAGGCTCATAAAGGTCGCGGCCGGGCAGGCACTTCCCGAACATGGCCACAACGGCTCGGAGATTACGCTCGTTTTGCGCGGATCGTATCGTGACGCTACCGGCGAGTATCGCGCTGGCGACGTGGCCGATTTGTGTGATGAAAACGAGCATTCGCCCATCGCTGACCCTGTCGAGGGGTGCATCTGTCTTATCGCAACCGACGGCCGCTTGAAGTTCAAGAGCCGGATTGCGCGGATGGTTCAGCCCTTAATCGGGTTATAGGCCGCAGCGCCGCGAGCATTGACTCAATCTCGCGGTGCGACCAAATCAAGCTTCATGGCGATCTCCTCACCAGCCGTCGTTTGGATAACTGGCGCCAGCACCGGTATTGGCCGCGCCTTGGCATTGAGCTTTGCCCGCGATGGCGCAAAGGTGGCCGTCTCAGCGCGCTCGGCCGATAAACTTGGCGAGCTGGCGCAATTGTCGCCCAATATCGGCGCTTATCCGGTTGATGTGGTAGATGCGGCTGCGGTGGCGGCAACCGTCGAACGGATATCGCGAGAGATCGGGCCGATCGACCTTGCCGTCCTGAATGCCGGGGTTTGGCATCCGATGTCGGCAGCGAACTACAGCCTCGCTAACGCCACGGACTCGATTTCGGTCAACTATGTAGGCGTCATCAACGGGCTCGCACCCGTCATGCGCGCAATGATCGGCCGCGGACGCGGGCACATCGCGCTCGTCTCGTCGGTTGCCGGCTATCGTGGCTTGCCGAAAAGCGCGGCTTACGGTCCGACCAAAGCGGCGTTGATCAATCTCGCAGAAAGCCTCTACGCCGATCTCAAACACAAGGGGGTGACGATGACGGTCATCAACCCCGGCTTCGTCAAAACGCAGATGACCGACGTCAACACGTTTCCAATGCCCTACCTCGTGACTGTAGATGAGGCTGTTGCAAGCATCCGCAAGGGACTAGCGAGCGGCCAGTTTGAGATCGTATTTCCAGGCCGTATGGCACTGATGATGAAGTCGATGCGGCTGCTGCCCTACCGTACTTACTTCTGGGCGATGGCTAGAATCGCAAGCGGAGACAAGCCGCCGGGGCAAAACTGATAATACTGCCGCAGCATTATTCAGGCGGCCGGCTTGGTCATGACATAAATGCCGACATCAACGTCGCCGCTTTCGAAGCCAGCCTCGCAGTACGTCAAGTAATACTCCCACATCCGCCGGAAGCGCTCATCAAAGCCAAGCGCTGCAATTTCCGGCCACGCGGCTCGGAATTTGTCGCGCCAGACATCGAGTGTGCGCGCATAGCTGGTTCCGAAACGTTCGACGGTCTCGAAGGTCAGCCCGGCGCTGCCTGCTTCCTGGCGCATACGCGTGATTGTCGGCAGCATGCCGCCCGGAAAGATATAGCGTTGGATGAAATCAGCCTGCCGCCGGTAGCTCTCGAAATAGCGTTCGTCGATGGTGATGGCTTGAATGACGGCTTTGCCACCCGGCCTCAGGCGGTCATGCAGCGTTTTGAAATACTGCGGCCAATGCTGTTCGCCGACGGCTTCGATCATTTCAACCGACGCGATGGCATCGAAGGTTCCACGCGTGGCGCGATAATCTTCGAATCTGAGATCGGCTTTGTCCGAAAGCCCTGCCCGCTCAAGCCGCTGCTGGGCAAAAGAAAGCTGTTCCCGCGACAGCGTCAGCCCCGTGACGTGCGCTCCTTGCCGAATGGCGCGCTCCGCAAGCCCGCCCCAGCCGCAACCGATCTCGAGCAGCCGCTCGCCGGGTTGCATGCCAATCTGATCAAGAACGGCGCGATATTTCTCGTCCTGCGCCGCGTCCAACGTGTCGCCCTGCCTGCGATAGATCCCGCTTGAGTAGGTCATGCCGGGATCGAGCCAGCGGGTGTAGAATGCATTGCCGAGGTCATAGTGCGCGGCGATGTTGCGGCGGCTGCCTTTGAGCGAATTTTCGCGCCGGCGGTGCCACAACGCATCGATCAGCCGCGGCTTCGCGATACCACCGCCGGCGCTTTCAAGTCGCGCATAGTTCTTGAGACAGAAGCGCAGAACAGCACCAAGATCGGGCGTATCAATCTCGCTACGCATATAGCTTTCGGCGAGCCCGAGGCTGCCGCGTGTCGTCAGCCGCCAAATGGCGCGATAGGCATTGAGTATGACCCGCGCCGGCGGCGAGCCATCGTCGCCCAGCATAGCGTTGGCCCCCGACGGCATCACAACCTCGAGCCGGCCTTTCGTGCCCGCGCCAAACGTAGACTTGAGACTGCGCAGGATGATCGTATCGCGCCATGGCGCCCGCGCGCGTTGAACGCGACTTTCGTGCCTCGAAAGTGTATCCGGCTGATGCATCGTGCCTTATCCTTTTTTTTGTGCAAGCACGGGTTTGGTCGAATAACGGGGCGATGCGTGCCGGTCGGCCAGCGGCACACCCTTGAGCCAGAGCTTCAAGGCCTCGTAGTGGATGGCTGCAATGATCTTTAACGTCAGCAGCGGATAGCGGATCAGCAGACCGGCAAGGCGCCCATCCGTCAGCTCTTCGCGCTTTGCCCGGAAATGCGTTTTGATCAGACCGCCGCCGGCGTCGCTCAGTAGAACTGCGACCAGCGCTTCGCCAGCGGGATCAGTGATGCGAAATCCATAGCCGCCCTTACCCTCGGCGAACGGCGACACAAACATTTCCTTGGCGCAGGCCTGCGCATAGACGCCGCCGTTGCCACTCTCACCGGCTGCCACCACATAACTTGTGCGCTCGCCGAAAGTATTGTTGACCTCGTAGATCAGCGTCTCCAGCCGGCCGTCGGGCGCATAGACATAGAAAACGCTCAACGGATTGAAGACGTAGCCAAAGATGCGCGGGTAGGCGAGGAGCAGGACGCGGCGGCCCTCGCTCGGGCGTCCGGCATCGGCGAGACAGCGGCGTGCCACGTCGAGCGCTGGCGTGCCATCGCCCGGGCCATGGTCGGAGTCATAAAAACTGAAGACGTTAAACCGGTTGTGCGAGAGCAGCTTGTGCCGGTTGGCGACTGTCTCGATGCATGAGACGTCGATGAGCAGTGAGAAAACGCGATAGCTTAGTGCATGCGGTTTTGGGCGCAACCGCTTGTGAACAACGCGACCGGCGTAGATGGCGGCATCCGCACTCATTGAACAGTGACTTTCACGTGCCCAGGCGCGACCGCGCCAACCGCTGCGATCCGGCTTAGGCGCGTGTCCCAAGTCCATGGTCTTGTTACCCTGCCGCGGTCACCGCCGAGACGCAAGCTCATGTCCTCCGCCGCTGCCAGCCCGGCCTGGACGCCATCCTCGTGAAAACCATAGCCGAAGTAGCTCCCCGCCAACCACAGCGAGTTACGTCCCTGCAGCGGCAATAGTTTCGGCTGGGCACTGAGGGCCGCCGCATCGAAGATCGGATGCCGGTACACCTGCTGCTGCACGATGTGCCGTTCTGCGATCGGCGCGACGGGATTGAGGGTGACGAAGTAGTCTGTCTTGGTCGCCAGCGGCTGTAGCCGGTTCATCCAGTAGCTGACCGAAAGGTTGCCTGCCGATCGGTCGCCGGTTTCGCCTCTTTGGCCAATGTAATTCCAGCTCGACCACAGGCGGCGGCGGCGCGGCATCTGGCTGGCATCGGTGTGCAGCACGGCTAAATTTTCGGCATAACGGAACGAGGAAAGCGCCTTGCCGAACAACGCGTCGTTGGATCCCGATATGGCGAGCGCGGCATCCGCATGGCAAGCGAGCAGCGCGCCATCGAATGTCTCCTCGTAACCGCTGCGCGTTCGCAGACGCACCCGGTTGCCATCAGGCAAGGCACTGACGACCGGATCACCCGCCCGCGATTGGCCGGAGAATTGCGACATCAACCGGGCCACATATTCCTTCGAACCGCCTTGCACGGTGCGCCATGCCGGCCGGTTAAACGTCTGCAGTAGACCATGGTTGGCGAAAAACCGGGCGAAGGCCGCGAACGGAAATGCCAGCATTTCGTCCGCCGGCGTCGACCAGATCGCAGCCCCCATCGGCACGATGTGGGCGTGAATAAAGCGCTGAGAATAGCCACGCGCCGCCAGCCAATCGCCAAGCGTGACATCGGCCGAGATTGACCGAACATCGATGGCGCTGGCGTCGCGGAAAAAGCGGAAAATCTCAGTCATCATGCGGACATGCGCCGGGCTCGCCAGATTTCGCGCTTGGCCAATAAGGCCCGCAAGCCCCGATCCAGAGTATTCGTATCCTCCGCCATCAAGCGATACGGCAAAGCTCATATCGGATGCGGCCGTCAGCGCGCCGATCGCGTCAAACAGCGCGATCAAGTTCGGATAACATTGGGTGTTGTAGACAATGAACCCGGTGTCTATCGGGATTGCGCCTTCGGCTGCAGCAACAGAGATTGTGTTGGCATGTCCGCCGAAGCGGTCTTCGGCCTCAAACAGCGTCACGTCATGCTTCGAGCCAAGGAGCCAGGCGGCGCTGAGTCCGCTGATCCCGGCGCCGGCAACTGCAAACTTCACGTCTTCTCCCCCGCAACGACGCCTCAACAACGGTTCATAATCCTATACGGATCAACGGACTGAAAGTGTCACCCGGCGCTATTTTGGGTGCAGACAACGTTTTTGCGGGCGCCAGACGGCATTATTCGTTCACGATCCGGTAAGCTTAACCGGGCGTTAACCAAGGTTGCGACATTCTGACCTCCCCGGTCCTGGAAGGTCTCTCCCCTACTCCAAAGGCCGGCCTCTGCAAGTGAAGTGTCGTCATCCCATGTCTCTGCGTTCAAGAGGTTGACCGATGCACTACGAACTTGTCTCGCGTGCGCTTGCCTACGTCTCCTGCCTCTCAACCATGAGCCTGTTTGCGACTACGATGGCTATTGCAGCCGTCAATGTCGGCAAAGTCAGGCCGGCAAACTCCTGCAGTCCCCTGGTCTGCACCGCGACGGCGGTGAAGCCGAAGGACGCCGGGTTCGGCGGCTTGAGCAGCAAGGCGCATGTCGAAGCGGTTGCCGCGATAATGTGGTCGACGAAGATCTGACGAAACCGGTACCCGGACGGATCAGCCTCAGGATCGCGAGCACGTCGCGTGTCCCTTCGGCCCTGACCGGCGCACTACCAACCCCATGAAGGGCGCGAGCTGAGGCCTAGCTCGCGCTCTTTCGCTTTTTGACGACGGCATCGATCGCCTGCAGCTCGGCAATGAGACCTGCGAAGTCTTTGAGCGGCACCATATTTGGGCCATCCGACGGTGCGGAATCGGGATATTTGTGGGTCTCGATGAACAAGCCGGCCACGCCCGCCGCCACCGCCGCGCGCGCCAAAACAGGCACAAACCGGCGCTCCCCGCCTGACGAGGTGCCCTGCCCGCCCGGCTGCTGTACTGCATGTGTGGCATCGAAAATAACCGGCGCACCGGTCTCGGCCATTTGCGGCAGCGCGCGCATATCGACGACAAGCGTATTGTATCCGAAGCTTGAGCCGCGCTCAGTCACGAGCACCTGAGCATTGCCGCTGCCTGTCACCTTCGCCACGACGTTCTTCATGTCCCATGGCGCCAAAAACTGACCCTTCTTGATTTTGACGACGCGTCCCGTTCTGGCCGCGGCAACCAGAAGATCGGTTTGACGGCACAGAAACGCCGGAATCTGCAAAATATCGCAGACCTCCGCCACCGGTGCGCACTGGCCAACCTCATGCACGTCGGTCACGACCGGCAGGCCAAGGCTTTCGCGGATTTCGGCAAACACCGGAAGTGCTGCCGCCAGTCCCATACCTCGGCGGCCCGAGAGTGATGTGCGGTTCGCTTTGTCGAATGATGATTTGTAAACGAGCCCAATGCCGAGCTTGGCCGCGATTTCTTTCAGCGCCGACGCCATCTCCAGCGCATGTGCCCGGCTTTCCATTTGACAGGGACCGGCGAGCAACGCGATCGGCGCGTCGTTGGCAAACGTCACATTGCCCGCGCTGACGCGGGCCAGAGGCTTGAGAGATTCGTGCTGGGTCATGGCGCCGTTATAACCGGGCCGGCGCGCCGCTGCGAGCCCGCGAACGCCATCGTCCTAAAACAAAGCGGCGTTCCAATACAAAAGCGGCGGCCCAAAGGCCGCCGCTCAAAGAACCTTGCGGTTCGAAATCGTTAGATGATGTCGATTTCGGCCGGGAGGTAGCTGGTAACTTCAAGACCAACTTCCTGCTCGCGAACGGCCGGCTTTGTCCAGACTTTCATGATGTGTCCTCCTCGAATTCCACTGACAGGCATTTCCTGTTGAGAGGTACATAGCGATTGGCTTGTGCAAACGCCAATCGCATTTTGCTCGCGAAGACCAAACTTTTCGTGATCAAAATCAAAGAGTTGTTATATCATTACATTATGAGTGCCTGCACCAGTGTTTGCCAAGACCAAGCGCGCCAGTACCGCCAATAGAGCCAGGCTGGGGCGCGGCAGCGCCAGTCTGCCGCTGGCGGCGGACGGCTATCACGCACCGGGCAGCTGCCAACCGCCATTGCGGCTGTGCTAAGAGATTTCGCACGTCGCGACTCGGGAAGCGGCAGTAACCAAAAAACTAGGGGACTTAAATGCTTGAACAACTTGGCTGGCTCCAGCCCGTGCTCATCGCCGCGGCGGTGGTATTTGTGCTTGATCTCATCGGCAACATGATCTCGTTCTCGAACCGCGTCGTCAATGCGCTGACGACCGCGCTCGTCTTCGCGGTTCTATTCGGAACGCTGATCCACCTCGGTATCGTCCGCATGGACGTGCGCACCGATGCTATGACGCCGGCCGCACCGGCCGAGACGTCCGCACCAGCGCCCGCACCTGCAACACCCTAAGTCATTGACCTGAGCAGAGCAGCGGCGCGGCACACACGCCGCGCTGCACTCGTTACATTTGGTGCATGAACGATTTGCCGCTAAACAGCGGCAAATCGGTTCCGTAGCTCAATTGGATAGAGCATCTGCCTTCGAAGCAGAGGGTTGCAGGTTCGAGTCCTGCCGGGACCGCCAGCCGCAAATTAGATTTTGTGAGCCATGCGGGCGCGCTTGGTTTCGAGATAGCGCTTGTTGAACTTGTTCGGCGCAACAACGATTGGGACGCGCTCCGCCACACGGATACCAAGCGCCTTCAGCGCTTGCTCCTTGGCCGGGTTGTTCGATAGCAGTCTGATCTCGCTCATACCGAGATCGCGGAGCACGCGCGCGGCAAGGGCATAGTCCCGGCTGTCGATCGGCGCGCCAACTTCGATGTTGGCTTCGACCGTGTCGAGCCCCTGGTCCTGCAGCGCATAGGCCTGGATTTTCTTGAACAATCCGATGCCGCGGCCCTCGTGATAGGGCACGTAAACTATGGCCCCGAGCGGCACTTCGCTGATCAGCTTGAGCGCTGACTGGAGTTGCTGATAGCAGTCGCAGCGTAGCGAATGGAAAATATCTCCCGTCACGCAGCCCGAGTGAATGCGGACCAGCGGCAAAGCGCCGGCAGCAGCCGTCGCGGAGCGATGCACAAGAACGAGCACCTGCTCTTCCTCACTCTCGCCCTGATAGGCGTGGGCCTCAAGCTCCAACTCGCGGCCCTGAAATTCGATTGGGAGACTTGTCTCCACCGACCACTCCGCTGGGAGCTTCACTGATTTGAGAACGCCCGATTTCATTCTAACTCCGGGATTGCCGCGAGGCATATGCCCCATGCGCGGGGCGAATGCAAAGCTTTGGAAGATTTGACGTTTACGGACAACCATAACCACACATCACTGATAGTGCTAACACCTGCTTATAGATCACTGATTGCGGAGAATTAGGCCCCATTCAAGGCTGCCAAGCCGATTGGAAAGACGGCGCCCAGTTGGAAATGGTCAAGGACGCGCCTCAGTTCAAGACCACGTCATTGTCGGCGTTGCCACCGGTCTGCTATCGCTTTGCCGGATAACGCCCAGGACTCGACCGTGGTTCTTCTCATCATCGCCTGTCTTGCATTCGTCGCCGCGGCGTTCAGCGTCCGCGCCGCTATTCCGTGGCTGCAACGCCAGGGCTCCGTTGCAACTGAGAACGAAAGGACGATGCACAAGGGTATCGTGCCAAAAGGCGGTGGGCTGCCATTGTTGCTGTCGGCCATCGTCGCGGTGGCGCTTGTGGCGCGCCCGCCGGCGCTCGATCCTGTCATGCTGGCCGGCCTCGCAGCCCTGATGGCACTATCGTGGCGCGACGACGTCGCCCCGCTTTCCGCCAGCTTGCGCTTGCCGGTTCATATCGCAGTCGCGTCGCTGTTGGTGCTGACGCTGCCCGCTGAGGCGCGCGTATTCCAAGGCGTATTGCCGGGCTGGCTCGATGCGATAGTCGCAATCGTCGCTCTCACGTGGACGATGAACCTCTATAACTTTATGGACGGCATCAACGGCCTCGCCGGCGCCGAGTCGATCGCGATTGCCGCGGGCTATCTGCTGATCGGGTCAATCACGGCGACAACTCTGCCACATGAGGCCTTAGCCGCGGGCATGCTTGGCGCAACGGCTGGATTTCTGATCTGGAATTGCCACGAGAAAGCACTCGTTTTCCTCGGCGATGTTGGCAGCGTGCCGCTCGGATTTCTGATGGGTGTGCTGATGATCGATCTTGCGGTCAAGGGGTACTGGGCGGCAGCGCTGATCTTGCCTGCATATTTTCTCGCAGATGCCACGATGACGTTGGCAATGCGGGCAGCGCGTGCAGAGAAATTCTGGGAGGCGCACAAAACACACTTTTACCAGCGCGCAGCGCAGCGGCTCGGCTCGCACCTCCTCGTCGTTGCCGCCGTCAGCATTGCCAACTTGCTACTGGTAAGCGCCGCACTCCTGAGCCTTACTGCGCCATTGCAAGGTCTTGCAATAGCCGCCGCCGTCACCGCGACGCTGCTCTTTACGCTAGACCGAGCCGCGAAGCCTCAATCTTCGGACAGCGGTTAATAACGACCACGAGACCCGCCGTTGCGGCTTCGCGCGCGGCGTCGAAATTGATCACGCCGAGCTGCATCCACACGACTTTGACGCCGAGCCGGACTTTTTCAGAGATCGCTTCGTGCGCGACGCCAAGCGCCGCGTCCGTGTTGCGAAAAACATCGACAATATCGACTGGTCCCGGCACGTCGGCGAGGTTTGCATAAACCCGCTGTCCCAAAATCTCCTGGCCTGCGAGCCCCGGATTGACGGGATGCACCGCGTATCCGCGCGCCAACAAAAACTCCATGACCACATAACTTGGCCTATCTGGCTTACTGCTCGCACCGACGACCGCGAACGAACGCGATGACCGCAAAATATCAGCGATGATATCGTCGCTCAGGCCATCCTCGTGCAAAGCGCCGCTCATGACCCGTCCGGTGGCGGCGGAAGCACAACGCGGCCTGCGGCATCCATCGGCCAGAACGGATTGTGCACCACCTCCCAGAGATGCCCATCGGGATCGGCGAAATAACCCGCATATCCGCCCCAAAACACCTTCTGTCCAGGTTTCAACAACCGCGCGCCAGCCGCGACGGCCTCTGCAAGCACGCGATCGACATCGGCTTCGCAGGTAACGTTATGTGCGAGCGCAATCCCAGAGAAGCCCGGCGCGCTGTCGCTCACGTGCGCGTCTTCCGCCAACGCCGCGCGACCGAAGAGTGAAAACGCGACCCCGCCGGCATCAAAGAACGTCACATGCGCGTTGCTGTCTCTCGACGCACTAAAACCCAGCGCCTCGTAGAACGCGCGCGCCCGCGGCATATCGGTGACGCCAAGGGTTACGAGGCTTAAGCGCGGCTGCAATTTAATCGTCCTTCCACTCAGGATGGCGCTTCTCGATAAACGCGCAGATGCCCTCTTGCGCGTCCGCGGCCATCATGTTCGCGACCATCACGCCCGCCGCAAAGTCGTATGCCTGCGGCAGCGGCATGTCGATTTGCCGGTAGAACGCCTGCTTGCCAGTCGCGACCGTTGCTTTCGATTTGGCGGCGATTTTCTGCGCCATGCCGATGGCCTCATCCAGAACGCGATGCGGCGGGACGGCGCCATTGATCAGTCCATATTTTTCAGCATCCGCCGCCGTCATGGCTTCACCTAGCAGAAGCATCTCCATCGCCTGTTTACGCGATACGTTGCGCGATAGGGCGACCATCGGCGTCGAACAGAAAAGACCGATGTTGACACCGGGCGTCGCAAAAGTTGCCGTATCCGCCGAGACAGCCAAATCGCAAGAGGCGACGAGCTGGCACCCGGCTGCCGTCGCGGTGCCCTGCACGGCGGCGATCACCGGTTTCGGACAGGCAACTATGGCCAGCATGAGCGCGGCGCAATCCCGCATCGTCTTTTCAAAGAAGGCTTGGCCCCCGTCTGAATCCGAGCGGTGCGCGGTCATTTCCTTCAAGTCGTGGCCTGCCGAATACACCGGCCCTGCAGCCGCAATCACGACAGCGGCGATTGAAGGGTCGCGGCCGCACGCGGAAATACCTGCTTGCAATTCGCCAATCAAACTCAGCGACAACGCGTTCCGCGCGTTCGGCCTGTTCAGCGTCAAGAGCCTTACGCCTGCCGCCGGCTGCGATTGCAGCAGCAGCGGTTCGTGAGCTGTAGCAGGGTCTCGCATCGCCCTCGTGCGCCCTACTGCAGCGCTTTCTCGATATCGGCGCGGTGCGTCTTGACGATATCGACGTTTTCTTTGTGCTGCAGCGGCGGCGTCGTTTTAATCGCTTCGGTCAGCTCTTGAACCAGCTGATCCTTGTCGGTTTGAGGAATGGTCTCATCCTTCTTGACGTCCTCAAGTTCTTTCTGCAGGGCTTCGACGGGGTCAACATAGTTGCCCGACTGCGTGTCGAGGCCAGCCATCACGATGGAAATGTTGGCGGCAACATCGTCGAGCTCGGTGAAATTGGCAAAGCCATGCTTCTTGGCGATCCCCTCGAGCTCTTCCTGAAGTTTCGGGTCGGGCTTCTCGCCAGCCGACTGGATTTTCGATGCGATGGCCGCCAGGTCGGCCTGCGCCTTGATGAAGCTCTGCACTTGCGCATCCGATAGTTTGATCTGTTTGACCTCTTGTGCGGCTACCGGAACCACTGCGAGCCACACGCCAGCGGCTATTGCCGCAAGCCATTTCAGACCACGATCCAACGAGACCGCCATGAGTAGTCCTCCTCAAAAAAACTGCGTCCCGGCAAATAACCGGGGAATCTTGTGATCAGGTGACACGCCGACTGGGACAAGATTAAGAACGCGCTGCCTTGCCCCCCGCGATAGTCTCGTCTCGCGGCGGGCAAGAAACCATGTTTTGAGGTGTTTTGCACGAACGCTTCGCGGGCTCAGGGCTTGTCACAAACGGCCATCGCAACCCGAACCTGGCGCCAATCCGTCCATTTCACCGCATTCTTCAAGATTTTGTAGGCGATCGCCGGTGCTGGCTGCCGCAAAGCCGCCGCATCGCGGCTACTTCGCCAGCTCTTCCTTCACCTTGGCGGCAAGTTGGGGCAGCGAGAACGGCTTGGGAAGAAAAGCGAAATCTTCCGTTCCAAGCGTCTCCCGGAAGGCTTCGTTCGGATAGCCCGAGACGAAGATGACTTTGATCGCTGGGTTGCGGGCCCGCAGTTCCTTGAACAGCGTCGGGCCGTCCATTTCCGGCATGACCACGTCGGACACAACGATATCTACGGTGCCTTCGTTGGCGCTCATGATCTCAAGCGCCTCGACGCCATCGGCGGCCTCGAGAACTTGATAGCCCTGGCGTTTGAGAGCGCGCACGGCGAACTGACGCACTTCGACTTCGTCTTCGACCAGAAGTACGCGGCCTGTGCCCGTCAGATCGACGGCTTTGGCTTCCTTCTTGGCTGCAACCTTCGCTGGCGCCATTTCGATGTCATCGTCGGCATCCGGCAAATAGCGCGGCAGGAAGACCTTGAACGTCGTGCCCTTGCCGATCTCGCTTTCGGGCTGAATGAAGCCGCCCGACTGCTTGACAATGCCGTAGACCGACGCAAGCCCGAGGCCGGTACCCTTGCCGACACCTTTGGTTGTAAAGAACGGCTCGAAGATCTTGGCCATGACCTCGGGGCTCATGCCGGTTCCGGTATCTTCGACCTCAATGAGCACGTATTCACCCGGCGCAAAGCCTGCAATCTGGCTCATCTTCTGGCTCTCGCGCTCCGTCACGTTGCGCGTGCGGATCGTCAGTTTTCCGCCAGCCGGCATGGCGTCCTTGGCATTGCGTACGAGGTTCAAGGCGATGTTAAAAATTTGGCTGGCGTCAGCGCGCACGTACCAAAGATCGCGCTCCGATTGAATCTTGAGTTCAATTTTTTCGCTGACTGTGATCTTCAGCGTTGGCATATGTTCAGCAATGACTTCGTCGATATTCAGCACCGACACCTGCTGTGTCTGCTTGCGCGAAAAGCCCAGCAGGTTGGCCACGAGACCGGCAGCACGATTGGCAGCCGACTGAATGTTTCTGATATCTTTGTAGGCCGGGTCACTCGGCCGGTGCGTCTGCAGCAAAAGGTCCGAGAAGCCGATGATGGCAGTCAGCACGTTGTTGAAGTCATGCGCGATGCCGCCCGCGAGCTTGCCGACGGCTTCCATCTTCTGGGCCTGCGCAAAGCGGGACTCGAGTGCCTTCTGTTCCGTCGCGTCGATGACGTAAAGCGCCGCCGCCTCCTGACCGGGGATGGCCGCAAGCGGGCTCATGTAGATCCGGCGGGAAAACTGCTTCTGATCGCCGCCGGTGATTTCGATCGGCTGAACGTTGCCGCGGCCGGCGAGCACTTCGCTAAGCCCGGCGGTGATCTGCGCCCGCTCGTTCTCTTCGGCGTTGCGGCACAGCGCTTGAAGCGCGTGAATGTCGTGCGCCGGCCGTCCATCAAGCACCATACGCATGAACGCGGCGTTGCAGCTTGCTATACGGCCCTCAGCGTCGAGCGTTGCGATGCCGAACGGCGCCGATTGGAAAAACTGCGATACCCGGATGTCGTGGCCGCCGCCGCGGCTGGCGATGCCGCGCGCCATGCGGTTGATCGCGGTGATCGTATAGCCCGCATCGGCATTCTGGCCGGCCGGTTCGACGTACAGCGTCAACGGCAGGATGCGGCCATCCTTGCGTGTCAGATCGAGATCGACGGTGCGATGTTCGAGATCCTCGGCAGTCGCAAGACTTCCCAGAAGCCTGCTGCCATCTTCGCCTGCGAGGTCGGCGAGCCGCCCGCCGCGGGTGCGCAGTGCGCCGCGCGCATAGCCGAGCCATCCCTCGAAGGAGGCATTGATGTGCGTGATCGTGCCATCGCGTGCGACCGCGATGAACCCCGCCGGCATCGTATCAAAAGCCGCAAGTGCCGCTTCAAGACTGCCGATTTTCTGCGCCTCGCGCGCCTTGTCGCCCGAGATATCGGCGATCTGCCAAAGTGCATACATTTTGCTGCCCGCAGTCTCAGCGCTCTTGCTATTGCATTCGGGCGACGGAAATGGGCGTACAGTCAGACGGATCCAAGACGGCCTGTGGCCATTTGGTGCCGGCTTCAGACGGATATCCTCCCGCCGCATTTCGCCGCGCTCGGCCGAGCGCATCAGCCGGAACAACGCTTGGGCCGCCGCGGGATCGCCGCCGATGGCCGCTTCAAGCGCTGCAAGCGGCCCTGCATCAGCGCGGCCGAACATAGCCTCAACGGCAGGGTTCCAATACAGAACGGCCCCGTCCGGCTTCGCGATCAAAAACGGCTCGTCACTGGCATCGGCGGCGGCTTTGAGCACATCGCCCGACGGCAGACGGGCGCCGATGCGGATATGGCCTGCGGCAATTCCAAACAGCAGAAACATGCCGAGCATGGCCAGCACGGCAATCAGCGTTAGTACAAGCGGTTCGCCCGAGCCGCTCGCCAGCAGCCCGAATACCACGGCGCCAGCCGCGGCAACGACGAATATTGTGGACAGAAAGCCGCCGAACCCGTCCGCTGCAGTCAGCGGATCGAGGGGGCCGCCCTCGATTCTAAGCGCCTCGCGTTCCTTCATAGCGAGCGAAACTAGCTGATTCTGCTGGGCGTGGGCGTGTGGTGAAAACATTGATGGAAACTCTTACGCAACTGACGGGCGTGCCGCATCGGGGCGGCACTTTGGAACGTCTCAACACTTCGATCATTAGGGTTAAAATGAAGTCAATTCCGGAGTATGACGGATTCTGGGGTTTGGCCCCGGGTCCGGTCGCGGCAGGGTTTACGCCGGACAGTTATTTTTTGGGGGTGGTATGGCAGACGTTATCGGCTGGATCGCAATCCTCGCCGTCGTGGCAGCCCTTGGGGTCGCCGGCGCCGTCGTAGCCCGCGCCTACCTGAGCGGTACTACGCCCGCGGCCTTGTTGTTCAAACCGCGGCCCGAACCGCGCGTCGAGGTCATCGAGCAGGCCAATATGGATGGGCGGCGAAAACTCATTTTGATCCGGCGCGATGACGTCGAGCACCTGATTATGACCGGCGGCCCGGTCGACGTCGTTATTGAAACGGGCATCGGCGAAAAACCTACTCGCGCCGTTGATGTGCAGCGTGAACCGGCTGCCACGGCAACCGTTTTTACCCGCGCGCCGCGTGGCCTCGGGCAAACGGCAACGGGCGACGGCTCCTAACGGCGTTCAACTATTGCTGATCGAGATCGCCGAAATCGCCCAGCGCTAAGCTGTTCGGGTTGAACGTGCGGGTCGCAATGCGGACGGTTTCGCTTGCGGCCAAAGCCAAGGCCGGTGCGTGCTCACCCGCAATATATTTTTCAGGTGCGGCAGCGATGGACCCCCTGCTGCCAGCCGTTGCATCGGCGGTATCAACCACCGGCCGCCCATCACCAGCCAAGGGCGGATGAACCATACCTATGACGCCGGCAAGACAAAGCACGACACCAAATGAGGACTGAGCTTGCGACACGGCAGATACGAGCCTCGACAGGACGGAACGATCTAAGGTGTTGAGTTTGCCAGCAAACCCTTAACGCGATGTCAACCGGTGTCCCAATTTCGAACAGCGGACGCGAGGTCGCAGGGCTATTCCTCGCGGTAAACCCGTTCGCGGCGTTCGTGGCGCTCCTGGGCCTCGACCGACAGCGTCGCGATCGGACGCGCATCGAGCCGTTTGAGGCCGATCGGCTCGCCGGTATCTTCGCAATATCCGTAGCTGCCGTCCTCGATCCGCCCCAACGCCGCTTCGATCTTGGAGATCAACTTACGCTGGCGATCGCGAGTCCGCAGTTCCGTCGCACGATCGGTCTCGGACGTGGCACGGTCGGCGAGGTCGGCGTGCTGCGTGGAATCCTCGTGAAGAATAGCCAGCGTTTCACGAGTCTGGCGCAGGATCTCATCCTTCCATTCAATGAGACGCTTGCGGAAGTAGGCGCGGTGCATCTCGTTCATGAAAGGCTCGGTCTCCGACGGACGGTAATCCGGCGGCAGAACGATATCGGCAACTTTCTTGCGCACCATTTTTGACTTAAGACCCTCTGTCTTCCTCGGTGCCTCGGTTTTTACCGTGGCAATGGTTCGTGTGGGTGCCGTCTGAGTAGCAGGTTTGGAGGCGACCCCCTTACCGGCCAGTTTGGCCGCCGGCTTTACCGCGGTTTTTGCCGTCGCCTTCGCAGCAACGATCGCCGCCTCCGGCTTCTTGCCCGTCGCAGACTTTACAATCAGCTTTACGTGCGCTGCCGGCTTGGCGGATTTCTGCGATGCCGCCTTCGGCGCAAACGACTTCTTGACCAGAGCAACTGGTTTGCCCGGCTTCGCAATGTTCTTTTTGTTCATCGCTCGCCTCCCATGAGGCCACGTGTGCGCCAGCTGGCTAAAGCTGGCATGACCGGAGCGACAAAACCGACTCGTCACCCGTTTTTAAGCCGCCACGGTTTTAGGCCGAGAACGGCTCAAGTCAAGCACGCACAGCGTTCATGTTCAACGCCTCCGCTTTGGAGAAACACATTACATTTCAGAACTTTACGGTATTCGACCGGCACCGCGCCGGCGCGTTGGTGAGAGCCGGCCTGCCGTCGCGCCGCCTTGTGAGCCGTTGCGCCGCCTTGCTGGCAAGCAGCCCAACACCTACGGTTCAAAGACCAGCCGGCCACGTTGTAGCAGTGGGACACCCATGCAGTTTGAAGGCACGAAAAACTACGTCGCGACCGGCGATCTCAAGATCGCGGTCAACGCCGCGATCACGTTGCAGCGGCCGCTGCTCATCAAAGGTGAGCCCGGCACCGGCAAATCGGTCCTCGCGGCAGAAGTCGCAACGGCGCTTCGAGTGCCGCTGATCGAATGGCACATCAAATCAACGACCAAGGCCCAACAGGGGCTTTATGAATACGATGCGGTCTCACGCCTGCGCGACGGCCAGCTCGGCGACGCCCGCGTCAAGGACATCGCCAACTACATCAAGCGCGGCAAGCTGTGGGACGCCTTCACGGCAACCGAACGCAGCGTGCTGCTGATCGACGAAATCGACAAGGCCGATATCGAGTTCCCCAACGATCTTCTACAGGAACTCGATCGCATGGAGTTCTTCGTCTACGAGACAGGCGAAACGATCAAAGCCAAGACACGCCCCATCGTTATGATCACATCTAACAATGAGAAGGAACTGCCCGATGCGTTCCTGCGCCGCTGCTTTTTCCATTTCATCAAGTTCCCTGACGCCGACACCATGCGCCAAATCGTCGAGGTGCATTTTCCCGGGCTGAAAGGCCGCCTCGTCAATGAAGCGTTGCGCGTGTTCTATGAACTCCGCGACGTGCCGGGCATGAAGAAAAAGCCATCGACGTCGGAGCTCCTCGATTGGCTCAAACTGCTGCTGAACGAAGACATCGACCCGTCCCTGTTACGCGAAAGCGATCCGAGAAAACTGATCCCGCCGCTAGCCGGCGCCTTGATCAAGAACGAGCAGGATGCCCATCTGCTCGAGCGGCTCGCCTTCATGACCCGGCGGCGCGGGGAGTAGGCCAAACTCGACGGGCTACTCGTGACGCAGCGAGCTATGCGTGTGCGGATTGTGCAACAGCTGCACTGCAATATCGACATGGCCGCCTGCCGGCAAATCCACCCAAGTGCTAACCTCCCCGGTACTGTTTGGGTTTTGTTGGGTTTGTTTCTCTTGGAGGAGTGTAATGCGTACCATCCTCACTGCCGTCGCCGTACTGACTGCAACATGCGGCTCAGCGTTCGCGAATTGTAAATCTGAGACCACGCTGCCGGGATTCATCAAAGCCAAAAAGACCCAGGAGCGGTCCTTCACGCTGTCGAAGCCGGGGGCCGCCATCTACGTCGTGACCGATAGCATCCACGACCGGCTGTACGTCAAAGTGCTGCGGCCAAACGGCAAGGTAGTTTGCCCAACGCGCGGCCCTGCGGCGAACCTGTCGTGTGCACCGGAAGTTGGCGGCAGGAAGAAGCCGGCCGGCGAGCACAAGATTTTCATCACCAACAAGATGAAGCGGGCTGTCAGCTATTCGCTGTCGTGCGCTAATCCTCCGTGATTGCGCTCATCACTGCTTTGGCGGCTCGGTTGCAATCAATTCCTGGCGCTTGATCAGTTTGCCCCAGCTTGCGTCATAACCATGCACGAGCTCGGTCTTGCCGTTGGCGTTTTCCAGCGGCAGCGCCTCGCCGTGCCAGGCGAAGATACCGCCCGCAACATTGACGCTGCGGTTTGCCCCCGCTGCGGCCATTGCGCCGGCGCCGACGCGCTGTGCAAGATTGGAACTTCTGACACCGACCGCGCAATAGAACACCGCCGTCTTGCCTTTGAGCGCGGCGCCGTGCTGGCTGAGAAACGCCTCGCGCGTCATGGCCGGATCGACGCGGATGGCGCCCGGCACATGACTGACCGCAAACTCTTCTGGCGTGCGCACGTCAAAAACCGTGGCCAATCCCTCGGCTATGATCTTGCTGGCGTGAAGGGGCGCGATGTGGGTGATGTTGGGCCACTTTTTGGCGACGTCATCGACGGTTGATTGCAGACGCGACGTGGCGTCGGCCAACGCGCCACCGTTGGTTAATAAGAGCGCCGCTGCCAGCGTGGCAAATGCCAGAACAAGGTTGGCGCTTCGCGTGATTTTCCGCATAGCGGTGATGACCTCATGTTGCCTGCCGTGCCGATCATACGTCCCGCGAGCGCCTGGTGCTACCGCCCGCCCCACGGTTGCCGTAATGGGTCCCGCACTCTAAGCGGCACGAGGGGTATTTATAGTCGTTGGGGAATAATCATGGCATTGCGTTCGCAAATCCGGCGCGAGGGCGGCGGGCTCGGCCCATCTGAAGCTGTCGAGCACGGAAGTCACGGCGGCATGTTCGCGACCGTGCTGTCGGCCGTTGCGCTGCTGTTTTCCGGCCTCTCATACTACGAGACGACGCTCAAAGCTGCGGACATCTCGGTCTACGTGCCGCCGATGATCCATTACGCGCGCGACGGGGCGGACGTATTCAACCTGCCGATCACGATCGCGAACGATGGCGCGCAGGCAGGCACGGTGCTGTCGATGACACTTGACGTCGAAAACCTCGACCCCAAGGCCGAGCGCAAAAAGGCGACGTTCCGCAGCGTGTTCCTCGGCGACTTCCCGCGCGACGAAAATGCGCCGCTCAGATCGTTCGCGCCGATGTCGGTGCCGGGCCACGGTACGGTGACCGAGACGGTGCGGTTCTACAATATGGGCGAACAGATGCCGCTGCTCGTCATCGACAAGGGCGACTTCCGCTTCACGCTGACGGTCGAGACCGCGAAAGCGGACAGCGGCCTCATCGAGCGGCTGACAGCGACGGAGGTGAAGCCGCTGACGTTCGATTTGAACCTGCCCTACTTCGCCGTGCGCTCCGGCCGGCAAGGCACCAGTGCGATGTATAACAAGGACTGGAAACCGGCGGTGTCGCAGTCGACGGAGAGCGCGGTGAGCCGGAAAGTGCCGGACAGTTCGTCGGG
>JANNSR010000205.1:0-3484 GCA_031402935.1 Hyphomicrobium sp. | reverse complement strand
GTACAACGATTTCGTGCTGATCGGGCCGAGGGCCGATCCGGCGCGGATCAAGGGAAGCAAGGACATCCTCGCAGCGCTCAAGGCCATTCAACAGGCGCAGAGCCCATTCGTCTCGCGCGGCGACAAAAGCGGGACGCATGCCGCAGAGCTCGCACTCTGGAAGGGCGCAGGCCTCGATCCGGCCGGTGCCAAGCCGGCTTGGTACCGCGAGATCGGGCAAGGCATGGGCGCGGCGCTCAACACGTCGGGCGCGATGGGCGCTTATGTGCTTGCCGATCGTGGCACGTGGATCAGCTTCAAGAACAAGGGCGAGTTGGAGATCGTTGTCGAAGGCGACAAGCAGCTGTTCAATCAGTACGGCATCATCCTGGTCAGCCCTGTGAAGCACCCCAAGGTCAAGACCGACTTCGGCCAGGCCTTCATCGACTGGGTCATCTCGGCGGAAGGCCAGAACGCGATCCGCTCCTACAAGATCGAAGGGCAGCAACTGTTCTTCCCGAACGCCGATCCAGTGCAGCTCAAGAAAGCCGGGTGAGATGTGCCCATGCGTCGTCTGTATCTGTTGCTCACGCTGCTGGCCATGTCACTGGCAGTGGGAAACTGACCCAGGCGGCAACATGAATCTGACCCACCGCATTAGGTGGTTCCTCCTGAGGGGAGGGGCCGATGCTGAAGGCGGAGGAACAGATGGAATTGGCGATTTTGAAGAAGCATGGCGAGAGCATCCGGTCTGTGAGCCGGTCGACAGGTCGATCGCGGAATACGGTGCGTCGTTACCTGCGGGGCGGCGATACTGCGGCGACCCGGAAGCCGGCGCCCGAGCGGCCTGAGAAGCTCGATCCCTACAAACAATACATCATCGACCGGCTGGTGGCAGCGTCACCGGATGTGATCCCGGCGTCGGTGCTGCTGCGCGAGATTCAGAGCCGCGGCTATGACGGTGGGTATTCCCGCGTGAAGCAGTTTGTGCGCGGTCTGGTGCCGGCGTCGCCACCCGATCCCGTCGTGCGTTTTGAGACAGAAGCCGGCCAGCAGATGCAGGCCGACTGGGCGACGGTCGGGAAAGGCGCTGCCAAGCTGAAAGTGTTCATCGCGACGCTGGGCTGGAGCCGGATGGCCTACGTCGAGTTCTGTGATGACGAGCAGGTCGAGACGTTGATCGCGTGCCACGAACGCGCCTTCCTGGCGTTCGGCGGCGTGCCGCTGGAGGTGCTCTACGACAACATGAAAACGGTCGTTCTGGAGCGCAACACGTATGGTCGCGGCGCACATCGCTTTCATCCGGGCTTCCTGGATTACATCAAGCATGCCGGTGCGCTGCCGCGGTTGTGCCAGCCGTATCGGGCGCAGACGAAGGGTAAGGTCGAGCGCTTCATCGGTTATCTGAAGCGCAGCTTCTGGATCCCATTCGTTGCCACGCAGCGGCAGGCGGGCGTTCTGCCCGACAAGCATTCGGCCAACGCGGCGGTCGCACGCTGGCTGCGCGAGGTGGCGAATGCGCGCGTGCACGCGACGACCGAGGAAGTGCCGGCCGAACGGTTGATCATCGAAAAGCCCAAGCTGCAGGATCTTCCGGCGGCCTACCGTGGACGCTCGGCGCGTATGGCGTTGGCCGTGCCCGAACGCAAACACGTGATCGGCTATCAGCATCCACTGTCGGTCTATGATGAATTGGACTACGCGCCTTCCGGCCGGCTCCCCGCAGGGGTGTCGGAAGGCGCCTCAAAAGAGGAGGTCGTGGCATGAGCAATCTCCAGCACGCCAATCTCCAGCACGAACGCATCACAGTGTTGGCGACCGAACTCAGACTTCTGGCGGTGCCGGATCTCTACGGTCCGATCGCGCAGACGGCGGCGACACGCAAGGACGCGAGTTTCGCCGACTTCCTCGAAGATATTCTGCGGTCCGAGCGTGACGCCCGGCATGTCAGGTCGCGCGAGATGTTCACGCGGATGGCGGGCTTCCCGGCGCTCAAGACCCTGGACGCCTACGACTTCGCCTTCGCCACCGGCGCGCCGCGCCAGCAGATCCAGGAGCTGGCGGCGCTCGGCTTCGTCGAGCGTGCGGAGAATATCGTCCTGCTGGGCCCGAGCGGCACCGGCAAGACGCATCTGGCGATCGCCTTCGGTCTGCTGGCCGCGCACAGAGGCTGGAAGGTGCGCTTCACGACGGCGGCCGATCTGATCATCACGCTCGAAGCGGCGCAGCGGCAAGGGCGGATCAAGGAGGTGATGCACCGCATCGTGGCGGCACCGAAACTGCTGATCATCGACGAGATCGGTTATCTGCCGTTCGGACGCGAGCAGGCCAACCTGTTCTTCCAGGTTGTGGCGCGGCGCTACGAAAAGGGCTCGTTGGTGCTGACCTCGAACCTGGCGTTCGGGAGCTGGGATGACGCGTTCGCAGCCGACGCGGTGCTGACCGCCGCCATGCTCGATCGCATCCTGCACCACGCCACCGTCGTGCAGATCACCGGCGAGAGCTACCGGCTCAAGGACAAGCGCCGCGCCGGCATCCTGGCCCGGCCGCAGCACAATCAGTTGACGACCGCACCGGTGGCGACAAAGGCGAAAACAGCGAGGGAAGAAAAAGTTTGACCGGCCGTGTTCCCGCGCGGGAACACGGCCACAAGGCGCGGGCGGGTCAGGTTCAAGTTGGCGACAACGGCAAACCCGGGTCAGATTCAAAGTGCCGTTGACAGCAGCCCCAGATCGTCGTCTTGGTCGATGTGAGCGACGCGCGCCTGCTGCTCGCGCAACCAGCCTTCGGTGCCGAGATGCTGGAAGAAGGGATGAAGTCCGGCCGCCCAGTCATGCTCGCGCCGGTCGGAGGGGAAGCAGCAGGCGACAGATTGGCGCCAGTCGGGATCATAGGTGAAGCGCGTACCTCCGCGTTCGGTCTCCTGGAGGATACCGGCGCGCTGGTCTTTGTAGAGGACTATAGCAGTTCGGAGCGGCACACTCAGCTCAAGTTGAGTTTATCAAGGCGTTGACGCAAATTACGGCCTACTAGTAACATATTCCCTTTCTTCGGTCCAGTCAACGGCAAATACTAAGTTATGACTGCTTAATTTAATCACTTGCATCCATATAGTGCCTGAGGCTTCCTAGTGCTCAAGATGTGGACAGATCTGACAGGATTACTCAATCATAGTTTAGTTATCGGGCCAGCACGTAGTCGCAGGGATGAATCGTTAATCGGCCTTGCATGTCCGCAAGGCGACGCGATCATGAGTAGGCAGATGGTTGGGGGTCAGCCGGGAGGAGAAGGGGTCCACTTGGGGCGGATGCCTCTCTTGGAAGACCGCGGCGCACAGCGTAGCGAGAGGCAACCAGCCGAGATGGCCTAATGTGGTGGTAGCCAACGCTCGTCCACAGGAAAAATGTTATCTCAAGATAACAAAAAGTTCATCAATGTTATATCAAGATAACAAATATTGACACGTTACCACGAGTGCTGTATGTTGCCATGAGTTAACATAAAC
>JANNSR010000204.1:0-3194 GCA_031402935.1 Hyphomicrobium sp. | reverse complement strand
GACGCCGAGCACGACATCGCCGTACATCTGAATGAAGCGCCGGTAGCTGTCGAAGGCAAAGCGGGCGTCGCCGGTCAGGGCAGCCAGCGCCTCGACCGTCTTGTCGTTGAGGCCGAGATTGAGGATCGTGTCCATCATGCCCGGCATCGAGGCGCGCGAGCCGGACCGGACTGAGACCAGCAGCGGTTTCTGTTCGTCGCCAAAGCGCGCACCGACCGTTTCGCCGATGCTATCGAGCGCCGCATCGACATCGGCGCGCAGCGCGTCCGGGAGTTTGTTGCCTGCCGCGAAAAAGGCCGCGCAAACCTCTGTCGTCAGCGTGAACCCCGGCGGCACGGGCAGGCCCAGCCGCGCCATTTCGGCTAGGTTCGCGCCCTTGCCGCCAAGTAGCTCCGACATGCCGGCGCCGCCCTCCGTCACGCCGGGCGCAAAGGCGTAGATCCATTTTTTTTTGCCGAACGAAGCAGGCTGTGCCATCAAACCTCCGCGCACCGCTGGGACCTGGCCGTGATCCAGAAGCGGCGCTCGTGACATAGTACCCTAATCGGAAACTGCATAGCCAATTGCCCGCTTCTGCCAACGCATCGCATCAACAGGACGTTCCAGACATGACGGCCCTCGCCACAGTCCTCGATACCCTCGGTCAATCCAAAGACGCCGGCTTAGCGCGGCTGTTCGACCTGCTGCGGATCGCTAGCGTTTCGACCGATCCGGCCTTCAAGGACAATTGCCAGCGCGCCGCCGCGTGGTGTGCCGCCACCCTCAAGGATATCGGTTTTGCGGAAGCTAAAGTTGTCCAGACAAGCGGTCATCCGATGGTCCTTGCCCACGATCGCACCGTGCGCCCCGCCGGTATGCCGCACGTGCTGTTCTACGGCCATTATGATGTGCAGCCCGCCGACCCGCTGGAGCTTTGGACCTCGCCGCCGTTCGAGCCGCACATCGCCGACGAGCCCGGCAACGGCAAAGTGATTGTCGCGCGCGGCGCCGAAGACAACAAAGGCCAGCTGATGACGTTTTTCGAGGCGGCCCGCGCTTGGAAAGCGGTTGCCGGCGACTTGCCGGTTGCCGTCTCGGTGCTGATCGAGGGCGAAGAAGAGTGCGGTTCGCCGTCGCTGCCTGAGTTTCTGAAACTGCATGGGCACGACCTCAAGTGCGATTTGGTGCTCGTTTGCGATACCGGCCAATGGGACAAGGACACGCCTGCGATCACAACGATGCTGCGCGGCCTCGCTGGCGACGAACTGATCATCTCAGGCCCCAGCCGCGATCTGCATTCCGGAGTTTACGGCGGCCCCGTTACAAATCCCATCCGCGTGCTCGCCAAGGTCATGGCATCGCTCCATGACGACAACGGCCGTATTGCCGTCGCCGGTTTCTATGACGGCGTCAAGGATCCGACCGCGGCACAGCTGGCGCAATGGCAGTCGCTTGGGCTGCGTGGCGACGCGTTCCTCGGCTCTATCGGTCTCAAGACTGCGGCGGGTGAACGCGACCGCAGCCTGATCGAGCAACTCTGGTCGCGGCCGACGCTGGAATTCAACGGCGTCACCGGCGGCTATCAGGGTGTCGGCTCGAAGACGGTTATTCCAGCGAAGGCGTCCGTCAAAATCACCTGCCGTCTGGTTCCGGGTCAAAACCCCGACACCGTCATGGCGGCCGTCCGCGCCCATGTCGCGCGTGTTCTGCCGCCCGACTGCACGGCGACGTGGCTGGGCAGCCGTGGTTCTGGCGCCATCATGTTCGATACGGCCAACCTGGCGATGCAGGCCGCGGCGAAAGCGCTTGCAGACGAGTGGGGACGGCCGGCCGTCCTGATGGGCTGCGGAGCCTCGATCCCGATCGTATCGTCGTTCCGCGACGCGCTCGGCATGGATAGTCTACTGATCGGCTTTGGCCTCGATGACGACCGCATCCATTCGCCAAACGAGAAATACAATATGACGAGCTTCGAGAAGGGCGCACGCAGCTGGGCCCGCATTCTGGCGGCACTGGCCGAAGTCAAGGCCCCCGCTAAGTCCTAGCTCAACCGCACGCAACGCTTTGCGCTGCCGCAATCGCCGACTATAGAACGGTCACGCGGAACCCCCGCAGGACATTTATTGAAACGGGACGCCGAAATACGATGCGCTACGCCTTGCGGAGATTTGCCGCCCTTGCCGTGATGGCTTTTGCGGCGGCAGGTTCAATCGCCATCGCCGAGCAGCGCACACCGTGGCCGAGCGAGCGTTTCAACCCGCCGCAGCAGCGCAACGTTGCCGGCGAGTTCGACTATTACGCGCTCGTACTGTCATGGAGCCCGACATACTGCTCTAACTCTGGCGACGGCGATCAGCAGCAATGCAATCGCAGCGACGGCCGCCGGTTTTCATTCATCCTGCATGGTCTTTGGCCGCAATACGAAAAAGGCTATCCAAATTCGTGCCGCACGGCGCGGCGGCCCTTCGTGCCGCAACCGCTGATCGACAGCATGCTCGACATCATGCCGAGTTCGCGCCTCGTCATCCACGAATACCGCAAGCATGGAACGTGCTCGGGTCTCGATCCGCAAGGCTACTTCGGCACCGCGCGGCGGCTGTTCGAAAGCGTTCGCATCCCCGAGCGCTACAAAAACCCGTTCGAGACGCAGCGTGCGTCTCCCGCTGAAGTCGTCCGGGACTTTGCCCGCGCCAACCCTAATCTCGACCCGGCAGCGATCGCGGTCGGCTGCGGCGGTCCTGGAAACCGGCTCAAGGAACTGCGCGTCTGCTTTACAAAGGACGGTAAGCCGCGCGCCTGCGGCGACAACGAGAACCAGCGCCGCATGTGCTCGGCAGACCAGATGTACGTGCCGCCCGTCCGTTCGACCGCCCGCGACACCGGCACAACAACCCGGCCGAACGCGCCGCCGCTGCCGCAGCCGCGCATGATGGACGATCCCAACGACATTTGAGGATGGCGGCTTCAAGTGCGGTCTCAGCCGCCACCGTCACAGTGCTGATCATCCGGCCTTAGATAGGGCTGAATGGGCTGTGGAAAAGCGTTTGAACGGCATCCATCCCGGCGGCAGCGACTTGCCCGGCATATGCCGGCTTCGCAGACTGATCGCTGGTGATTCTACTCTTGATTCTACTCCGGCGGGCCATGCACATTTCCGACCTCGATGACCTCTGGCCGGATGCAGCAGCCCTCTTTGCGCGCCGTGACGCCACGCC
>JANNSR010000203.1:0-5347 GCA_031402935.1 Hyphomicrobium sp. | reverse complement strand
CCTCCGGGGAGCCGGCCGGAAGCGCCGAAGGCATACGCTCACGGCGGCAGGCTCCCGGAACGGGAGTCGCTCGTAGAGCAATGTAAAAAAGCAAAGGACGGGGCGGTGGGGCCTCGATCTTTGTTCAGTGATTTCGGATGCAGCTCCCGCCGCCCCGCGTCATGCCAACTCCGAGTTTAACGACGCCGCCCTAAGCGTTCGGCGCCGGTCTCGAAACTGAAGCGGCGACTTCACCGCTTCGAGCCGTTGAGTCCACCTTCCGCCCCTGCATCTCGTTTGTATCGAGGGGACGTTGAACCTCGGTATCGTACCGCAGCACGCGTCTCGAGGCCGGCAGAAATCCCCAGGCCCGCTGATCTGGCTGGCGGCCCGGCATGCTCTCATCCATCCACATGACCGCAGCTCGAGCCAGTGTCCTTTGCGTGTGGCGAGATGCGATCAGTGTGTGGGCGCGCGAGGGGGCGGGGATAACTTTTTTTTGGGGATTTTTTGGTAACGTTAAGGGCGGGGATAAGTTGGGCAATCGGCGGTCGGCCATCAGCAATCAAAGACAACGAACGTCATCCCGGCGTCGCGAAACGCGACGAAGCCGTAGGCATCGCAGGCCGGGATCCATCCAACCATCGAAGGGGCAGGAAATCACCGCTGCGTTTCAAGCCAAAGATTCTTGCTAGCTATTCGCTTGGATGGATCCCCGCCGCAGTTCCGCTCGCTTTCAGCGAGCGGCGCGGGGATGACGAGGAGGGGAGAGGGTTGCGCGAAGCTCAGGCCACATGCAGTCCCGGCCGAGACAATCGCGCGTGCGCGATTGGCACTGAGCCGGGATGACGGAGTGGGGTGGTCGGCGCAATACGCAGCGCGCAAGCGCAGAGCGCGATGCTATTGGCGCCTTACATGTAGGAGGCGTGTTGCGGGCTAAGCGGGCTAGCAGTCACGGAAGTCGACACCCTCAAAAAATTGCGAAAAATAGAAATAGTAGTTTTCCAAAACGGTTTTTACACAGTCGTATAAGTCAAGTCCTCCCAAGTGCCACGCGATCTCTCGGCCACCGGTCCAGTCTCCAACGCGCGAGAGCCCCGCGACTGCAAGACCGGCTATTGCTGGTGGCCTTTCGTAATCCTCTCCAGCATTGAATGGAATGTTGTCGGGATATTTTTTGCCAACAGTTGCCTTCGTATGCTTGGCAGCTAGCGCTACTGCGCGCACAGTTTCAAATGATCTATTGCTACCAAACGAAATCATGGCCGTCTCAACATCAACACCTTCCACTTTGAGGAAATCCTTTAGGTGATAGGTAACAAGGCATGCCAAATACGCATGCCTCCTAGACACCCGTTGGTCCCTAAACTCTCGTACCGTTGGGATAACTATCTCGATGGCATATTCTGATGACTTCATTGCCTACCCCAACCCGCCTCTCTCCTCCTGCACCCGGATATCGGCGAGGATGCGGTCGAGAAGCAGGCACGCGCGTTTGAATAAATCCGAGCCGCGGCGGTAATCGGCCTCGGCGTAGAAATCGCAGCGGCCGGCGTGGAACAGGGCTTTGCATTTGGCGGCGGGGTCGCGCGCACTCGCGTGCGCGCGCGCTACCTGATGCGATGGCGTGGCGATGAGGCTGCCGAGCGCTTGATGCGATGCGGGCGCGGCCTCCGGCCCATGCACGGCAACAACAAAGCCGCCGTTCTTTTTTAAAAGGGCCATGCTCGGCACGTCGGTGTCGCCGTCGCCGAAATAGATCATATTCGAGAATGGAATCGGGCGCTCTGCCTCCGGCATGTGGGCGTTGATGCTGTCGTTGTAATCCTCAAGCCCCTTGTTGATGCGGAACAGATATTGCGTCTTGCCGGTGTCGGTGATGACGCGCTTCGGGAATGGAATGTCGGTGGCGTCGAACCAGTATTCGGACGCGAACACGTTGTCGAAGCGCTTATAGATTTTCGTGCCCTCAATGATTTCGGTCAGGCCCGACGAGACGAGATAGTGTTTCAGCGTGATGCCGTGACTGCCGCTGTGGGCTTTGACGTAGGCGCCGATCGCGTCGAACCATTTTTCAACACCGGGATAGAGCTCGACGTGACGGCCTTGGGCGACGAGATCCTTGCGGTCGATGCGCAGGCCCTTCTCTTTGGCCTTTTTGTACATCAGGTGCATGTAGGTGATCAGCGGGTCGGCCTTTTCCTGGCGCGCGACAGCAGTGCACTCGGCCCAGAAGTCCTCGGCCTTGATGCCGAGCTTGGGCAGGAACGCGTATTCCTGCATCGGCTTCGGCGACAGCGTGCCGTCGAAGTCGTAGACGAGGGCGATGGTTTTTTTTGTGAAGACTCTTCTTTTTGGCGCATCCGACTCGCGTTCCGCGAGCCTGCCGGATGCGCCGGAGCTGTGAGACTCGCGGCGGTCCTTGCTCTTTGGTTTGCTCATCCGCTCGACCATGATCGCTCTCCGCACCACGCGACTTGTAGCGGCGACACTGGCGCGATTCGGGGGGCGGGATGAAGGCGTTTGCACTCCCTCTTCCTATGCGCTGCACTTGCATGGGGAGAGGGTTGGGGTGAGGGGCGGCCGCTTGCACTGAACTTGTTGCAGCCCCTCACCCTGTTTGATTTGCCGCCCCTCACTCCCCGCCTTCGCGGGGACAGGCTCTAACCCTCTCCCCGTTCGCCCTATCGAGGGCGACGGGGAGAGGGGATTTAGTCGTGTTTGCAGTCGGGTCCGTGGACGTGGTGTTCGTGCCCGTGATCGTGGCTGTGATCATGCCCGCAACCCGGGCCGTGAACGTGGTCATGATCCTCGGGGTTGATCAACGCCGCCGCGAGTTTGCGTTCGAGCGCGATCGACATTTCACGCGGGGATTCTTTGTCTTCGATCAGCAGCGCCATGATTTCCGCGCCGAGGCGCAAATCGTCGACGGCGCCGAGATAGTGACGGCGCAGACGGCCCTGGCGGTCGAACAGCAAAATTGCCGGCGTGCCTTGCAGCTCGTAGTCGCTCATCGTTTGCGGCAGGCTTTCGCCATTCGGCTTGTCGTAGGCGACGGGGATCGTGATGCCTCGGTCTTTCAAGAACTGCTCAACCGCTGCGGGCGATTGCTTGTCGAAGTTCTCGAACGCCATGTGCAGGCCGAGGACTGCGACTTCGGCGTCAGAAAAACTGCCGCGAATGCGCATGGCCTGCGGCAGGCCGTATTTGACGGACCCCGGGCAGGCGATTTGGCAGACGGTGACGAACACGACCTTGCCGCGCTGCGCTTTGAGGGTGAGCTTTTTGTCCGCATTGAGCCAGCGTGACGCGGTGATTTCGGGCGGGCGTTCGGCATTGAACATGGGGAACCGTTCCTTGCTGGGATTTACAGAAACTATAGCACGGCGAAAGACCGCGTCATCGCGGGCGCTCAGTCGCAGGCTTTGGTGGCGAGGCCGGCAGCAGCGGCCACATCGCACGATGCGGGCGGCAGTTTGAAGCAGCGGTCGGCCTCGGTGCCGCTTTTGCCGACGACGGCGAAGATGAGCGGGCAGCCGCGCATGACGTTGGTGGCGGGAATGCAGCCGTAACGCGCGGGCGGCGCGGCGCCCGACATTGTGAGTGCGGCTTCGTAGGCGGCGAGGCGGCGGCTTTCGACGAACAGAATGTCGGGCGCGTCCTTGGCCAGCGCCTCAGGGTTCTGCGCGGCCGGGCCGGATTGCAGCACAAAGCGCGCCGTCGGTTCGCGGAAGCCGAGAACGCCGAACGTGGTGCCCGGATCGCAACCACCGGCGAAGCGTTCGATCTGGCGTGCCGGCCAGATTTTTTCGACTGATGGCAAGACGCCACCAAGTAGCGTCATGGCGAACAGGCCGAGCGCGGCCGTGCCGGTTGCGGCCCAGCTTGTCAGCTGACCGGCGCGGCCATCCCGGGCGCTGATGAAAAATAACGCGGCGACGGCGAGGATGGGCGGCGCTATCCATCCCGACGGCGTCTGGCGCATCAGCGCGTAGGGCGCGACGAGGAGTACAATCGCGAACAGGGCGGCGAGGATTGGCGGCGCGAGCGCGTGGAACTTTGGTGCAGGAAGTTTGCCGTCCTCGGTCGCGACCAGCATGGCGACAGCCAGCGCGAAGGCGGGGAACATCACCTGCACCGTGTAGGTGCCGGGCTTGGAAGAGATTAATTCGAGATAGATAATGTATCCGATCACCCAGGCGAGCAGAAAGCGGGCAATTCTGCCGTCGCGCCGCTGCCAGAGTTTCCTAAGTGCGGGCGCGAGAAGCGCGGTGCCGGGCAAAAATCCGAGCAGGGCAGCGAGGATGAACGTACCGGGGAATGCGCGCAGCTTCATGTCCTGCGACCCGCCGAGGGCGGCGAGGACATCGCTAACGCTCATGCCAGAAAACGGCACGCCGTCTTGCAGGGCACGGATGTATACCCAGGGGCTCGCGATCAACAGCGCGAGCGGCACGCCAAGAAGAGGGCGCGTGCGCCTGAGCCATGTGAGATCGCGGTCGAAGGCGTAAAGCGCGGCGAGAGCCGCCGCGATCAGGATCGGCGTTTGTAGCGCATTGAGCAGCATCGCGGCGCCGATGGCGGTCCAGAGTAGCGCAGCGAGGGTGCGCGTTTCAGCGTCGGGCGGCGCGCAGTATATGCGCAGCAGAGCGAGCATTGCGACCACGGCTGGTAGCAGCGCGAGGCCCTCGGTGATCGCGAGTTGCGACAAGAGAACCGTCAGTGGCGCGACGGCAAACAGGCTAGCGGCGATCAGCGCCGGCGTCGATCCAACGAGCGGCACACTAAGCCAGTACAGCGCCATCACGGCGAGCGTTACGGCTATCAATCCGGGCAGACGATAAACGGTTATGTCGCGCGCGCGGCTTTCGCCGCCAAGCGTTGCGGCCACGCCTTGCGCCCAATAGGTGCCGATGGGACGGAACTGATGCACCGTCTCGCCGTAACGCGGATCAAGCCAGTTTCCGCGCTCGACCATGTCGCGCGTCGTCTCGGCGTACACGGCCTCCGTGCGATCGACGGGCGGCAAACGGATCACGCCCGGCAAATAGACGGCGAGGCACAACGCGGCGAGCGCGAGCATGGCGCGGCGCGGATGGGCGGCGAGCTCAGTCAGGCCGTTTTTCAGCGCGGCGGCGAACTCCACGGCTCTCACTGATCCTCTGCCTTGACACCCCAACGGAACTCGGGTGATTGCGCAGTCTCAGGGTAAAAACGCAAGGGGCGCGTGACAGATGGCTGATAAAAAATCCGATACAGCGGCCAAGCGCGCGCGGCTGATCGCGATCATTAAGGCCCGCTCGTTCCAGGAGGGGCCTGAAATGCGGCTCGCGTCCGGCAAGATGTCGACGTTCTATTTCAACATGAA
>JANNSR010000202.1:0-1953 GCA_031402935.1 Hyphomicrobium sp. | reverse complement strand
GCGCATCTTCAAGCGCTTTGACCTCGGCAATGCGTCGCGCGGTGTGTTGCTGTTCGGCATGCTGACGTTCAGCTTCAGCCTTTAGATCGGCAATGCGCTTGTCTTCAACAAGGCGCTTTTCATCTATTGCGCGTTGGGCCGCTGCTGCCGTTTGAGCGGCTTCTGCAATCTGCCGTTCGGCGGCCATGCGTCTCTCATCGGCAATGCGCTGCGCCGCTTCGGCCGCCGCCAATTGCGCTGCCGCCGCCTTTTGCTTTGCCAGCAGCGCTTCGGCGGCTTTGGCTTCGGCAATTTTGTTGTCCTCGGCGATGCGTTGCACGTCGGCGAGGCGGCGCATTTCGAGTTCAGCAGCCAACTGCGCCTTCACCGCGGCATCCGCCACGGCTTCCGCCTTCTCCGCCTCGACGCGTGCAATCTCAATCTCTCGTCGCCGCTCGTCGGCCTCGAGTCTCGCCTTCTCGAGCATTTCGGCCTCATCGGCCTTCGATTGGTCGGACGCCGCCTTGGCGGCCTTTGCAGCTTGGGCTGCTGCCGCGGCCTTGCGCGCCTTCTCTTCCATGCGTTTGGCCGTTGCCTTGCGCTTCGCCTCGTCCGCAGCCCGGCCGGCTTGATCCGACTTTAGCCGCGCTGCGTCGGTCGCGCGTTGCGCATCTTCAGCGGTCTTGGCAGCGGTTGTAGTGCTGGCGAATTTTGCCGCGAGGCTTTCTGCCGCTGTATCAGCAGCCTTGGACGGGAACACGCCTGTAACCAGAAAAAAGCCAACGGTCGCAATTGAGCACAACGCGATCCTGGACGACTGCCGAGACACGTCCTGCATGGCGATCACGCTCCATAATCATTTGTTGCGACGCAACCCGGCCAGCGCAGGTGCAACACCCGCCAGCTATCGGCGCGCACCCTTATCCATGGCGACTTTGGCAACACTGCGGTGGCGTGAATGAATAGCTGCTGAATATCGTCAGGCTACCTGCAAGCCGAATTCGGCGGACGATGATTCGAGCCAGTGCCAAAGATTGCCAGCGAAGCTGCGCATGATGGCGAGTTCGAATGCCGGGACGTTGCCTGCCGCATCTGGAATTCGTGTGACCTGCGTAGTCAGCAGGGCAATCGGCGTGATGGCGGTATCGCCAACCTTGAATACGCGGCTGTCCAGATCGAGCATGCAGCCTTTGGCGAGCACGGAGCGAACGTGCGGTCCCGATATCACCACAATCCCGCGACCATCTGTCTGATCGGTGACGGCGGCGAGGGCCCCCAGATCCTGCGCCAGTTCCAAGGCAAAGTGGGTGCCATCCTCACCATCGGCCATGGCGAGCCACTGGCCGGGTGCGGTCCACAGAAAGCTGATGTGATCTTTCGTGACCAGCCGTGGCGTGACCGGCAGATCCAGGCCTGTTCGCTCCGCAACCTGGGCGGCAAGTGCCGCTGTTTGCCGCTTGCGCGCGGCAACGCTGGCAATGGCGACGTTGGCGCGCTCGATAACCGTGACGCCGGCAGCGCCGGTTGCGCGCCCATGGCGGCCGCGACGCATGAATGGCCCGAAGGCCGAGAGCGAAGGGAGCGACGATTTATTAGCCACGCAAGCGCTCCCCTTCAGCATCGTAGAACACACTTGATGTTACTTCGACCAGCGTATCACCGCCGCGCAGTGGATCGGCGGCGAGGATCACTTCACCGTGGCGCTGATCGCCGCGCGCTAGAAAGCCAAGGCCGATCCAGCTGTCGAGCGACGGTGAGTATGCGCAACTGGTCATGTAGCCTTGGTCGTTGGCGGCCGTGACGGCCGCATCCTTGGCGATGAAGTGTGCGCCCGACCGCAGTCGCGCTGCCGGGTCGACCGGCTTCAGTCCGACGAGTATGGGGCGTGCCGGATCAACGAGTGCAGCGCGCTGCTTCATGACGCGGCCGATATAGTCCTTTTTGGTCGATTGCATTTTGCCGAGACCAAGATCA
>JANNSR010000201.1:0-2919 GCA_031402935.1 Hyphomicrobium sp. | reverse complement strand
GGGCTTCGCACTTCCCGTTCACCGAGCCGTCGATGGAAGTCGATATCGGGGCGGAAGCCATCGGCAAGCCGGGGCAGTGGCTGGAGATTTTGGGTTGCGGCATGGTGCATCCCAATGTCTTGCGCAACTGCGGGCTCGATCCGGAAAAGTACCAGGGATTTGCGTTTGGCGTCGGCCTGGACCGGCTCACGATGCTGAAATACGGCATTCCCGATTTGCGCGCGTTTTTCTCGGGCGATCTCAAATGGCTGCGCCACTATGGATTCAGCGTGCTCGATGTGCCGACGTTGGGTGGTGGGTTGTCGACATGATCGCCGCATTTGCCACGCCCGCCCGTCATCCTCGGTCGAGCGCGCTTATAAGGCGCGTCGAAGACCGGGGATCCAGCGCAAGGATTGCCGAAGGCAAGCTCTATAGCGTCTGCGACGCGCTTTGCGCTGGATCCCCGAACGCGCTCGCCGAGGCTCACACGTTCGAGGATGACGAACGATGAAATTCACGCTCGAATGGCTGAAAGATCATCTCGAGACGGCGAAGACCGTTGCCGAGATCAAAGCGAAGCTCGATGCCATCGGGCTTGAGGTCGAGGGCGTTGAGGACCCGGGCGCGACGCTTGGCGCGTTCACGATTGCAAAAATCGTCGAAGCCAAGAAGCATCCGAATGCCGACAAGCTGCAGGTTGTGCAGGTCGAAGTGGCTAAAGGTCAGCCGCTGATGGAAGTGGTGTGCGGGGCGCCGAATGCGCGTGCCGGAATGATCGCGGTGTTCGCGCCGTTGGGCACCTACATTCCGGGATCGAAGATCACACTGGAGAAAAAGCCGGTGCGCGGCGTGGTGTCGAACGGCATGCTGTGTTCGGCAGCGGAATTGGAATTGTCGTCCGACAGCGAAGGCATTCTCGATTTGCCCGCTGAGTGGGCAAACAGAATCGGCGAACGCTACATCGATGCCGCGGGCCTCAACGATCCCGTGTTCGACGTGAAGCTGACGCCGAACCGGCCGGACTGCACCGGCGTGCGCGGTATTGCGCGTGACCTCGCGGCGGCGGGGATGGGCACGCTGAAGCCTGAGCCAAAACTTGGCGCGGTGGAGGGTAAGGCTGAGTGCCCGATCGATATCAAACTCGAGTTCACGCCGGAGACGGCGAGCGCGTGCCCGGTGTTCGCGGGCCGCGTTGTGCGCGGCGTCACGAACGGCCCCTCGCCCGCTTGGCTGCAAACGCGGCTGAAGGCCGTGGGTCTGCGCCCGATCAATGCCCTTGTTGACGTGACGAACTACATCTCGCTCGACCGCGGGCGGCCGCTGCACGTTTACGATGCCGACAAGCTGAAGGGTGCGATCCGCGCCCGGCTTGGCAACAAGATCGAAAAGTTCGTCGGCCTCGACGGCAAGGAGCACACCGTCGATCAAACCATGTGCGTGATCGCCGATGAGAGCGGACCGCTTGGCTTCGGCGGCGTCATGGGCGGGGAGGCTTCCGGCTCGACGGACGCGACCAGAAACGTGTTCATCGAAAGCGCTTACTTTGATCCGGTGCGCACGGCGACGACCGGGCGCAAGGCCGGATTGCAGACGGACGCGCGCTATCGCTTCGAGCGCGGCGTCGATCCGGCGTCGGTGCGTCCAGGTCTCGACCTCGCGACCGGCATGATTTTGAAATTGTGCGGCGGCGAGCCGACGAAGACAAAGGTCGCAGGCCAAGAACCGATTGAAAACCGCGTGATCGCGTTTGATTTTGCGCGCGTCGAAAAGCTGACCGGCGTCAAGCTGAGCCAAGCTGAAATCAAAACCATCCTCGAAGCGCTCGGCTGCAAGGTCGATGGCACCTCGGCGGCGGCGAAGGTTTCGGTGCCGACGTGGCGGCCGGATATTCACGGGGCTGCGGACCTTGTTGAAGAGGTCGTACGCATCGCCGGGCTCGATCGCATTCCGGCGACGGCACTTCCGCGTATGCATGGCGTCACGCAGGCCGTGCTGACGGACAAGCAGAAGCGGGCGCGGCGGACGCGGCGGCTGCTGGCGGCGCGTGGCCTGACCGAAGCCGTGACGTGGAGCTTCATTACCAGGGAGCAGGCGACGCATTTCGGCGGTGGCGCGCCCGCGCTCGATCTCGCCAACCCGATTTCATCCGAATTGTCGTCGATGCGGCCCGGATTGCTGCCCGGGCTTTTGGCGGCCGTGACGCGAAACCGCAACCGTGGTACCGACGACGTGGCGCTGTTCGAACTTGGCCAGGCCTATCGCGGCGACAAACCGGAAGACCAGTATATTAGTGCCGCTGGTGTGCGGGCCGGGACCGCGAAGCTCGCAGGCTCGGGACGGCATTGGAGCGGGGCTGCGAGCGGCGCCGACCTTTTCGACGTCAAGGCTGATGTGGCGGCAGCACTCGCCGCGCTCGGTTTCGATGCCGCGAAAGCGCAGATCACGCGCGATGCACCCGCTTGGTATCACCCTGGCCGCTCGGCGACGCTGCGGCTTGGGCCAAAAACAATACTTGCGCATTTCGGCGACGTGCATCCGGCGACTTTGAAGGCGCTGGACGTCGCGGCGCCGGTTGCAGCGTTCGAGATTTTCCTCGATGCGCTGCCGGCGGAGAAGAAGAAATCACGCGCGAAATCTACGCTTGCGGCGTCCGACCTGCTACCGGTGACGCGCGATTTCGCCTTCATCGTCGCACGCGATGTGGCGGCAGGCGACGTTATCAAAGCCGCAGCGGGGGCCGACAAGGCGCTGATCCAATCGGTCACGGTTTTCGACGTATTTGAGGGCGGGGCGCTCGCGGCGGAGGGGAAAAAATCGATTGCAATCGAAGTGACACTTCAGCCTGCGACGGAAACGCTCACCGATTCTGCCATCGAAACGATCGCTCAGAAGATCATATCAGATGTTAAGAAGGCGGCGGGAGCTGAGATTCGCGGA
>JANNSR010000200.1:0-19963 GCA_031402935.1 Hyphomicrobium sp. | reverse complement strand
CGGGCGCGGCGCGCCGCCTGCTTGGGCGGTAGAAAGCCAGCAAAGAAAAACGCGTCCGTCGGCAGACCGCTCGCGGCCAGCGCCGTGATGACCGACGACGGCCCTGGGATCGAAATCACCGGATGCCCCGCGGCCACGCAGTCCCGCACCAGCTTGAAGCCGGGATCGGAAATCAGCGGCGTGCCGGCATCCGAGATGAGTGCAATACGCTTTCCGTGTCCGAGTTCCGCAATCACGCGACCGCGCTCGATATCCTCGTTGTGATCGTGCAACGGCTTTGTGACGGCGCGGATGCCGAAGTTCTGCAACAGCTTGGCCGAATGCCGCGTATCTTCGCAGTAGACGATGTCGGCGGCGATCAGCACCGCCAGCGCCCGGATCGTGATATCGCCGAGATTGCCGATTGGCGTTGCGACGAGATAGAGGCCCGGCGATAGCGGTGCCGCGAGCAGGTTCTCAAGGTCGCGTGTCACCGCGCAGCTTAGCGCGTTAGTGCTGCCGGTCGCGCCGCCGCTGACTAAGTCTGATCCCGAACGCGACAAGTGTTTTTCCCGATAAGTGCCGTGACCGGCAGTGGATTTCAACGTGCTGTGGCATGAAACCGCTTTCGGCAACGGGCGCAAGCGTTTACCGCAATTGGAGCCCCAGTGTTCGGGCTGCTCCGGCCGGTTGCGCTTACTCTGGAGAGTGGTGACGATACTGACTCCTGGAGACTTGCAGATAATGCCAGAGACTTACAACACGGACGTCGCACGCAGTGGCATAGCCATCGCACTCGCAATGTTGTGTCTCTCGGGCTGCGCGCAATCGCTCGGACCGGCGACACCGAACACCGCATCCATCGGTACACCTTCAAAAACTCCCGACGGCAAAAGCCGCCCCGCACGCATCGCACTGCTGTTGCCGTTCGGCGGCATGGGAGAACCGGCGAAAATCGCCCGCGGCATGAAACAAGCCGCCGAAATGGCGCTGTTTGAAGCCAACGACCCGGCCATTCAATTGATCGCAAAGGACGATGGCGGCACGCCGCAGGGCGCAATGGCGGCAACCGACGCGGCGATCTCGGAAGGCGCGGAGATCATCCTCGGACCGCTGTTTGGATCATCCGCGGCAGCAGCAGCCCCCATTGCCGCCGCGTCCGGCGTGCCGGTCGTGTCGTTCTCGAATGATGCAAGCGTCGCCGGACGCGGCGTCTATTTGATGAGTTTCCTCGCCGCCGAGGAAGTCGATCGCGTGATCAGTTATGCGGCGAGCCAAGGCAAGCGCCGGTTCGCGGCACTGATTGCGGCCGACTCTTATGGCCAAATCGTCGGGCCAGCGTTTCGTGCGGCCGTTGCCAAGTCGGGTGGCGAGATCGCGCTGCTCGAGACCTACGCGCCCGATGCCGCCAGTATGCTGGCGACTGCAAAGCGCGTGTTCCAAGGCATTGCGGAAGCCGAAACGGCCGGCACGCCGATCGACGCGCTTTTCCTCCCCGCAGGTCACGCGCAGCTGGCACAACTCGGGCCCTTGCTCGCCTATTCGGGCTTCGACGGGCAAAAAGTGAAATTACTCGGAACGTCAGCCTGGGACGTGCCGGTCATTTCCCGCGACGATCAACTCGTCGGCGGCTGGTATGCCGCCAGCGACCCGCAAGCCTGGGCGGCGTTTGCCCGCAAATTCCGCAAGAATTTCGGCACCGAACCGCCGCGACTTGCCAGCCTGGCCTACGACGCGACGACGATGGCCCTGGCTTTGGCTAAGAACTCAGCGCTGGACCGGTTCTCCACCGCGTATTTGACGCGTGAAACCGGCTTTTCGGGCGTCGATGGGCCAGTAAGGCTTTTGCCAAACGGCCTTAGCGCCCGCAGCCTCGCGGTGCTCGAGATCGAGAAATACCGTTCGGTCGTGATCGATGCGCCACCGGCAACGCCCTCGGCTAGCCGCGTGTCGAGCGCTAGCGCAGGTCAGCGTTCCTATTGATCTCAAAAACTATTTGCTGAGGATCGTTTGAATGGGCCGTCAGGCAGCCAGTGCAGTCGATGGTGCACGGACTTGTCCGGTCTCGAGCACGTACACAGCGGCGCGTTCGCGGCGGCCGGGCACCAGCATGACGGCGGAGAGTTCATCCATCAGCGTCGAAAGCGCATACTGCGCGAGATCCAACTGCTGTATGGCCGCAGCCTGAAGTTTCCGTGTTTCGCCGGCACTCGCTATCGCGCCTTCAACGACGCCGGTCATACGGATCCACTGGTCGGCAAGCGTGAGCCGTGCCGGCGCCGTGACAGGCGCTTCGCTGCGCTGAATGCGCACCCCGCTAAATGTCAGGCACCGCTGATAAACAGCGATACCCAGCGCGGTCAATTTCTGAATGGCGGCAAGTATCACGGAATATAGGCCCGATCTCGATTTGGCGGCGGCTTCTCGAAGCTGATGTGATTTGGCATTCGCGGCAAGCCGTATTTACCAAATCCGCATCAATTGATTTTGTTTCGGCAAAGCACCATTGCGTGCAATTGCAGAGTTTTCAGCACATTGATTGGTTTTTGCTTAATTTTTACGGAAGCATTGCCAAGCAGGACGCATAAACCCGGAGACCAGATTACAAATGGCCTGCAGAGTGTTGTAGCTGCGACTTTGCGGAAACTATTATTCGCTTTGCAGATCTGCCGGACATTCCATGCCGACCATGCGGCGGATATCGGGCGGCGTGGCGCCTGCCTCGCGCAGGGCTTTCAAACTCCTGGCGCCGAGGCTCTTCGACAGTTTGCGGCCGTTCGGCCCGGCGATCAGGCGGTGGTGGGCGTAGATCGGCTCTGGAAAGCCAAGCAAAACCTGCAACAATCTCTGAATATCGGTCGCAGCGTACAAATCCTGCCCGCGCGTGATGTGGGTCACGCCCTGCCGCGCATCGTCGACCACGACGGCGAGGTGATAGCTGGCCGGCACGTCTTTGCGCACGACAACAGCGTCGCCCCAACGCGCCGGGTCGGCGATGACTGTGAGCGTCGCGCCGTCATCGGCTAATTCCGTGAACATAAGCGGCGCTCGGCCAAGTCTTTGCTGCACCACATCGCGAGCCTTCAGCATATTCAGCCGCAGAGACGGCTTTTCACCACCGGCAATCCGCGATTGCAATTCGATATCAGCCTTGTTTCGCCAAATACCGGGATAGAGCGGCACGCCATCGGGGTCGGATTGTGCCGGATCGGCCTTCGAGGCGATATCCGAGCGCGTTGCAAAACACGGATACAGCAGCCCTTCGCCCAAAAGGCGCTCGGCGGCAGCCAAATAGTCGGTAAAGTGCTCTGACTGAATAAGGACCGGCTGCTCAAACGTTATTCCAAGCCACGCCAGATCGGCATAGATGCCGTTGATGAAGTCAGCCCGCGACCGGGTGATGTCGATATCTTCGATACGAAGCAGAAATCGTCCGCCGAGGCGCTTGGCTGTCTCAAAGCCAGTCAGCGCCGACAGCGCATGACCAAGATGCAGTGGTCCGTTGGGTGACGGCGCGAATCGCAGAACAGGTATCGTCATCGGCGCGCGATCACGGGCTCAATCGCATTCGCCGGTGCGCCCGGCCCCGGGCGAATAGGTGCGTGCGACGGCTTCGACGACGCGGTCATACGTTTTTCGCTCTGCTGCTGGATAGAGCATTGCCCAGCTGTTGATCAACTTGCCGCCGCAGGTGAAGCTGACGCGCTGATAGAACATCTCGCCGTTGCGCGTGCCCGAGAGCACGAACCAGCGGCCCTTGACCGGCGCGTAGTCGATGGCCGCTCCGGCGTATTGCTCGGCTATCAAAAACTGGCGGTACTCTTCGAGCGTGTTGTTGTCAGCGTTGTCGAAGGCGCCGACCAGCAGTTTGGCCTTGCCATCCTTGGACACGAGTATCCGCCCTTCGTCCGTCGTCGGCGCCTCTTTTTGCTCGAAAACGTCGACGGGATAGGCAAGCGCGAAGCCGTGGCGCTCGTTCTTGAGCGTGGCCCAATCGTTGAGGCGCGGACCGGCGGCAGCCGCTACGGCGCCAATCGATATGGCGAAGAGCGCGCTATAAAGAACGTGCACGAATGACTTTGACATCGCATTAGCCCCGTCGAAGCCGCCAACTTCACGACGTGATTTTACGCCTCCGCACGCCGGCTTTAAAGTGGCAATAGGAGAAAAACTGATTGTGATTGCAGCGCACACAAAAACTTCGCAGCCGATGACGCTAAACGACGAACTGGCGCTTGCGGCCGGCGCCCGCGCGCTATCCGAGCAGTGCACGATCATGCGCCGCATTCACGCCCGGGTCGGCACGCCGCCACTGCGGGACTTTTCGGCCGACTTCAAGGGGCTCGCCAAAATCGTCACCGGGCAACAGCTCTCCGCGCAAAGTGCGGCGGCAATTTGGGCCAGAGTCGCGGCGGCGATTGTGCCATTCGAGGCGCGGACCATACTGGCGCGAAACGATGCCGGCTTGGCAGCGCTCGGGCTTTCGACCGCGAAAGTTCGCACACTCAAAGCCATCGCTACAGCCATTAACAGCGAAGGCCTCGATATTCCGGGCCTCAGCAGCGCCGCCGACACGGTCGTGATCGATCGGCTAACAGCCCTGCACGGCGTCGGGCCGTGGACCGCCGATATCTATTTGCTGTTCGCGCTGCGCCGCGCGGACGCCTTCGCGGCCGGCGATCTGGCGCTGCAAATCGCGGCCCAACATCACTTCAAACTCGAAGCACGGCCAACCGCCGCCGAACTCACAAAACTTGCCGAACGCTGGCGGCCATGGCGCGCTGTCGCTGCCCGCTTGTTGTGGGCGGACTATGGTGCCGAAAAATCCGATGCGAAGGCGAGAAAAGCGGCAAAAAAATAGCCCGAACATCCTCAAAAACCTGCAAAAAATCTCAAAGCCAATCAAAGCTTCACAGACCTGTTATGCGCCGCTAGTATCCCGGCCGACAGGTGGGGACTAACGACACGATTCGACGGCAAAAACCGCGAGGCGAGCTCGACTGTGAATGCTCACGTGACCATACCGGACAACTGTCCGGCCCTTGTACTGAACGCCGATTTCCGGCCGCTCAGCTACTATCCCTTGTCGCTGTGGAGCTGGCAGGACTCGGTCAAGGCCGTTTTCCTGGATCGGGTCAACATCGTCCAGGAATACGACCGCTACGTCCGCAGCCCCTCGTTCGAGCTGAAATTGCCGAGCGTGGTGGCGCTCAAAACCTACGTCCGCCCGGCGCTATACCCGGCGTTCACGCGGTTTAACGTGTTCTTGCGCGACCGGTTTTCCTGCCAATACTGCGGCGATAAGAGCGATCTGACGTTCGATCACCTGATCCCGCGCTCACGCGGCGGGCTGACCCGATGGGACAACGTTGTGACGGCGTGTGCGCCATGCAATCTGCGCAAAGGCGGACATATGCCGCGCGTTGCCGGCATGTTTCCGGCACATGACCCTTACCGGCCGACGGTGTTCGAGCTTCACCGCAACGGCCGCCTATTCCCGCCCAACTACCTACACACAAGCTGGGTCGATTACCTATACTGGGATACCGAACTCGAGCCGTAGGCGCGTTGGTTCAAGCCGCCTTTGGCAGCGGGTGGGCGCAGAGCTCAGCCGCGATCATATCGACGGCTTTTTCCCAACTGACATCATCGCCGCTAGCTAGCCTGAACGCCGCCAGCGCTTCGGCAGGTGTGCCGCCGTCGCGGAAAACGCGAGCGCAGGATTGCCGGCTAACGGCAACGGCCTGGTGCCATTGGATTGGGTTGATGTGGTCGGGAACCGACGAGGTGCTGTGGGTCATTGGACAAGTGCTCCGTCAAGACGCTGCACTTTGCACACGCAAGACAATTGGGTGCGCAAATGCGTTGAAACAAGGGCGGCAGACACAGAGAACGCTGTGACATCACTACGCGAGACCTTGCAATGTGATGCCTAGATTGAGGGCTAACTCGCTCACGCTCCCTGTGCCTGCCAACTCGTTGGAGGGCCGCACGCTCTCCTGAATCTGTTTTTCGAACGCTCGAACGCAACTGACGCAACAAAGTCGAAACGCACAACGCAACACATAGAAATCAGCGCAAATTTCGTGCCGGTTTGACGGGGCCCGGCACGATACGCACGTCACGCAACACGACCGCGACAACGCTACTCAACGGACGCCATGAACTCGCTGGCGACGCCTTACTATTTTCGATACTTTTCATGACACTCTGACGACGCGTTACTTTTGGGTGGCCGGCGAGCCGCCGGGACATACACCTGAACTTTTCAATCCCGGCCGCTCGCCTTGTTTTTTTGAGACGCCCCGGACAGCGGGACCTTCGTCGGCTGTCCGCACTCGAACACAACGCTTACGCAACAAACGCCTACGCGACGCCACGATTACAAAAACCAATTTCGCGAACACGCACGACGCTTAGACTTTCCGTGCTTTCCGCCGTCCTTGACTTGAAGGTTGGCACCTTGTGTTCCGCGAACGAATAGAGAATAGCCGTCGCATTCAGGCAACGCGAAGGCGTGATTTTGTCTGAGCGGTGTTATTTTGATTGACAGTAGACAACAGGCAACAAAAACAGACTTTCGTCCGCTGCGGCCTATGTGGAGAAGTCGCTAAGCGTTTGGAAAATCGAGCACTCAGGCGCTCAAACGCGCTTCAGACGACGCGAATGCGGCGCGTAACGCCAGCGACATCAGCGCCAGAGACGCGATCACGTTCCAGCCCGCGAACGACAGGCCCAGAATACGCAACGCCGCCTCGTCACAGCGGACGACGCGGGTGCCTTCAAGATCTTTCAGAAGCGATCCCGCAGACGTCGAAAGCTCCTGACTGCCTGCACACGTGTCGGGTCCGGGCCAGAATTTCCATTCCGCACCAGCGTGGTAGGCGCCAAGTCCGGCATTCGCCAGGAACGCGAGCGCGACGATAAAGAATAAAGCCGCCGCCCACCCCGGCCGCCCGGCGGAACTCAGTGCAAGCGTAACAAACAGAAGCGGGATAGCGGCGTAGTAGGCGTAACGCTGCATCGAACACAGCGGGCAAGGCGCGTAGCCGCCGATGTACTGAAACGCCAGCGCCGTCAGGATTGCGGCGACCGAGAGGATGAGTGCCACCGACCCAAGTTGATAGGCAGGGCCGCGATCCAGCTTGCTCTCGAACGCCATATGCGAACGTTCCCTTAAAACAGATACTTCACAGCGACAAAGCCGCCGACCAGCACGACGAAAAAGACGGTTGTGACGAGTGTCAGACGCCGCTCGATGAAGTCGCGGATCGGCTCGCCGTAGAAATATAGGAGGCCGGCGACCAGATAAAAGCGCATGGCGCGGGCGACGATGCTGGCTGCGATGAACGCCGGCAAGTTCATTTTGGCGACACCAGCGGCGATCGTCACGACCTTGTAGGGGATCGGCGTCATACCTTTGATGATGACGGCTGGAACGCCGTAGTCCTGGACAAACCGGATAAAGCCATCAAGGGCGTTTTCCTTGCCGTAGAGTCTCAGGATCGGCAGCCCCACGGCATCGTACAGGTAGTAACCAATGGCGTAGCCGAGCAACCCGCCGAGAACCGATGTGACGGTCGCGATCGTCGCGTACCACCAGGCTTTCTCGCGCCGCGCCAGCACCATCGGCACCAGCATCACGTCGGGCGGGATCGGGAAAAACGAGCTTTCGACAAACGAAATGGTGCCGAGTGCCGCTGGCGCGTGATCGCTGCCGGCCTTGGCCATCATCCAATCGTAGATACGTCGCATCATGCTTCGTGCTTAGTGTGCGCCGGGCGCTGTGTCCATCGGGCGCACAGACACAAAGCTCTTGGACAGCTCCGCGACGATCGCGTTCAGAACAAAGCGCCCGCGCGGGGTTGCACGTATGCGACCTAGCGACGGCAAGGGCACGGGACTTTCCGGCGGCAGGCCTGCACCTGCGCACATCGGAATCGTTTCCAGTTCGTTGCCACGCCAGTTGGGCGATGCACTCAACCCGTCCGAGCAATCGCTGCCCTGTTCCAGCAAGCCAAGGTCGACGAGTTTGCCGATGACCGGCGGATCCGGCGTAACTCCGCCGAGCGTGGCGAGACGGGTGAGGTCGACGCCTTCGCGCAGCCTGAGACCCATCAGCAGCATTTCATCCGCCTGCTCCGGCCGCGACAGTTCGGTCACTTCGGTGAAGCCGTGGCCCTTGGTTTCGACGAGACCAGCCCAGGCTTCCGGATTGCGCTCGGCGACGGTCGCATGACGCCGCATACCGGAGAGCAACCGCCCATGAGCGCCGGGGCCGATGCCGGCATATTCGCCATAGCGCCAATAGAGCAGGTTGTGACGGCTTTCTTGATCCGGACGGGCATGATTCGAGATCTCATAGCCGCCAAGGCCGCGCGCCTCAGTCAGCTCTTGGGTGATGTCCCACAGCTCTAGCGCGGCATCGGGATCGGGCACGATCAGCTTACCTGCCGCGTGCAGAGCCGCATACGGCGTGTCAGGCTCGATCGTCAGCTGATAGAGCGACAGGTGATCGCCCGCGAGATCGAGTGCCTCGGATAACTCCCCGCGCCAAGCATCAGGTTTCTGGCCGGGCCGGGCGTAAATCAAATCGAACGAAAACCGCTCAAACGTGGCCCGCGCGATTTCCAGCGCCGCCTTCGACTCAGCGACAGTGTGAATGCGGCCGAGCTTGCGCAAATCTTCGTCACGCAGCGATTGCAGGCCCATCGACACGCGATTGACGCCGCTCGCGCGGTAGCCCTTGAAGCGCCCGGCCTCGACGCTGCCGGGGTTGGCTTCGAGCGTGATTTCGGCTTGCGTATCGACGGTCCAGAGCTTGGAGATGTGATTGAGGATTGCAGCCGTCGTCACCGGTTTCATCAGCGACGGCGTACCGCCGCCAAAAAAGATGCTGCGGACATCGCGCGGTCCAGTCAACGCGGCGACGTGATCGAGTTCGCGTTTATAGGCATCAAGAAACCGCTCTTCGTCCCAGCCCTGATGCCGGACGTGACTGTTGAAGTCGCAATAGGGGCATTTCTGCGCGCAAAACGGCCAGTGGACGTAGACGCCGAAACCGGGGTCGTTGGCAGGCGCATTACTCATACAAACTCGCGGCCAGCAAGACTTTGGCCATCGTTCGCCACGCCGGTTCGTCGATGGCCGGCGTAGCGCTAAGATAGCCTTGCATTGCGTCGAGATAGCGCTCAAGCGTGTTGTTTTTCCAGTCCGAACCATTGCGCTCGAGGTCGGCGCGCAGGTTCGCGACAAACTGCACCAGTTCGTCCTTCGTCGAAATACTTGCGGCGGCAGCGGTCAACGCCGCAAGGTCCCGTCCGGTTGCCGGGCGCGCCCAATCTGCGGCCTCGATCTGATCCAGGCACGCGGCCTTAAATTTAGCGAACGCACGCGTACGATGCGAGATCGCATATTTTTGTACTGGCTGCATTTCCCCGAACGTTTTGGTTTCGCCGTCGGCAACGAACATCGGATCGTAGCCGAAGCCGTTGCCGCCGCGCGGCGGCCAGACCAGATGGCCGTGAACTTTTCCTTCAAAAATCTGCGTTGCGCCGCCGGGCCACGCAAGGCACAGCACGGAAATGAAATTCGCTTTCGGTCCCGGCGCGGACCAACCGTGGCGCTGTGTGATTTCCTCGCCGACTTTTTTCATGGCGAGGCCGAAGTCCTTGCCAGGTCCGGCCCAGCGCGCCGAATAGATACCCGGCGCGCCACCGAGGCAGTCGACCTCAAGACCAGAATCGTCAGCAAGTGCAGGCAGGCCGGCCCCTTGCGCCGCAGCAACCGCCTTCAGTTTGGCGTTGCCTTCGAATGTCGCCTCGGTTTCCTCGGGCTCGGACAATCCCAATTCGTCTGCCGAGACAGCCTCCAAGCCATAGGGCGCGAGGAGCTCGTTGATTTCCCAGGCCTTGCCCTTGTTGTGGCTGGCGACGACGATTTTCGTGCCGCGCGTGAGATTGAACACTAAAGCGATGCCCACAAAAACAGCGCCGTGGCCGTTGCGCCGAGTGCGGTGCGCACCGCGTGCAGCCTGCCCCACTTTTCGATCAAAGCCCGGGACGTTTCTCCGGCATCCCCGGGCGCAATGTCGTTGAGCAGATGGTTGGTCGGCATGATGCCGAGCATCGTGTACGGCCAATTCGCGACCAGCACGATCGCGCCGAGCAGCCATGCCCAATCACCCGATGACCACCACGCCAGAACGCCGAATACAAATCCGGTAACTGCGAGCGTCGCCTGCATCGTGAACCCGCGGGCGTAGCTGGGCTTCCACTGCTGCAGCAAAGCCCGGTCGTCGAGGCCAAGCCGTGCCGGTTGCTCAGCCCAATTTATGTAGAACGCTGCACCTGTAAAAAGCGCAGCGACTGTGAGGGCGAGCGGTCCAAAATTCATGACGATCCGAGCCTCCTTGCCTCAAGCAACAGTAAGCTTCTGCAACTGCACCAGTTCACCAATCCCTTTTTTTGCCAGCACCATCAACTGATCAAAGCGTTCCTGGCTAAACGGCGTGGTCTCTGCCGTGCCTTGTACTTCGACAATGCCGCCCGAGCCGGTCATGACGAAATTGGCGTCGGCGTCGGCGTTGCTGTCTTCGGCGTAGTCGAGATCGAGCACGGGTTCGCCCTTGTAAAGCCCGCACGACACCGCCGCGATCTGATCGCGCAGCACGCCGTCTTTGACCATATCGCGCAGCTTCATCCACTGAATGCAGTCGTGCAAAGCGACCCAGGCGCCGGTGATCGACGCCGTGCGCGTGCCGCCATCGGCCTGGATGACGTCGCAGTCAACCGTGATCTGGCGTTCGCCGAGCTTCGGCAGATCAACGACGGCGCGCAACGCCCGGCCAACAAGGCGCTGGATTTCCTGGGTCCGCCCCGACGGGTGCCCGGTTGTGACTTCGCGGCGCGTGCGATCATGCGTAGCCCGCGGCAGCATGGCATATTCGGCCGTCACCCAGCCCTTGCCCTGGCCCTTGAGCCACGGCGGAATGCGCTCCTCAAGGCTCGCCGTGCACAGCACGTGCGTATCGCCGAACTTGATCAGACACGAGCCCTCGGCGTGTTTGGAAACGGCACGTTCGATCGAGACACGGCGCAATTCGTCGGGCTTTCGCTTTGAGGGTCGCATGGGGCTCCTGGATTTGGGACGATTTTCGCCGCGACCCTAAAGAAGGCTCTTGCTGCCTTCAACCTTAAAGCCTCGAAAAGCCTTCGAACCGTTTGACGGGGAGGCCTAGCTTTCCTAAGTCTTTGGCTGTGAAACCGGATCACCCCAATACGTTCCCGCCCATGATCGATGGCAGGACCGAGCTGCAGAAGCTCAACGAGCGCTCGCGCACGATCCTGCGCCGAATCGTCGAAAGCTATCTGACGACCGGAGAACCTGTCGGTTCGCGCAATCTTTCGCGCGCATTGCCCATGGCGTTGTCGCCGGCCTCGATCCGCAACGTTATGTCGGACCTGGAACAGCTCGGCCTTATCATTTCGCCGCACACCTCCTCAGGGCGGCTGCCAACGCAGCTTGGGCTGCGCATGTTCGTCGACGGTCTGCTCGAAATCGGCGACATCAGCCAGGACGAGCGCCTCAAAATAGAATCGCAGATTGGTTACCAACGGGAAAAATCCGTTGATCAACTTTTGACAGAAGCCGGCGAGATGATCTCGGGCCTGTCGCATTGCGCCGGCGTGGTGCTAGCAGAAAAGCAGGTCGCGCGCCTGAAACACATAGAGTTTGTGCCGCTGGAACCCGGCAAGGGCCTCGTGGTCCTCGTTGACGAAGATCAGAACGTCGAAAATCGCATCATCGCACTGCCAGCGGGCTTGCCGCCGTCGGCGCTGCAGGAAGCGTCGAACTATCTCAACACCCACATTCGCGGGCTGACGATCGCGGAGGCCCGCAGCGCAATCGAGAAAAGCCTGAAAGACGCCAAGGCTGAACTCGATACTCTGACGCAGAAGGTCATCAAAGCTGGTCTCGCCGAATGGTCGGGCGCGGCGGACGAACGAAAGAGCTTGATCGTGCGCGGTCAAGGCAACTTGCTCAAAGACCTGACCGCGATCGAGGATCTGGAACGTATCCGCCAGCTGTTCGACGATTTCGAATCGAAACGCGAGATCGTTCAGCTGCTCGGCGCCTCTGAAAGTGCCGATGGGGTTCGAATTTTTATCGGGTCGGAGAACAAGTTGTTCTCGATGTCGGGATCATCCCTGGTCGTTGCGCCGTTCCGGGATGAGACCCGCCGCGTCGTCGGCGTGCTTGGCGTCATCGGCCCGACGCGGCTCAACTATGCGCGCATCATCCCGATGGTCGATTACACGGCGAAATTGATTAGCCGCCTCATCACGTGACGCTCCAACCAGACGTCACGCCGCAGCGATGTGCCTTGATTTTTGCGCGTTCGCAGCCGATATCGATCGGCCGGTGGGTTGCGCCGACGCAGACGCCGGAAAACAACTATTCGGGACACCATGAGCGACGACAAGAATCCGGTTGACGACCTGATGCCGCCGATGCCGGCGACACCATCGGAGGGCGCGGCCCCGGCAGCAGCAACAGCGCCAACGAGCGAGCCCGAGATCGGCGCGGCGCAATTCAAGGGCATGATCGCGGCGCTTCAGGGCGAACTCGACAAGAAGGCAGCTGAGATTGCCGGGAAGCACGATCTCTATGTGCGTGCCGTCGCCGAAACCGAAAACGTGCGCCGGCGCATGGAAAAGGACAAGGAAGAAACCGCGAAGTATGCGATCACCAAATTCGCCCGCGACATCCTCGGCGTTGGCGACAGCTTCCACCGCGCCGTCGCCGCGGTACCTGCCGAAGCAACCGAAAACGATCCGGTTCTAAAAAGCTTCCTGCAGGGCGTTATTCTCGCCGAGCGCGATTTCCAAGGCGCGCTGGAGAAAAACGGCGTTCGCGTCATCGATCCCGAAGGCCAGCCATTCAATCCGCATCACCACCAGGCGGTGATGGAGCAAGACAACGCCGACGTGCCGGCCGGCACCGTGATACAGGTCTTCCAAGTCGGCTATTTAATTGACGACCGCTGCTTACGGCCCGCTATGGTTGTCGTCTCGCGCGGTGGCCCGAAAGCTGCGAAGGCTATCGATCAAGGCCCGTCATCGCGGCCGGCCGAGCCGGAACCGAATGTGTAGCTCTGCTCGCGGCGGCCGCATGGCGCCCGCGCTGGCAATCGCAATTGCCGCAAGCGGCAGTAACACGGTGTTACTTGGGCTTGATATTCCACAATGTTCGGTGCGCCCGGCCGGCCGAATTCGTGCAATACAAAACGGCCAAACGTGATAGCCGTACAGCCGCCTCTAGGCGTTGCGCGGCGAAAAACGCTGCCTATATAAACTTCGGCGATATTAACGCCTCTCAGGGACCGGCGCCGACCCCCACCAAACAGGGGCGGCGAGCTGGATGCCGGAAACGGGTCCGCCCGGTCTGCCGCAAGTTCAGAAGGATGAAAGACGATGGGTAAGGTTATCGGTATCGACCTCGGCACCACGAACTCGTGCGTGTCTGTCATGGACGGGGGCAAACCGAAGGTTCTCGAAAACGCCGAAGGCGCCAACACGACGCCATCGATTGTCGCCTTTACGGCGGACGACGAACGGCTCGTTGGCCTGCCCGCCAAGCGCCAGGGTGTGACCAACCCGACGAATACCTTTTTTGCAATCAAGCGGTTGATCGGCCGCCGCTTCGACGACCCGATTGTCGCCCGCGACCAGAAGCTCGTGCCGTTCAAGATCGTCAAAGGCCCGACGGGCGACGCCTGGGTCGAGAGCCACGGCAAGCAGTATTCGCCGCAGCAGATTTCAGCTTTCATTCTGCAGAAGATGAAAGAGAGCGCCGAAGCCAAGCTCGGCGAGCCCGTCACGCAGGCCGTCATCACGGTTCCGGCGTACTTCAACGACGCTCAGCGTCAGGCGACGAAAGACGCAGGCCGCATCGCCGGCCTCGAAGTCCTTCGCATCATCAACGAACCGACGGCGGCAGCGCTGGCCTACGGTCTCGACAAAAAGAAAGAAGCCAAGACGATCGCGGTCTACGACCTCGGCGGCGGCACGTTCGACGTCTCGATCCTCGAGATCGGCGACGGCGTTTTCGAAGTCAAATCGACGAACGGCGACACGCACCTTGGCGGCGAAGACTTCGACATGACGCTGGTGTCGTATCTGGCTGACGAGTTCAAGAAGGAACAGGGCATTGATCTGCGCGGCGACAAGCTTGCGCTGCAGCGCCTGAAGGAAGCAGCTGAAAAAGCCAAGATCGAGCTCTCCAGCGCGCAGCAGACCGAAATCAACCTGCCGTTCATCACGGCGGATGCTTCCGGTCCGAAGCATATGACGATGAAGCTGACGCGCGCCAAGCTGGAAAGCCTGGTCGACAGCCTCATCACGCGTACCAAAGGCCCGTGTGAAAAAGCCTTGAAAGATGCCGGCCTCAAGGCCGCTGAGATCGACGAAGTCGTACTCGTCGGCGGCATGACGCGCATGCCGAAAGTGCAGGAACTGGTCAAGCAGCTGTTCGGCAAAGAGCCCCACAAGGGCGTCAACCCGGATGAAGTCGTCGCCGTCGGTGCGGCCATCCAGGGCGGCGTGCTGAAGGGCGAAGTCAAGGACGTGCTGCTGCTCGACGTGACGCCGCTGTCGCTCGGTATCGAAACGCTCGGCGGCGTGTTCACGCGCCTGATCGACCGCAACACGACGATCCCGACTAAGAAGAGCCAGACGTTCTCGACGGCAGAGGACAGCCAGAGCGCGGTAACGATCCGCGTCTTCCAGGGCGAGCGTGAGATGGCCGCCGACAACAAGGTGCTCGGCCAGTTCGATCTCGTCGGCATTCCGCCAGCGCCGCGCGGAATTCCGCAGATCGAAGTCACGTTCGACATCGACGCCAACGGCATCGTGCACGTCTCGGCCAAAGACAAGGCGACGAACAAGGAACAGTCGATCCGCATCCAGGCGTCGGGCGGCCTGTCGGACGCCGACATCGAGAAGATGGTGAAAGACGCCGAGGCGCACGCCGCCGACGACAAGCAGAAGCGCGAATTGGTCGAGGCCCGCAACCAGGGCGAGGCCTTGGTGCACGGCATCGAGAAGTCGCTCGTTGAAAACGCGTCGGTGCCTGCCGTCGCAGCGATCAAGGGCGACGTCGAAACCGCGATTGCCGCCGTCAAAGAGGCGATCGCTGGCGAAGACGTTGAGGCTATTAAGTCGGCAACAAACGCGCTGACCCAGGTCGCCATGAAGATCGGCGAAGCCGTCTACACCGCCAAGGGCGGTGCCGCCGGCATGGATGGTGACGGTGACGCTGCACCCAAGGCCGAAGGCGACGACGTGGTCGATGCCGATTTCGAGGAAGTCAAAGACGACAAGAAGAAATCAGCTTAAGACTTTGCTGTCGCTTGCAATTTATCGCCCCTGTTGCGTCGGCTGCCCTCAGAATTTTTGAAGGCAGAGACGGGCCAGGGGCGATCCAGCGACAGCGCCGGACTAGAGTGCACGTGTTAAAAACCACGCGATGAAAAGGTACGTTGGCCGCCGGGAGGCCAACCGACTGAGACAAGCGCAACCCATGGCCAAGCGCGACTACTACGAGACCTTGGGCGTGCAGCGGAACGCCAGCGAGCTAGACCTCAAATCCGCCTATCGCCGCCTGGCGAAGGATTTCCATCCCGACCGCAATGCCGGCGACAAAGACGCCGAACGCAAGTTCAAGGAAGTCAGCGAGGCCTATGAGGCGCTGAAAGACCCGCAGAAGCGCGCGGCCTATGATCAGTTCGGGCACGCAGCGTTCGAGGGCGGCATGGCGGGCCGTGGTGGGCAAGCAGGCTTCGGGCCCGACTTCGCATCCTCCATGTCGGACATTTTCGACGATCTGTTCGGCGAGTTCATGGGCGGACGTCGCGGTGGAGGCGGTGGCGGTGGCCAAGCGCGCACCGGGCGCGAGCGCGGCGCCGACCTGCGCTACAATCTCGAGATCGCGCTTGCCGATGCCTACTCAGGCAAGACCGCGCAAATCCGCGTGCCAGCCAGCGTTTCGTGTGAAACATGTTCGGGCAGCGGCGCTAAGGCCGGCACCAAGCCGAAGACCTGCGCCACTTGCGGCGGCATGGGCAAAGTCCGCGCCAGCCAGGGTTTCTTCACGATCGAGCGTACCTGCCCGGCCTGCCACGGCCGCGGCGAAACCATCGACGATCCGTGCCCAAGCTGTTCGGGTTCTGGGCGCATCGTCAAAGAGCGCACGCTCTCGGTCAACATTCCAGCCGGCGTCGAGGATGGCACGCGCATTCGGCTCGCGAGTGAAGGCGAAGCCGGCTTGCGCGGCGGGCCGGCCGGCGATCTCTATATTTTTCTGTCGATCAAGCCGCACGAATTTTTCCAGCGCGATGGGTCTGATGTGTTCTGCAAGGTGCCGATCGCGATGACGACGGCAGCGCTCGGCGGCCAAATCGATGTGCCGACGCTCGAAGGCACCACAACGCGCGTCAAAGTCCCCGAAGGCACCGAAAGCGGCAAGCAATTCCGCCTCAAGGGCAAGGGTATGCCGGTGCTGCGCTCAAAAGTAACGGGCGATATGTACATTCAGGTCGAGGTCGAGACGCCGAAGAACCTGACCCGGCGCCAGCTCGAACTGCTCGAGGAGTTCGAAAAAGCCAGCCACAAGGAAACCAGCCCCGAGAGCGCCGGTTTTTTTGGCCGGGTCAAGGACTTCTTCGAGGGCAAGGGCGGCTAAGGCCGTGCATCGGCCCCCACCAAGCAAAAGGCCGGGCCGCCGCAAAGCAACCCGGCCAAGTTTGAGGAACAGACGGTTCCAGACGAGGAGCGCACTTCGGTGGTGGCAATAACAAACCGCCGCACGCCCCGCCTCATGGTCTATGTACGGGGGTCCGCCGGACCGGATCAGCAGATGCCGCAGATCAGTTGTGCAATGTTTTCTATTTCCAAGCCCGCGCCTTCGAGACTAGGAAATCTCTGAGCAACTGGACTTTTTTCGACGTCTTGAGCTCTTCGGGATAGGCAAAGACCATGTTTAAGGTCGGCTGCTCAATAGCGGGCAGAACCGGCACCAGATCGGTCTGATCCTCCGTCATGTAATCGGGGATCATGCCAATACCGATGCCGGCGCGGATGGCGTATTTGATGGCAACCACGCTATTAACGCGCAGCGTTGCTTCACGCGGGCCCAGCCCATCGCGTCCCGCCGTTTCGATCCACGACATAGCATCGAGATGCTGGGCCGGCTGGCCGCTATAGGCGATGATGCGGTGGCGATCGAGGTCGGCCAGCGACAACGGCGTGCCGAAGCGGCGGATATACTGCGCCGACGCAAAAGCGCGGACCCGGCTTTGGAACAGCGGGCGGCGGATCAGATCTTCCTGTTCGGGTTCGCGCGTCCAGATCGCGACGTCGGCGGCGCGCATACCGATATCCACCTGATCGTCGTTCAATATGAGCTCGATGCGAATATCGGGATACAGGTCGGTAAACTCGCGCAGGCGGGCCGTGATCCAAACCGTGCCGAAGCCGATAGGTGCCGTCACACGCAATTCGCCCGATGGCTTGCTTGTCGTGTCCGACAGCAGGGTCTCGGCAGTTTGCAGCTTGGCAAAAACGTCGACGACCGTCCTGTGCAGCAGCTCGCCCGGCTCGGTCAGCACGAGGCCGCGGGCGTGGCGATGGAACAGCGTGACCTTGAGTTCGGCTTCCAACGACGAGATCTGACGGCTGACGGCCGACTGGCTCATGTGCAGCTGCTCGCCGGCATGGGTAAAGCTGCCTGCCTCAGCCGCAGCGTGGAAAATACGGAGTTTGTCCCAGTCCATTGGAGAAAATTTCATCCCTCGCAGCGTGGCCAGGGGCGGCCCACGCTGCACCGCAACATTCTAGCTATGCGTTTGGCGCAGAGCAAGGGAGGGTTGGGACCCCGCAACACGCGCATCCGGCTGAGCGCAGCAGCGCATGCAGAACTGCGCGACGACCGCGGCAGTGATCAGCCAACATCCAAAGTTACACTGAAGTTTTTGCGGCGCACAAAACGGGATTTGCCATGAAGGCCGTAGCCGCCGCCGGATGCAATTAGTTGCACGATTTTGAAAGCATTTGCCTTTTGAAAACCACGTCTTCAGAGCACACGCGCCGCACATGCAAAAGCCCTCCCTTGACAAATTCTAAGGAAAGTGTGAACCTGTATTGACAACTAAATGCGTCAGTTACCATGGACACATTTAATAATTCGCGAGCGAGTGACACAGCGCTTCAAGCCTTAAAACACGGAGTGCTGGCAGTTCGTTCGCGCGGCGGGGAAGAGCTTCCTCAGCGCGGAACATGCCGCGTGCGTTGGCTCTGCGCCACTGAAGCGACATGACGAACGCGAAGCTGGAGCTGTTCGTGAGGGCGGCTAGGCAGCGACGAAACACCCGCATTTGCGCGGGTTGCGCACGAAATGGTTCGTGCGGACTGTCTAAGGAGGTAGCTCGATGGTGGATGATCCAAACAAAGTCTGGCCAACCGGCTTGACGATCCGAGAGTCGGAGGAGCTGCACTCGCAGATCATCGACGGCACTCGCGTGTTCTTTGTAGTAGCCGTCGTCGCACATCTGCTAGCGTACATCTACACGCCTTGGCTGCATTAGTGGGGAGCAACAAATGAACAATGGTAGACTCTGGTGTGTGGTCAATCCCACCGTCGGCATTCCCCTGTTTTTGGGTGCCGTCGCGCTGACGTCATTGACCGTCCACAACGCCGTGCTGACCCACTCGGGCTGGTACGGGAACTTCTATAAGGGTAGTGCGAAAACGACGGCCAGCATTGACGGCATAACGCCGTCGGTCGCGGCTGTCGCCTCAAGCGGCGAACTTCCCTTTGTGGTCAATGTGACGCCTGCTGCAGGCGGCACCGGCACGAATGGCACATCGTTCGTCATCACCGTTACTCCGAAGCCGTCCAGCACCGTCGATCTTGCCTCTGCGGCTGCGAAGTAAGGAAGCAACGACCCAAGGTTGGCCCGGGATTTTTAGATCCTGGGTCTTTCCGCACTTGTGATGGCCTGCGAGCAAGGCCAACGGACCGGCGCCGGACGTTGCAGATCTCGGACGTCAGCCTGCTGCAATGGTTCAATCCATGAATCGCGTCAGCCAAAAAGTTATTTCCGGCTGGATCGAGCTCGGTCCAAGATTTCTGCCGTTTGCAGATGCGGCGTCGCTGGACTTGCCGCTTTCCAGATTGCTACGTCTATCGCTCATTCAAGTTTCGGTTGGGATGTCGCTGGTGCTGCTTGTCGGCACCCTCAATCGCGTCATGATTGTCGAACTTGGCGTGCCGACGGTTCTGGTTGGCATCATGCTCGCCCTGCCGCTGCTGTTCGCACCGTTCCGGGCGTTGATCGGCCACCGTTCCGACAATCACCGCTCGGCGCTCGGCTGGCGGCGCGTGCCGTTCATCTGGCGCGGCACCATGCTGCAGTTCGGCGGCCTCGCGATGATGCCCTTTGCGCTGCTGGTGCTTGCCGATCGCGGTGAATCGGGCAGCTATCCCGACTGGATCGGGCAATTGACCGCGGGCCTCGCGTTCCTCCTCGTCGGTGCCGGCATCCACATCACGCAAACCGTCGGCCTCGCGCTCGCCACCGACCAGGCGCCCGAGAAGGATCAGCCCAATGTCGTCGGGCTTATGTATGTCATGATGCTGGTCGGCATGATCGCCAGCGCGCTGATCTTCGGCGCCCTGCTGGTCGATTTTTCCAACGGCCGGCTGATCCAGGTCATCCAGGGTTCGGCCGTGGTCACGATCGCGCTCAATCTCTTGTCTTTGTGGAAGCAGGAAACCCGCAACCGTGCGCTCACCTCGGGCCCGCGCACCGAGATCACGTTCAAGGAAACCTGGGACAGCTACCACCAGGGCGAAAACGCCATGCGCCGGCTGCTCGCCGTGGCCTTGGGCACGATGGCCTTCGGCATGCAGGACGTTCTGCTGG
>JANNSR010000199.1:0-63575 GCA_031402935.1 Hyphomicrobium sp. | reverse complement strand
TGTTTTGATGGCGCTGCTCGACCCGGAGATACCACATGACCGAGATCAGCACGATGGCGCCGCCGATCAAAACTGTGCTGCCCGGCTGTTCTGTGAAGAAGACCCAGACCAAAAGCGGTCCTAAGACGACATCCAGCATTTGGATAAATCCGGATTCGCCCGCCGTGATGTAGCGTCCGCCATTCAGCGCCAAAACGTAGGCGATGCCGGATGTCAATCCGCCGTACAGTGCACAAGCCAACAGCGCGGCCGGGGCTGGAATACCGGGCTCCATGAATGGGACCGCCACGAGGCCGCACGCGCCGGCCGCCAGCGCCAGTGCCAGGGTCATATCAAGATTGGGATGAACCTTGGTGTGCACGATCTGCGTCGCAAATGTTGCCGTCATGATGAAGGCTGCAATGATGCCTAAGATATCTTTTGACGATGCCGCAGCGCCGGCCATGATCGCGATGCCAGCAAACGCGGCAAGCCCCGCGCCGAGCAGCCGCAGCGTCACCCGTTCGCCAATCCAAAAATAACTGACGAGAGCTGCGATGAACGGCAACACCGCATACACGATCATGACATTGGCAACGGTCGTCTGGTTCAATGCGAAGATGTAAGCGATTGACGACAAGACCGAGATGGCGGCCGCAACGGCGCCAGGTGGCCCGATGCCAGCTACAGCTCTACCCAAATCTTTGCGGTGTTCGTAAGCGGCGGCGGCGAGAAGCGTCAGGAATGCGAACAGCGAACGCCAGCCAATCAGCGTCCAGGACTCAAGATTGGCCATTCTGACGAACGGCCCCGCCGTGCTCCATAGAATGGCCGACATCGTGACCAGTAAAATGCCATAGGTGCGGCTCGCCATCGCGTCCTCAGAAGCTGCGCATCTCTGCTTACGTTAGGATGCAATAGCTTCCAACAGACATGACGGTCGGAGCGGCCAACACCGCGCCACCTGTGCTTTTTTAATAGCGGCCTTTGCGGTCGAAAAATAGTCAGCACCGGGTCAAAAACAGAACTCCAAAAGCCCGCCCCCGACCTCAATTCACCACCCACGGCGTCTTGCCGGTCATGCTGCGATCGCCGGCCTGCTTGATCAGAAAATCAGCAACGTCGAACGGTCGCGAATACAACAGCAACAACAATCGCTTGCCTCGAATCAAAAATAGGGAGAATAAATTAAACATCGCTGAAACAGCTTTGTATCGCGTCGCGCTGTAACCCGCTCTGCCCCCAGAGCGTCAGCGACGAACAGAATGAGTAGCGTCCTTCCTCATTCTGTCACCAGGGCTCAGCAGACATTGTCTGGCCCGGAAAGGAGTGGTCCCCCAGACCACTCCTTTTCTTATTCCGGCGCCGGCTGAAACTCTAGTTCACCAGCAATGGCGTCTTTCGAAGCATGCTGGTATCCGTCACCTGCTTGACGAGATAACCGGCGACGTCGGCGCGTGAGATAAAGCCCCCGCGCCAGTCCTTCATGAGGGGGTAGGCGTGATAGCGGCCGGTCGGCGCGCCGTTTGTCAGCCCGCCGGGCCTGACGATCGTCCAGTCGAGGCCGCTGGCGATGATGATCTCCTCCGCAATGTCCTTGTCCGAATAAACCCGCTGCAACAAGAGCGGAAACAGCAGATAATCGTAGAGCGGCGAGATGCGGCCGCGACTGTTGCCGGCTCCTGCGCCCGTAACAGCAATAAGCCGGCGCACGCCGGTGGCCTGCATCGCATCGACCAGCATCCGCGTTGCGCTTGAAAACAGCGTCGTGCCGAAAATCAATTCCTGCACACCCGCGACGCCGAGCGACTGGATCACGACGTCGGTGCCTTCAAGTGCGCTTTCGATATCGGCGCGGCGCAAAGCGTCGCCTGCGATCTTCTTGAGCTTGGGATCAGAGATTTCGATTTTTGCGGCCGAGCGTGCAAAGGCCCGCACCTCATGCCCCGCCGCCAAGGCGGCTTTCACTGTCTCAAGGCCAATGCCCTTGCTCGCGCCGATAACCAGGATTGTTGCCATGTGAGCCTCTCTATAATCTCCCTCTCCCCATTCTTCATGGGGAGAGGGTTGGGGTGAGGGGCGGCCGCTCGCGCCGAGCTTGTTGCCGCCGCTCACACTCTCTTACTGTAGCTGCCCCTCACCCTAACCCTCTCCCCGTAAGGACGGGGAGAGGGAATTTCAACGCATTGCCGCCTTGAGCTTGGCCGCATGGGCTGCAAGCACCGCGCCGTCTTCCATCTTACCCGAGTGCGACTTGAGCAGCACGCCGTCGTGGCGGGGGATCACGTGATAGTGCAGATGGAACACGGTCTGCCCACCGGCCGGCTCGTTAAACTGCATGACCGTGATGCCGTCGGCGCTGAACGCCGCTTTTGCCGCGACAGCGATTTTCTGGACCAATGGCAGCACTTTCGCTAGCACCGCCGGGCAGGCATCGAGCAGGTTGCGCGATTGCGCCTTCGGAACAACAAGCGCGTGTCCGGGGGCTTGCGGCATGACATCCATGAACACCAGCGCGTCGGCGTCTTCGTAGACTTTGTGACATGGAATTTCGCCGCGCAGGATCTTAGCGAAGATGTTGGAGGGGTCGTAAGATAGGTCGTGGGCGATCATGGGCGTTCTCCGGTCCGGACCGGTTCCGTTTAAGCGATCCCGCGCCCATCGCAAAGCGCCTCGCACTGGCGGGCTACGCGCCCTCTTTACGGTAAGGCCCCATTTCTTTCAGATCGCCGGAATTCTCAGCAATCATTGCGCGTTCCTGCTTCAAATACCGCTCAACCGCCTTGCGCAATCCGGGGTCGGCGATCCAATGTGCCGAATAGGTCGTCACCGGCAGATAACCGCGCGCCAGCTTGTGTTCGCCCTGGGCGCCGGCTTCGACGCGCGCAAGGCCGTGCGCAATCGCGTAGTCGATGGCCTGATAATAGCAGACCTCGAAATGCAGATGGGCGTGGTGCTCGATCGCGCCCCAGTAGCGGCCATACAAGCAATCGCCGCCGATCATGTTGAGTGCGCCGGCGATGATGCGCCCCTCACGCCGCGCCAGGATCAGCAGGCATCGCTCCGGCATCGCTGCGCCGAGAAAAGAGAAGAACTTGCGATTGAGATACGGCTGCCCCCACTTGCGATTGCCGGTATCGATGTAGAACTGAAACAGCGCGTCCCAGTGCGCTTCTGTGATGCCGGGCCCCGTGACATGCTCGATTGCGATGCCGTTCGACAGCGCCTCCGCGCGCTCGCGGCGCACGGCCTTACGTTTGCGTGATGCCAAGGTGCCGAGAAAATCTTCGAACGTCGCGTAGCCCTGGTTGTGCCAATGGAACTGTAGCCCCGTCCGCGCCAGATATCCGAGCCCGCCAAGCCGCGCCGGCACTTGGCTATCGAGAAACGTCAAGTGCACCGACGATAAGCCCCCCTGGCGCGCCACCTCGATCGCTGCCGCCGCCAGCACCTGCTCGTCGGATGCTGCCCGCGCGCCGGGCTTGACCAGCAGCCGCGGCCCCGGCACGGGCGTAAACGGCACCGCGATCAGTAATTTCGGATAGTAGCGCCCGCCGGCGTGGCCATAGGCATCGGCCCAGGCGTGGTCGAACACGTATTCGCCCTGGCTGTGGGTTTTGACGTAACACGGCGCCGCCGCCGCAAGTCCGCCGGCCGCGTCCTCAAGCAAAAGGTGGCGCGGCATCCATCCGGTCCGCTCGCCAACACAGCCCGACTCCTCGAGCGCCTTGAGAAAAGCGTGCGCAACGAATGGATTGAACGTCGCCGGATCGGAGTTGGCGCAGGCGTCCCACGCCGCGGCACCAACGTCACTGACCCCTGCTACCAATTTGACGACTGTGGCGGACGTGTCGCTCATGGTCCCCAATGGCTATCGGCTTGTATGACACCAACTTCTTCTACGTCCGGGCGCGGCGCAGGATCATGGCCATCGCACACGGCGCAATTCGGTCACGCGAGGCTTGGCGATTGCTTCACGGTCGCCTACCTTATGGCAACGCGATGCCGCCCCGCGACACCGGAGACAAAAGCCCATGCTGCGCCGCCGCCACATTCTGCCGCTGCTCGCCATTGCCGCCGCCGCGCTGGCGCCGTTGCCTGCGGCCGCCCAGGACGGCGGCGTCAAGGTTCCGCGCAAATCGATGTTTTCCAAGCTGGTATCGGTTGAAAAGGTCGAGAATTCGGCGGCGCTTCAATACGATCAAATGACGCGCCAGGCGTTCCAGAAGCGGGCGCTGCTGGACGAGCGCGATCCGGCCGTCCAGCGCGTGCGCCGCATCTTCAAGGACCTCTATCCCCACACGATCAAGTTCAACGAGCGGGCCAAGGACTGGAAGTGGGAGGTCAACGTGCTGGCCTCGCCGTCGATCAACGCCTTTTGCATGCCGGGCGGCAAGATCGCGTTTTTTACCGGCATTCTCGACAAGCTCAAGCTGACCGACGATGAAGTGGCGATGATCATGGGCCATGAAATGGGCCACGCATTGTGGGAGCACGCGCGCGAACGCACCGCCAAAACCAACATCACCAGCATCGGCAGTCGCGTCATCGGCGGCCTCTTGTTCGGTCAGGCCGGCGAGATGATCGGCGCTGCCGGATCGAGCCTCGCGGCACTCAAGTTCTCGCGCAACGATGAAACCGAAGCCGACTTGATCGGCATGGAGCTGGCGGCGCGGGGTGGCTACGATCCGCGTGCCGGCGTGACGCTGTGGCAAAAAATGAGCGACGCCAGCAAGGGCGCGCCGCCGGCGTGGTTCTCGACGCACCCTTCGGGCAAAACCCGCATCCAGACGATCGAGAAAAACCTCCCCGACGTGATGCCGCTCTACGAATCCGCCAAGGCCTCGAAGGCGGGGTAGCAGCTCTCAAGGCTCATAGCCCTCGAAGATCGGCGCATCGGCGTATTTCGCAGCGATTGCGCGCTCTTTTGCGGTGCGTACGGTCCACGTGAACAGCGGCAAGCCGACCACGTGGCGGGCGAATTCCGTCACTGGCGCCGGCAATGCGCCGACCTGATAGGCGTAGAACTGCGGGCTCGCGGGGCCGGATTCAAGTAAGTCCCTTAGCTGCGCCGCGCGTGCTTTCGAGACCTTGCGGTTCAACCACCCGGCGCCCGCGTAACTGCCCGAGACGATGCCGCGCGGCACCTTGGGCGCCAGGCCTTTGATGGCGGCCATCACATCGGGATCGAACGACATCAGCGCAACCGGGCCCTTGTAGGCGCTCGCGAGCTTGGCGATTTTGCCGAGGAACGCGAGGTCTGCCGCATCCCACTCGCTCTTGATCTCGACCAGCAGCGGAACCCGGCCATCAACCTGATCCAAGAGATCGGCAAACGTCGATATCCGCGTTGCGCCGTCGCGATATTTCAGCCGGTTGAGATCGCTTGCCGCGACGCCCGCAATGGGGCCGCGGCCATCGATCAGCCGGTTCAACGTCAAATCGTGGAACACGACCGGCAAGCCGCCAGCTGCCGGACGCAGATCGCATTCGATGCCGTAGCCGTGGCGAAGTGCGGCGTCGAACGCCGGCGCCGTGTTCTCGACGATGCCGCGCTTGGCATTGTGCAGCCCGCGATGGGCGATGGGGCGCAGAAAGGCTTTGCGGTCCAGCATCGCCTCAACCGATCCGCAGAATCGCATCGATCTCGACCGTCGCGCCAAGCGGCAGCGCCGCGACACCAACAGCGGAGCGGGTATGGCGGCCGCGATCACCCAACACCGCGACCATCAAATCCGAGGCGCCGTTGATGACCTGCGGCTGGGCCGTGAAGTTCACGTCGGACGCCACGAAGCCTGTGAGCCGCAGGACCTGCGCGATGCGGTCCAAACTGCCAAGCGCGGCCTTGGCCTGCGCCAGAATATTCAGCGCGCAAAGCCGGGCTGCGTCCTGGCCATAGTCGATGCCATGGACCAAGCCGAGCTGACCACCGGCGACGCGGCCATCTGCAGCCTTTGAAATCTGCCCTGAAATATACAGCAGCTCGCCCGCGATCAGGTGCGGCACGTAGTTGGCGACCGGCTGCGGCGCGTCTGGCAGCGCCAGCCCTAGCGCCTGCAACCGTTGTTCAGCCTCGTCCAGCATAACAGAACCCTTCTAAGCTGCGCCCAGTCTCAGCAAGTCTCAGCAAGTCTCAGTTTTGGCCGCGCTTCGGCCACTTTGCAATGGACGGATTGACCCCAAGTGTGGCGTTATCCCGCGATCACCCTGGCTGAATGGAGACTGCAGCGGCCCATGCCAATCTCAGAGTATTCTTTCGCGCCCAGCGTGGTCTTCAGTTGTGCCGTGCTGGCGGCCATTGCGCCCGCGACGGCCGCCGAGGACGCGGTGCAATTCGCGCCCCATCGCGCAGTCTATGAGTTCAGCCTCGCCGGCACCTCGACGGGATCGAGCGTCGCCGGCCTCACCGGCCGCATGGTCTATGAATTGAGCGGCTCGGCCTGCGAGGGCTACACGCAAAACATGCGCTTTGTCACCCGCATGAGCAACCAGGAAGGCGTCGATACGCTGAACGATCTCAGAACCTCGAGCTGGGAGGAGGTCGCCGGCAAGCGGCTGCGCTTCTCGGCCTCGCAGTACCAGAACGACGACGTCTCGGACGCCAGTCAGGGCGACGCCAAACGGGACAAGGGCACGCAATCCGTCAGCGTCGATCTCGTCAAACCCGGCAAAAAGCGCGTCAGTCTGCCGGACGGCACCTATTTCCCGATGCAGCACGCGAGCGCGTTGATCACCGCGGCAAAGGGTGGGCAGACGCTGCTCAGCGCCAAACTCTACGACGGCTCGGAAAAGGGCGACAAGTATTATGCGACGACGGCGATTATCGGCAAAAAAGCCGAGCCGGGTGCGGTCAAAACCACAGTCGCGCTGAAGGAAGCGGCCAAATTGGCAGCGCTGACCTCCTGGCCGATGAGCATCAGCTACTTCGAACCCGGCAAGGACAAACAGGACGTGCCGCCGGCCTATGAACTGAGCTTCCGATACTATGAGAACGGCGTCACGGCCGACCTCAAAATCGACTACGGCGAGTTCGCGATCAAGGGCGCGCTGAAGGAACTGTCATTTCTCGATGCGAGCCCGTGCAAGGCCGACTCACCCTGACGCACCATTTCGCTCGCGTCACGTCCCAGCGAGCCACGCCGCGCCTCTGACGCCGCTGGCGTCGCCCCACTTCGGCGGCAGAATTCTCACAATCGGATCGTCGGCGAAAATGTGCGGCCGCATCAGCCGCGGCAGCACGCCGTACAAGTGCGCCAGCGCCGACAGCCCGCCGCCAAGCACGATGACTTGCGGGTCGATGATGTTGACGACGTGGGCAAGCCCGCGCGCCAATCTGTCCGCGTGCCGGTCGAGCGTTGCAATTGCTGTTGCATCGCCCGTGCCCGCCGCCGATACAACCTCTTCGGCGCTCAGAACCGTGCCAGTCATCCGCGCATGATCGGCGGCAAGCGCCGGGCCCGAGACCCAAGTCTCCATGCAGCCCAAGCGCCCACACCAGCATTGCGGCCCGGGGTGCTCGTCTTTGGTAGCCCACGGCAGCGGGTTATGGCCCCACTCGCCGGCAATGCCGAGCGGACCGTCGATGTTGCACCCCGCGATCACCAGCCCGCCGCCAACGCCGGTTCCAAGAATGACGCCAAACACGTTTTGAAACCCCGCGCCCGCGCCGTCCGTCGCTTCCGAGAACGCGAAGCAGTTGGCGTCGTTGGCGATGCGCACCCTTCGCGCTAGCCGCGCCGTCATATCGCCAAGCAGGTCGCGGCCGTTGAGCCACGTCGAGTTGGCGTTATGGACCAGGCCCGTCCGCTTCGAAACGCTGCCCGGAATGCCGATGCCAACCGCTGCCGCCGTCGCGCCCGCTTCTCCCTCAAGCCACGCCACCAGCCCGGCGATGGCCGCAAGCGTCGCGTCATAGCCGTCGCGCGGGGACGGAACGCGTCTGCGGGCTATAACGCCGCCGCCCGCATCCAGCACCACGCCCTCGATCTTCGTTCCGCCGAGGTCGATGCCGATCCGGGCCGGGAGCTCCGCTCTGCCACGGATATCAGCCATGCGCCTGCGATCCGCCGCCCGCCAGCACCGCATGCGCGGGCGCGATTTGCCCCGGATCGATGCCCGTTTCGGCGGCGAAAACCAGCAACAGGCTTTCATCCAACTGCAGGTGTTCCAGCACCGCCGCCTGGAACTCCGCCGTCACGGCTGCTGCCCGGAGTTCGTTCTCGCTCATCCCAGTCAGGCTCAAAAACCGCGACAGGCGATGCTCGTCCGCGGCCAGGAATGCCAGCCCCTGCAACGCGAGCGCACTCGCGGCATCCTGATCGATCGCCCGGCGTCGGCCGCCTCCAGCCTTAGGTCCCAGCATGTTTTGCCTCAATAAGACCTCCGCCTTTAACGGTTGGTTACGGCTTAGGCGGCAGAGTAAAGGCACGGTTTTCGCCGAGAATCGGTGCACAAGGGAGCCCGCAAGGGCAGTGGGTCGAGGGTCATGACCTATCAGGAAACACAGGGAACCGTCGAGCGCCGGGGTGCAGACCCCCGACTTTCCGCGCGGTCCGTCCTGATCGTGGAAGACAACGAGCTCAACATGAAGCTCTTCCACGACCTCCTTGCGGCGCACGGCTACCGGACAATCCAGACACGCAATGGTTTCGATGCGCTCGAGTTGGCGCGCAAGCATCGTCCCGATCTGATCCTGATGGACATCCAATTGCCGGAAGTCTCCGGCTTGGAGGTTATCAAGTGGATCAAAGACGACGACGCGCTGCGCCATATCCCCGTGGTTGCCGTCACCGCCTTTGCCATGAAGGGCGATGAGGAGCGGATACGGTCGGGCGGATGCGAAGCCTACATTTCGAAGCCGATATCGGTGATGACCTTCCTTGAGACGGTCCGCCGCTATATCGGCGTCGCGAAAGTGTGACGTCCGCAAAGTCCCCCCAGGCCCGCTGTCCCTAGAACCCCAACTCCATGACCGCCCGCGTTCTCGTCGTCGATGACATCCTCGCCAACGTCAAGCTGCTCGAAGCCCGGCTGCAGGCAGAGTATTTCGAAGTGCTCTCGGCCTACAGCGGCACGGAAGCGCTCGAAGTGCTGGCGCGCGAACGCGTCGACGTTGTCCTGCTCGACGTCATGATGCCAGGCATGGACGGGTTCGAAGCCTGCCGCCGCATTAAGGCCAGCGTCAAAACCCACCACATTCCGGTCGTCATGGTGACCGCGCTGGATCAGCCCGCCGACAAGGTTCAGGGGTTGGAAAGCGGCGCCGACGATTTCCTGACCAAGCCCGTCGACGACATCGCGCTTGTCACCCGCGTCAAGAACCTGGCGCGCCTGAAGATGCTGAACGATGAAATGATCATGCGGGCCTCGACTGGCAAGCAGATGGGCCTTCCCGATGACGGCGCTTTCCAAAAGGCATTGTCTGGCCGTTCGGGACGCGTCCTCGTCGTCGACGATCACCCGCGTTCGGCCATGCGCCTGCTCGAAGTGCTGTCCAAAACCAACGACGCTTTCGCCGAGCGCGATCCGCAGGCGGCACTGACCAAGCTCGCTGAGCACAATTTCGATCTGCTTGTCGTCAGCCTGTCGTTGCAGAACGCCGATGGCCTCAGACTCTGTTCGCAGGTCCGCTCGCTGGAACGCACGCGGCATCTGCCGATCATCATTCTCGTCGAACCGGGCGACGAAGCCCGGCTGTTGCGCGGCCTCGACATGGGCGTCAACGACTACCTAATGCGGCCTATCGATCGCCACGAGTTGCTGGCGCGGGTCAAAACCCAGATCAAGCGCAAGCGCCATTCCGATTTCTTGCGTCACCGCCTCGCCGAAAGCGTCGAGATGTCGATCACCGACGCGCTGACGGGGCTGCACAACCGCCGCTACATGGAAGGCCATCTCAAGACGCTTGTGTCGGATTCGATCCGCTCGGGTCGCGCGTTGTCGATGCTGGTCGCCGACATCGATCACTTCAAGCAGGTTAACGACACCTACGGCCACGACGTCGGCGACGCGGTGCTGCGCGAGTTCTCGGTCCGCCTCAAGCGCAATACGCGCGGCATCGACCTCGCCTGCCGCTTAGGGGGCGAGGAGTTCGTCATCATCATGCCAGATACCGATATCGCGCGCGCTTATCAGGTCGGCGAACGGCTGCGCGCCAACATTGCGTCCGAAAATTTCACCATCAACCCCGAGTTGTCGATCCGGGTCACGGCCAGCGTCGGGCTCGGGACGCTGGAGCGCGTCGAAGATACGCCCGAGACTGTGTTCAAACGCGCCGACAACGCGCTCTATGCCGCCAAGCGGCGGGGGCGGAACCGGGTCGCCGCCGACGCGGCTTAGTCCCATCGGCCTAAGTCTAAAGGCTCGCCGTCACAAATTAGTCTGCAACTCGACGTCGCGCCGCGCCGCGATTGAAACAACCAAAAATCGATAATACAGTGCGATCGCCACACGTTAACGTTGTTAATTTGACGTCGCGACGAGTGATTCGTGTCACCTCAGACACACACAAAGCAGTTCTTGCAAATTAACCGCTGTTCTGTCACGAATTTGGTGGATTAACGGGTCTTAGGAAGCTCCCGCAAACTGAATTTCGCCGGTGTGTGCGTTCGAGATTTTGCGACGGCACCGGTACAACGATCCCGCGCTACCGGGTCCGCCGCATAACTTGGTAGAGTGGGTATGATCGGTCCAAGCGGCCACAAGAGTGGCCTCCTCGAAAGGTCGCGGAGGATCGATTACTGAACTGGGTGAGGGACAACGCCCTCTTTGAAACTCGCCCGGTTAAGACCAGGGTCTTGAGACTGTCTCGGAACGATTTACCCCGCTGCCGAGTTTGTTTCGGACCCTGGTCACACTTCCCCAGGGCTCCGCGGAAGAAAAACTGCCTGGCTTGAGTTACGTGACAGGGCAGCCCGGCGTTTCGATCAAATAAACTTACTTGATCTTCGTTTCCTTGAACTCGACGTGCTTGCGCACGACGGGGTCGTATTTCTTGAACACCAGCTTCTCGGTCGAGGTGCGCGGGTTCTTCTTGGTGACATAGAAGAAGCCGGTGCCGGCCGACGATAGAAGCTTGATTTTCTGCGTAACAGGTTTCGCCATGGCGGCCGCCTCGACTTGAAAAGACAAAAATGTCCGGATTTGCGGGCACCATACGCATAGGCTGAGGCCTGTCAAGGTCGTGCCTGACGCACCGTCGTTACGCCGCTCCCCAGGGGTCGATCATGGTGCGCCGGTACCGTCCCGCCTCGTCGAAATAGAACGGGACGCGCGCATGTGAGCCGGGCGGCCCGGCTAGCTGCTCAACCGCGTCTTCGAGCACCAGGCGCGTGATAGCGGGTAGATCGAGCCGCCGCGTCCCGGCGAACGTAAACCACGCTAAGTCCAGCAGTTCGCCGTCCGCTTGGCGGGTTTCGTTCGAGATCGCCGCGCGGGCCGTCAGAAAGAACCAGGTATCGTAACGCCGTGGCTGCCCAGGCGGCGTGATGGCGCGCGCCAGGGGTCGCAGCGTTGCGATCGCGGCGTCGCCGATAACGTGCCCGGTTTCCTCCGCTAGCTCGCGCACCGCTGCCGCCGCGAACGGCCTTATGGTTTCGGCCAGCGGCCACGCCCCCGCCACCGCGTGGCGCGCAGCTGTTGTTAAGTCCCCGGCATCGACGCGGCCGCCGGGGAACACCCATTTGTTGGGCAGGAATATTTGGCTCGCGTGGCGGCGCCCGAGCAGCAGGCGCGGTTCGCGCCCGCCATCATCGACGACAACCACGCACGCCGCGTCGCGGATCTGTGTCGCGTCGATCAGTGAAGGCTCTGGCGTGGTCATGAATAAAATCGGCCGCGAGTGTGTAGGCGTCGTCAGCGCGGGATTGCCGGCAGTGGATCGACGGGTGCCAGGTCGGCGCCGTCGAACGCGCCAAGGCCGAAACCATGCATGCGCAGCGCCCACTGATAGCCAATCAGCGCGCCTTTGACGCGTGGCAGCAGCCACAGGCTTAGAAGCACCGTCACCGGCAGCCAGATGGCCAGCTGCAGCCACAAATTGAGGGTGAAGTTTTTTTCCAGCAGCAGAATACCGCCAACGACAACGTGCGCCGTGATCATCATGACGAAGTAGGGCGGCGCGTCGTCGGCGCGGTGGTGATGCAGCTCGGTCGCGCACGCCGGGCAGGTGTCGTTGACCTTCAAATAACTTTTGTACATTTTGCCGTTGCCACAGCACGGGCAGGTCTGGCGCCAGCCACGCTTGATGGACGTCCAGGTCGGGCGGGGGTAATCGTCGGACTCAATGCCGGACATCGCGTTCTCCGTATCTGCAATCGCGTCAAAATGATTGCTGGGCGGGTCACGGTCAAGCCAACGGGTTGCCGCAGCGGCGATCATCGCCTGCGGCTAAAGCCCTTGCCGCCGCGAACTTGGGCATTACGCGGCGCTCTGCCACCGCCCGCTTTGAAGCCGGCGAAGTGGCCCTTCGTTCCAGGCGTCAACATTTCGAACTTCATCGCGCCGGCTGACGGCACGACTTCGAGCAAGCGCACCTCGACAACGTCGCCGAGGCGATAACCCTCGCCCGATCGCGCGCCGACGAGGGCATGCGCCGCCTCCACGTGATGATAATAATCGTTGCCGAGCGTCGAAATCGGAATGTAGCCGTCGGCGCCGGTATCCTTCAGCCGCACGAACAGCCCCGAGCGCGTCACGCCTGAAATCCGCGCCGCAAACGCCGCGCCCACCCGGTCGGCGAGATGCGCCGCGATCAGCCGGTCGGTTGTCTCGCGTTCCGCCGACATGGCGCGCCGCTCGGTATCGGAGATCGCTTTGGCAACCGCGGTCAGGTGCTGCATTTCTTCATCTGTCAGCCCATCCAGCCCAAGCCCAAGCGCCCGCACCAGCGCCCGGTGCACGATCAAATCGGCATAGCGGCGGATGGGCGAGGTAAAATGTGCGTACCGCGCCAGGTTCAAACCGAAATGGCCGATGTTCTTCGGCGTGTATTCGGCCTGAGACTGCGAGCGCAGGATGACCTCGTTGATCAACTCCGGCACGGGCAAATCCTTGGCCTTTTCCAGAATCGCATTGAACGCGTGCGGTTTCAGCGCCCCTGCGTGCGGAATTTTCATATCGAGGGTTTCGAGAAAATCCTTGAGTCCCTTGAGCTTTTCCTGGCTCGGCGCATCGTGCACGCGATAGACCAGCGACGTGCGTTTGGCTTCCAGCGTCTCGGCGGCCGCGACGTTGGCCTGGATCATGAACTCTTCGATCAGCCGGTGGGCCGTCAGCCGTTCGGGCGTCACGACTTTCGCCACCCGCCCCTTGTCATCGAGCACGATTCTGCGCTCGGGCAGATCGAGATCCAGCGGCCCGCGCTTGTCGCGCGCTTTTGAGACAGCGGCATAGGCGGCCCACAGCGGTTTCAGCGCGCGGTCCATCAGGGCTGCACACTTCTCCGACACGGTGCCGTCGATGGCCGCCTGCGCCTCCTGATACGATAGCTTCGCCGCCGATTTCATCATCGCGCGCTTGAAGGTGTGGCCGGTCTTCTCGCCATGCTTGTCGAAGACCATTTGCACGGCAAGGCAGGCGCGTTCCTCAGCCTCGCGCAGCGAGCACAAATCGTTGGAGATTTTCTCCGGTAGCATCGGCACGACGCGGTCGGGAAAATACACCGAGTTGCCGCGCAGTTGCGCCTCGCGGTCGAGTTTCGTGCCCGGACGGATGTAGTGCGCCACGTCGGCAATCGCGACGGTGACGATCCACCCGCCGCTGTTGGCCGGATCGATATCTTCCTCGGCGTAAACCGCGTCGTCGTGGTCGCGCGCGTCGATCGGATCGATCGTCAGCAGCGGCACTTTGCGTAAATCTTCCCGGCCCTTCATCGACGGCGGCTCGAGCGCCTCGCATTCGGCGATGACCGATTCCGGGAAATCTTCCGGGATCCCGTGGGCGTGGATCGCGATCAGCGAAATCTGGCGGCTATCGTCGGGATTGCCGAGGCTTTCGAGTATCACCGCGCGCGGAACTGCGAAGCGGCCGCGGCGCACCAGCTCGAAGCGCACCAGATCGCCGTTGCCGGCGCCGCCCGTATCGTCGGGCAGTATGCCCCAGCTTTTCATTTCTTTGCGATTGATCGGCTCTATCGTGCCGCCGCCGCGTGCTGACGCCCGAAAGATACCAAGCAGGCGGCTTTTTTCACGCGGCAGCTTTTTGACCGGCGTCGCTTCATAGCGCGCTTCACCGCTCTCGCGCGGCAGCATCGTTAGCTTGGCCAGCACGCGATCGCCGATGCCGATGTCGCCCTCGAGCGGCTTGCCGTCGATGAGTAGGCGCACGACCGGGCGCTTGCCGTCGCTTTCCTCCCAATGCAACGGCTTTGCCAGCAAGTCGCCGTCGTGGTCGCGGCCGGTGACTTCAAGTGTGGTTGTCGGCGGTAGGCGGCCCTTTTCGCGCAAATCCTTCTTTGTCCCGGCGAGTGCGCCTTCGTCCGCCATTTCACCCAGCAAGCGCTTCAGCGCGATTTTCGCGCCGCCGGATATGCCAAAGGCGCGGGCGATCTCGCGCTTTCCGGCTTTGCCCTGGGCGTCTGCGAGAAATTTGAGGATCTGTTCGCGCGTCGGCAGGCCGCGATTTTGCGGGTGCAGCTTTGCGGCCTTGGTTTTTTTCGGTGCGCTAGAGGAGTTGGGTTTTTTGGTCAAAGGCAGGGCCTGTCTGTTCAAGACGCTGTCCGACCATTGGCCCGCGCCTAAGTCAAGGTTAAGCGTCGTCACGCGGCGCTGCATACGGGCTGCAACGCTCAAAAACATCAACAACACCAACACTACAAGACCGCTCATTCGCCATATGCATCACGCGCCTCCATTTGCGAGTATGGGGCCCGCGGAGAACGCGGGGATAACTTTTTCAGAAATATTTTTTTGCCGGCCGGCCGTTTTGCGCCGTTAAGGATGACGGGTCCCTCACGCCTTGGCTTTTGCCGGAGCCTTCTTTGCGGGCGCTTTTTTCGCCGCCGCTTTTTTTGCAGCCACCGGCTTTTCAGCGGGTGCTGCGGCCTTTGCCACAGCCTTCGGCTTCGCCGCAGCCTTACTCCGTTTCGGCGCTTTCTTGCCGCCGCCGTTGGCGATGCGCTCAGTGAGAAGTGCTACCGCTTCCTCGACCGTCAGATCGGCCGGCGCCTTTGCCTTCGGCACCGTGGCGTTGACCTTGTTGTGCGAAACGTACGGCCCATAGCGGCCGTCGAGCACTTGGATCTTGCCGCCTTCGCTTGGATGTTCGCCCAAGTCTTTCAGCACCGTTGGCGCGTTGCGCTGGAAGCGGCTTTTTCCCCCGCCGGCGCGCTTTTCAGCCAGCAGCGTCACGGCCCGGTTGAGGCCGATCGTGAACACTTCTTCCATGCCTTCGAGATTGGCATACGTGCCGTCGTGCAGAATGAACGGCCCATAGCGGCCAAGCCCTGCGGTGATCGGCGTCGCCGTCTCGGGGTGCTGGCCGACTTCGCGCGGCAGCGACAGCAATTGGAGCGCGCGTTCTAAATCAAGCGTCGCCGCGTCAACGCCCTTCGGCAAACTCGAGCGCTTGGGCTTTGCATCGCCCTCGGCTTCGCCAAGCTGCACATAGGGGCCAAAGCGCCCGGTGCGCAGCGTCACCGCCACGCCGTCGTCGTTCAGGCCGAGCACCTTGCCGTCAAGCGCTCCAGCCTGGTCGCCGGCCGCCGACTGCGTCAATTGCCGCGTGAACTTGCATTCGGGATAATTCTCGCAGCCGATGAAGGCGCCGAATTTGCCCGATATCTTGAGGCTTAGTCGTCCCGTGCCGCACTTCGGGCAGGCGCGGCTGTCGCTGCCGTCTTCTTTTGCCGGGAAGACGTGCGGGCCGAGCATGTCGTTCAGCGCATCGAGCACCTGGCTGACGCGCAGGTCCTTGATTTCGCCGACGGCGCCGATGAAATCGCGCCAGAAATCGCGCAGCACGGCCTTCCATTCCAGTTCGTTGTTGGAAATGAGATCGAGCTTTTCTTCCAGTTCCGCCGTGAAATCGAACTCGACGTACTTTTTGAAGAAGCTTTCGAGGAAGGCGATGACGAGGCGGCCCTTGTCCTCGGGCACCAACCGCTTCTTATCTACTTTCACATAGTCGCGCTCGATCAACACAGCTGTTGTTGAAACATATGTTGATGGCCGGCCGATGCCGAGTTCTTCCATCCGTTTTACAATAGAGCTTTCAGTGAAGCGCGGCGGTGGCTGAGTGAAGTGCTGGTCGGCGTCGACGGCCTTGTCTTTCAGATGTTCGCCAGCAGCCAGCGGCGGCAAGCGGCGGCTGTCGTCGTCACCTTCGATGTCGTCTTTGCCTTTAGCGATTGTTAGAACGCGGTCGTCGCGGCCTTCTTCATAGACTTTCAAAAAGCCGTCGAAGGTGATGACCGAGCCGTTGGCGCGCAGCCCGTAGGCCTTGCCGTCGCGACCTCTGACTTCGAGTTCGGCAACTGTCTGCTCCATATCGGCTGGCGCCATCTGGCTGGCGATCGTGCGCTTCCAAACCAAATCGTAAAGTGCAGCTTGATCCTTATCGAGGAACTTGCGCACGCTGTCCGGCTTGCGCTTAGGGTCGGTCGGGCGGATGGCTTCGTGGGCTTCTTGCGCGTTCTTGGCTTTGGTCTTCCATTCACGAGCAAATGGTGTGTAGCGCCCGCCGTATTCGGATGAAATCATGTTGCGGATTTCCGCCACCGCTTCAGGAATGATCTGCACGCCATCGGTCCGCATGTAGGTGATGAGGCCGACGGTCTCGCCGCCAATATCGACGCCTTCATACAAGCGCTGGGCGACCTGCATCGTCTGCTTAGCTGAGAAGCCAAGCTTCCGCGACGCGTCCATCTGCAACGTCGAGGTCGTGAACGGCGGATATGGATTGCGCTTGGCCGCCTTCTTCTCGACGCTCGTGATTTTGAAATCCTGCTTTTCGATTGCGGCCTTGATCGCGGTCGCGGTCGCCTCGTCCTTGATGTCGAGTTTCTTGAGCGTGGTCCCAGCGATTGCCGTCAGGCGCGCTTTGACGTCTTCTCCCTTGCCGGTCGCAAGCTGGGCTTCGATGGTCCAGTATTCATCCGTGCGGAAGGCTTCGATCTCGGCCTCGCGGTCGCAGATCAACCTCAGAACGACCGACTGTACGCGACCGGCAGACCGCGCGCCCGGCAACTTGCGCCACAGCACCGGCGACAGCGTGAATCCGACCAGATAATCAAGCGCACGGCGGGCCAAATACGCTTCGACCAGCGGCTGATCGATCTGGCGCGGCTCTTTCAGCGCGGCCAAAATTGACTGTTTGGTGATGGCGTTGAACGCCACGCGTTCGATTTCCAGGCCCTTCTTGATGGCCTTCTTCTGATGCAGGATTTCGAGCAGATGCCAGGAGATGGCCTCGCCCTCGCGATCAGGGTCGGTTGCCAGGATCAATTTGTCGGCGCCTTTGACGGCTTCAGCGATCTCGCGGACGATTTTGGCCGACTTACCGTCGACGTCCCAATGCATGTGGAAATCGTTGTCGGGCTCAACCGAGCCGTCCTTGGCCGGCAAGTCGCGGACATGGCCGTACGACGCGATGACCTTGTAGCCCGGCCCCAGATACTTGTTGATGGTTTTGGCTTTGGCGGCGGATTCGACGATGACGACGTTCATCTCGCGCTTTCGCTCCTTGGCGGCCTCGACCTGCCGGAAAATTGGCCGGTCGCAGTCTCATCGGGGTCATTGAGGCGGGCCGGGAACATGGTTGATCGCCGCAGGACTGTCAAACCAGCGGCGAAACACTATCTCCGGTATGAGACGATTGAAGTATTGCAACCCTTACGAGAGTGTAATAACCGTTTATACAATTATCACGTGCACACGATATTTATGGGGGTACAACGTGGGGGACGGCCAGGGCATGGCATTCGGTGAGCAAACGTTGCCACCGTCCGAGCGGCGCGAGCGGCTTGCCTACCTCGCCGATATGCTTGGCGAACTCCAGACCATGGCCGCGCGGGAGGGTTGCGAAACACTCGCTGGTCTGCTCGCGCTCTCCCACGCCGAGGCGCAGCGCCAAGCGTCCAGCAGCGCCGGCTGACGACTGTTAGCCGGGGTTCAGCGCAACAAGACCTGATCCCGGGCGCGCGATGCGCCCCGCCAGATCCAATTCAACGAGCGCGATCCGCACCGTTCTGAGCGGCAATCCGGTAGCCCGCACAAGTGCATCGAGGTCAACCGGTGCCGGGCCGAGGGCGCTCAAAACCATGTCGCGCTCTTCGCTGCCGACCTCGGGCGGACTTCCGGTCACCGGCGGCGGCAGAGGTTCAACCGGCTGCCATCGGGCGCGTACGCTTGGATCTGCCAATCCCGAAATCGGTTGCAGCGCCGTGACCACGTCCTGCGGTTCGGTGACGAGGATCGCACCATTCTTGATCTGATTGTTTGTGCCTTCGGCACGCGGATCGAGCGGATGACCGGACACTGAAAACACGTCGCGACCTTGCTCGGCTGCGAACCGCGCCGTCGTCAGCGTACCCGAGCGCGCCGCGGCTTCGACGATGACAACGCCGAGCGACAGCCCAGAGATGATGCGATTGCGGCGCGGAAAATCTTTCTCGCGTGCGGTGAAGCCCGGCGGACGCTCGCTGACGAGGCAGCCTTCTTTGCCGATCCGTTCGTAAAGCTGCGCGTGCTCCGGCGGGTAGATTACGTCGATGCCGCCCGCGATGACCGCCACAGTCCCGGTTGAGAGCGCCGCATGATGGGCAACGCCGTCGATGCCGCGTGCCAGCCCCGAGACGACGACATAGCCCGCAGTGCCGAGACCCTGCGCAAACAGGCCAGCGACTTTGGCGCCCGCCGCCGAACACAGCCGCGAACCGACGACGGCGACGGCCGGCTTATTTAAGAGATCGACGCGGCCTTTGACGTAGAGCAGCGGCGGCGGCGCATCGATCGCTGCAAGAATAGCCGGATATCCGGGCTCGATCGTGAACAGCGGCACGGCGCCAGCCTTGTTTGCCGCCTCTAGCTCAGCTTCTGCCGCTGAAACCGTGCAGAGTTTGATGGAACGCATCCGCCCGCCGCGCCGTGACAGCTCGGGCAAGGCATCGAGGGCGGCTGCGGCCCCGCCATAGTGGTTGATCAACTCGCGAAACGTGACCGGGCCGACATTCTCGGATCGGATCAGCCGCAAGCACGCCAGCTGTTCGCCGGCCCCGAGCTTCGCAGTTGGAAGCGGGGCTGCAACGAACAGCGATTGCGGTTCACGCTTTGCCACCGATCTTCGGCTCCTCGCTCGCGGCCAACCTTTGGATGTTGGCGCGATGCCGCCATAAAATCAGCAGCGTCATGATGGCGGCAAGGGCTGCCAATTCAACGTGCCCCATCGCCCACAGCGCCAGCGGCACAACGATGCTGGCGAGGATCGCGGCCAGCGACGAATAGCGGAACAGCGCCGCCACCGCGAGCCACACAACTGCGAATACGGCGCCGGCTTTCCAGAACAGTGCGGTCACGACGCCGAGATACGTCGCGACGCCCTTGCCGCCCTTAAACTTGAGCCACACCGGATAGAGGTGGCCGAGAAACGCGCCGAGCCCGGCCAGCATCGCTGGCGCGGCGCCGAAATAATGATCGGCGATCAAAACGGCAGCCGCGCCCTTCAGCCCATCGAGCAGCAGCGTCACGGCGGCAAGGGCCTTGTTGCCGGTGCGCAGCACGTTGGTCGCGCCGATGTTGCCGGAGCCGATGTCGCGCACATCGCCATATCCGGCGGCGCGCGTCAGCAGCAGGCCGAAGGGGATCGAGCCGAGCAAGTATCCAAGCCCGAAGGCGTAGCCGAGCCAAGCGCCGAGACCGCCTGCCATCAGCGTCATGAATGAGGAAAGCGGGCTCATGGTCGGGGCTGATAATCCGGGTTACGCCACGGACCCTTGTGTCCGCTCGCCGCCAGCGTAAGCAAAGACCTGAGCTGGGGCAACTGGCAGGAGTTTAATTGCAACGATATTGCGGCCAGTCTGGGTGTCTCGTGCTGGCGCGACTGCCCGCCTCACAAGCCGGACGCCTCGACCGCCAATGAATTGTCGTCGCCCGACACCTGGTTCCAAAAGGCCTGCATGTAGCTCTGGTCGAAGCGGGCGATCGAGAACCCGGGAACGAGATCGGCATAAGAGGTATCGCCGGTGACGAAATCCGCCATGACCTCGCCGAACACCGGGGCGTACTTGAACGACTGTCCAGCGCCAAGGCAGTGAATGACATTGCCGACCTGGCGATCGGGCCCGAGAATGAACTTCAAGTCTGGCGTGATGTCGAAGTACGACCGATAGCCCGAGCCGTAGACCGCCTGGTCGATGTTGTTGAAGCGGCGCCGAGCAACGTCTTCGTAGAACTTAACCTGTGAGGCCCCGATCGCCTGATTGTTCGGAGCGTTCACAAAATCGGCCCCCACGGCGATGATCGGATTGTCGGCAAACACCCGCGCGGTTTCTCTGACGCTCCGCTTGCGTGGCTGGTGCATATGGATTTCGCCCCCGCGCCACGCACGGAAATAGGCCAGGTTCACATAATCGGCGATGATCGGCATTCTCGCCGCCTGATCCTCAAGATCCCGTGGGCTGGAAATCCAATTGACCACCGACACCGCCTCGGTACTGACCGGGATCTGGATGCCGAGGCTGGCGAACACCGACGGGCTCCAAGGCCCACACGCGTTGATGACATGATCGCAGGTCAAGATCCCGGCGTCTGTGCAAACGCCCTGCACGCGGCCATCGGGACCACGCTGAAAACCGCTCGCGGCCGTCTTCTCGCGGACTGTCACGCCGTTGACTTCAAGCGCTTTGTAGAGCGCCGCGCGGACATCCAGCGGATCGATCTGGATGGCGCCGGGCTCGTGGTAGAACACCTCGCCCTCCGCGAGAATGACAGATGGTGGACACAGCTGCCTCGCCTGTGACCGCGATAGCCGATGAAATGCCACGCCGGCGACGTCCATCTTGGCCTGGAGCGCCTGCCATTTTGGATTGTCATCCTGGGCGTTGGCCTTGGCGATCCAAAGGGCACCCGAGGGTTCGATTTCAATCGGCACGCCCCAGGTGGCCTCGAGATTGCGCCACATGGCGGCGGCACGCGTGGCCAGCACTGAGGCCGCCGAATCAGCGTTAGCCGCCCGCACAATTCCTGAATGGCGCGCCGTAAGGCCGGACCCGATCACAAGCTTCTCGACCACCGCCACTGGGGTATCGACGCCGCGCTTTTGCAACCTGCGCCGGATCGCAACTGCGGCTGCCGTGCCCAGGCACCCGCCACCGATGACCACTGTGTGGAAGTCGGACTTCATATCCATTGTACTCCAATATGTTTGTGCCATTCGGAATACCGCAAAACGCGGTGCGCGGACTTTACGATGTTGTGATCTGTGATCTGTGATCTAGCCCGCGTAGACCGGACTGTTTGTTCGGCTTTGGCCCTGGGGGCATCAGGCTGGGGCCGTAGGCCTTCTGGATGAATACAGGATAAATAACCGCGAAGACAAACCTACGTCCGCTCCACACCCGCGTATTCAAACACCGTCTCGCCGGCAACCACGGTTCTGAGCACCCGGCCCTGCATCTTGGCTTCGTCGAAAGGCGTGTTCTTCGAGCGCGATCGCAGCAGGTCCTTGTTGACGACCCAGGGCTCGCCGAGATCGAACAGCACGAGGTCGGCAATCGCGCCTTTGACCAGGCGCCCCGAATGCAGCCCGAGCAACCGCGCCGGGTTGATGGTCAGCGCTTTCAGCACCGCGACAAGCGAGATATCGCCCGCGTGCACCAGCCGCAGCGCCGCCGGCAGCAGCGTTTCGAGGCCCACTGCACCGTCGGCGGCTTCGGCAAACGGGCGGCGCTTGGTGTCGGCATCCTGCGGGTCATGCGAAGAAACAATCACGTCGATATCGCCGTTGGCAACGCCGCGCACCATGGCCGCGCGATCGTCTTCGCGCCTCAGCGGCGGGCGGACCTTGAAGAACGTGCGGTACGGCCCGATGTCGTTTTCGTTCAACGTCAGATGATTGATCGACACCCCACACGACACCGGCAATTTTCGGGCCTTCGCCGAGCGCACCACGTCGAGGCTTTCCTGGCAGCTGATGGTCGCTGCGTGATAGCGCCCACCCGTCATCTCGACGAGGCGGACATCGCGTTCGAGCACGATTGTTTCGGCGAGTTTCGAAGCGCCCGGCAGCCCGAGCCTTGCTGCAACCTCGCCCGAGTTCATGCTCGCCGAGCCTGAGAGATATGCGTCTTCGGTGTGGTGGACGATCAGGGCGCCGAAGTCCTTGGCGTAGTTCAGCACGTTGCGCATGACGCGCGTGTTCGACACACTCGTTTTGCCGTTTGAAAACGCGATGGCGCCGGCGCGCTTCAAAAGACCGATCTCGGTCATTTCCTCGCCGGCGAGGCCCTTGGTCATGGCCGCCATCGTGTGCACGTGCACCAGCGCGTTGTCGCGGGCGCGGCGCTGGATGAAATCGACAAGCGCGACCTGGTCGATGACGGGATTGGTCTCAGGCATCACGACCATTGTCGTGACACCACCGCTCGCTGCCGCGTGGCTCGCGGTTTTCAGCGTCTCGCGGTGCTCGAAGCCGGGCTCGCCGGTGAACACCTGGGCATCGATCAGTCCCGGCGCCAGTACATGGCCCTTGCAGTCGATGACAGCTGCGCCCTCGGGCGCGTTGCGGCGCAAGTGTCCGCCGATGTCGGCAATCAGCCCGTCTTTGACCAGAAGCCCGCCGGGTTCATCGCGGTTAGAGCCTGGATCGATAATCCGCGCGTTGATGAAAACGGTCGCCTTGCCGGCGCTTTTCGGTTTTTCGAGGCTTTTGTTGGCGGCGCTCATGAGGCCTTGGCCTCCGCACCGGAGAGGTGGGCTGCGAGCGCTTCGAGCACGGCCATGCGGACGGCGACGCCCATCTCGACCTGCTCGCGGATGACGCTGCGCGTGTGATCGGCAACGGTGGACGCTATTTCGACGCCGCGGTTCATCGGGCCCGGATGCATCACCAGCGCGTCGGGCTTGGCGCGGGCCAGCTTTTCGTGGTCGAGGCCGAAGAAGTGGAAGAACTCGCGGCCAGAGGGCACGTAGGAACTCTCCATGCGCTCGCGCTGCAGGCGCAGCATCATCACAATATCCGCGCCCTCGATGCCCTTCCACATGTCGGTAAAGACTTCGCACCCGAGCCGCTCGGGCGACGACGGCAACAGAGTCGATGGCGCGATGATCCGCACGCGGGCGCCGAGCGTGTTCAAGACGTTGATGTTCGAACGCGCCACACGCGAATGCAGCACGTCGCCGCATATTGCTACGGTGAGACCGGCGATGCGCCCCTTGGCGCGGCGGATGGTGAGGGCGTCGAGGAGGGCCTGAGTCGGGTGCTGATGGGCGCCATCGCCGGCATTGATCACCGAGCAATCGACCTTCTGCGACAGCAGTTCGACAGCGCCGGCCGCATGATGGCGTACGACGATGATGTCGGGGCGCATGGCGTTCAGCGTCACTGCGGTGTCGATCAGCGTCTCGCCCTTGGTGACGGACGAGGTCGCGACGTTCATGTTCATGACGTCGGCGCCGAGCCGTTTGCCGGCCATCTCGAAGGACGCCTGCGTGCGGGTTGAGCTTTCGAAGAAGAGGTTGATCAGCGTGCGGCCTGCCAGCACGTCGCGCTTGGGCCCGCCGTCGCGAAAGTGGTCGGCGGCCTTGTCGGCCAGATCGAGCAGGAAATTGATTTCAGGCGCCGTCAGACCCTCGCAGGTCAAGAGATGGCGGCGCGGAAAACGCTTGAGGGCGCTCGTTGGTGTTTGCTTGGTCACTAAAGTTGTTTCTATAGGGGGAGTCTGGCCCACCCGCAAGCGCCGCCGCGCCGCGTCAGGCAGCGTGCTTAATTGGCTATGAAAATCCGCCGTGCCCTCACGTAAACAACCAGCTCGACACGCCGCCGCGGCGCGCGAGGTCGCACATTTCGGCGTCGAAGCCTGCAAACATCAGGTGAGAAGCTTCCGCGTCGAACCACACCGCGCCGTCTTTTGCCGACCGGTACGGTGCCAGCAACGTCGCCCAGGCGCTCTGGTCAAAACGCCGTTCGCTCGTACTGGGCAACGGCAGGCGCTTTAAACCCTGCTGACTTGCCATCCACGTGTAGGCCGCCTGCCAAACCTCGGTTGACGCCGCCATGTTGTGGCGCGATTTCAGCTGATTGACGGCCAGCACGCCGGATTCGCGCTGATGCGGCCCGATCTCGAGCGTCGCGACGCGCTGGCCGTTGCGCTTGATCGAAAACAGCCGGCATTTGTCGCGCACGATGCGTTCCGCATACTGGTCGGCGCAGTTCTGCATCGCCTGCGCTTCCGCCAGGATATCTTTATGATCGAGCAGCGGCTCAAAGACATAGCCGAGGCCGGTGCCGGATTTGAGCCAGGTATCCTCGAGCGAGCCCGGCGGCAATTGCAGAACCAGGCGTACGCGGTTGAACCAGCTCTTGGCCGCGCACAGTGCCGTGTCGTAGGCGATCTCAGGCCGCCACGGCACCACGATCAGCTTGTGGGCGGCGGTCTCGGCCTCGCCCGAATACCAGGCGTAGGCGGCAAGGATCGCGATCAGTTTTTCGGGATTGCCGTCGTCGTGAAAAATCGGCTGTTTGGCGATCCACAGCGCGAAGTCCTCGTGGCAGGCGCGCTCGGCGAACAGCACCGCCGACAGCCAGAACGCCGATTCGGACGCGACGCGCGGAATGCGGGTGACGATGCGGCGGGCGAAAGTCTCGGCCTTCGGCAGCACGACAGGCAATGCGGGGAAAGCTTCAGGCGGCAAACGGCGCAGCCACATCGGCAGGTTCAGCGCTTTCGCGACCGCCTTGAGCTGCACACCGTTCTCTATCAACGCGACGGCATTGAGCCGCGCCGTTGCCGGACCGCGCCGCAATGCGAGCGCTGCAAGTGCGCCCGGAAACACCTCCGCCAGATCGGCGATGCGCGACGACGACCGCACCAAGCGGCGCACCTCACGGCGCAACGGCGCCGGATAGCGCTGCACAAGCCTTTCGAGGCCGTCGCTCAGGTCCGCTGTGGTGATGCGCGCCGGTGTATCCAAGTCCGTCGCGATTGCTTTGAGGAGATCGTCACTCATACGCCCGATCCGCTTAAAGCTGCGGCACGCCCCCCGAAGCGCAGCGCTCATTTCAAGTTGAAGGATCAGGATGGAATTGCAATGCGGCAGGGGTGCGACGGCGTGCGGGCCAAAGCATGAAGGCGTGCGATGTTGCTGTGCATGACAAAAGCGCAGCGCAGCGTTGTGAGCAGCCTTTCAGGCGCTCATTTTTCGCGCAGGCGATCGAGCGCGCTTTGCAGGATCAGCGTTGCGGCTAACTTATCAATGACTTCGGCACGCCGTTTGCGGCTCTGGTCGGCGTCGATCAGCATCCGCTCGGCCAGCGCCGTCGTCAGTCTCTCATCCCAAAGGAGGATCGGCAACGGCGACAACCGGTTCAGATTGCGCGCCATCGCCCGCGTTCCCTGCGCGCGGGGGCCTTCGCTGCCGTCGAGATTGCGGGGAAAGCCGAGCACAAGCCCGAGGATCGCGTGCTCTGTTGTCAGTTTGAACAGGTGCGCCGCGTCGAGGCTGAATTTCTTGCGGATGATGGTCTCAAGCGGGGAAGCGATGGTCCGCGTCACGTCGGACAGTGCTAAGCCCAGCGTCTTGGTGCCGGCGTCGATGCCGATCAGCCGTCCTTGTCCAGCGCCCGGACCGGCGATCGCCGTAAAGGCCGCGATGTCCTCGGTGGTGGTGCCAATCGCCATTCCAGCAGGCGTCGCGGGCGGGTCAGCGGTCATCTTGAGCTTTGCGGGTGAGGGGAGGCCGGGTGGGGCGGCAGCGGGTTAACAGAACCTTACCAAATTATCTTCAAGGAAGATCAATCATTCCTGCTTAACCTCGCGATAGATTTCGGGGTTGTGTTCGGGAGTAGCTGGTCATGGATGTAACGCTGCGGCGGTCAAGCATCGCCTCAACGCTGGCGCCGAAACTTGCGACGGAGCGTGGACAGGTCGCCGTGCTCGCGATTTTTGCCGCGACGCTGTTGCTGTCCGCCCTCCTGCTGTTCTCGGTGCAGCCGATGTTCGCCAAAATCGTGCTGCCGCAGCTCGGCGGCTCGCCGTCGGTATGGGCGGTCTCTACCTGCTTTTTCCAGGCCATGCTGTTTGCCGGTTACTGCTATGCTCATTTGCTCAATCGCTTCGTCGCCCCGCGCCGCGCGCCGCTGGTGCATCTGACGCTGCTCGCGGTCGCCTATCTCGCAATGCCCGTCGGCTTGCCCGCAGGCGCTTCCGAACCGCCGGCAGATGGCGCGTATCTGTGGCTGATCGGAATTCTCTTCGCCGGCGTTGGTCTGCCGTTCTTCGCTGTTTCCGCCAATGCGCCGCTGCTGCAGGCCTGGTTCAGCCGCACCGGCAACGCTCATGCCAAAGACCCCTATTTTCTCTATGGCGCCTCGAACCTCGGCAGCTTGGTCGCGCTCCTCGGCTACCCGGTCCTGATCGAGCCGTTGCTCGGCCTCAGCGACCAGTCGGGCGTCTGGAGCCAGGGCTTCCTGATGTTGGCCGGCGCGATCGCCGCTGCCGGGTTGGTGATGGTTTGGCGCGAGACGGCCGCAGCAGACGGTGATTGCGCGGCGGCGCCTGCCGGGATCGCTGCGCCGTTGACCGCTGCTCAGCGCGCGCGCTGGGTGCTCTATTCAGCGGTGCCGTCAGGCCTGCTCGTCGCCTTTACGACGCACCTGTCGACAGACATCGCCGCCGCGCCGTTTCTTTGGGTCGTGCCGCTAGCGCTATTCCTGCTGACGTTCGTGCTCGTGTTCCGCGAAACACCCGTCATTCGGCACGCGCTGCTTGTCCGCTTGCAACCGCTGCTCGTCGCGGTCGCGATCCTGACACTGGCGAGTCCGTCGTTTGACACCTGGCAGTCGAGCCTCGGTGCTTTTGGTGCCTTCATCGTCACGACGCTTGTCGCCCATCGGGCGTTATACGAAGACCGCCCGGCCGCCGCGCACCTGACCGAATTCTATTTGCTGATGTCGTTTGGCGGCGTTATCGGTGGCGTCTTTGCCGGCATCATCGCGCCGCAGATTTTTGCCGCGACCTACGAATTCCCGCTGTTGCTGACACTCGGGATGTTGTGCCGGCCCGGCGTGTTCGACGTCACAACAGACGAAGAGCGGCGCCGCCTGATGGCGGTTGCTGCCGCGACCGTCGCCGGGCTCGCCGCCGGCCTGATCATCACCCACCTCGTCTCAGACCAGCAGGGCTGGTCGTTTGGCGAGACGCTCGTCGCCGTCGGATTCCTCTTTATCGTTGTGACCGGCCGCTCGGCCAAACTGCAGCTGCTCCTCGTGGCGGCGCTGTCAACGATCGTCGTCGTGCTGCCGTCGACGCTCAATCGCGGCAACCCGTCGCGCAGCTTTTTTGGTGTGCTTCGCGTCATAGAGTCCGAAGAAGGCCACATGCGCCGCTTCCTGCACGGCACCACCAATCACGGCGCTCAGCGTTTGTTCGATGCCAATGGCAAGGCTATCCTGCCACCCGTGCCGGCGACGTATTATCACCCGGCGTCCCCTATGGCGCAGGCGGTTGATATTGCGCGCCAGTTCAAAGCGGCCGATGCGCGGCCCTTCCGCGCCGGTATCATCGGTCTCGGTATCGGTTCGATGGCGTGCTATTCGAAACCATCGGAAGCATGGCGCTTCTACGAAATCGATCCCGCCGTGCTGACGATTGCGGCGGACGCGACGAAGTTCAACTTCTTGTCCGCCTGCCGCCCCAACGCCGACGTCGTGCTGGGTGACGCCCGGCTGACCATCGCGCGCGAGGCACCCGCAAGCTTCGACTATCTGCAGGTCGACGCGTTTTCGTCCGACGCCGTGCCAACGCACCTGCTGACCGTCGAAGCAGTCAAGCTCTATCTCGACAAGGTCACAGACAACGGCGTGCTGACCATGCACGTCTCGAACCGGCATCTCGATCTGGCGCCGGTCGCCGCCGCCGCGGCGCTGAGCGTTCAAGGCACGCACGTCACAATCGTCAACAGCGTGCCCGACACGACCACGATCGACGCGGCGCCGTCAGTTGTTGTCGTCATCACTAAGCGCGCTGAAACCATGCAGGGGGCGCTGGCGTGGCCGGGTGCTGCGCCGCAAAAGCTGGCAACAGTCACGCCCTGGACGGACGATTATTCCGACATCATCTCGGCGCTGTGGCGGGTCTACGGCCCGGCGAAATAAGGTTTTACAGAATAGTTCCGGGAAAAAGTGCAGGGGGACCGCGCGCAAAGTGTGGGCCGCCTCGCTTTTTCATGTCCTCGGGTTGCGCGGCGGGTAGGCAGGAAGCTATGAGAGCGCCATAACGCTTTCACTCCGAGACCCCAGAGGCTTCCATGCAGGTCGACGAAGCGACCGTCCGGCGCATCGCGCGCCTGGCGCGGATCAAAATTACCGCCGCCGAGGCCAAGAGCCTCGAAGCCGAGCTGTCCGGCATTCTCGACTGGGTCAAGCAACTCGACGAAGTTGACACCAAGGGCGTCGAACCGATGACGCGCGTGGTCCCGATCGCACTGAAACAGCGCCAGGACAAAGTGACGGACGGCGAGATCGCCGACGCCGTGACCGCGAACGCGCCGCTGAGCGAAGATAACTTTTTCGTCGTGCCGAAGGTTGTGGAGTAGCTGACATGCGTTGGACATCAATTCCACTGGGCGCTCTGGGACTGTGCTTGTTCGCAGCGGCGGCACTCGCTGAAGAAATCAAAGGCACGTTCATCGGTCCCGGCGTCTACGCAACGCCCGAAGGCTGCGTCAAATGGAAGGCTGTCGAAGCTGGCGGCGACCGCAATATCGAAACCGTGCCCGACGTTTTGACTGAAGACGGCTTCAAGGGCTGGGAAGGCGCCTGCACCTTCCGCTCGATCATCGAAATGGAACCGGGCAAGATGTGGAAGGCATCGATGGACTGCCACGAGGGCGCGACCGAAGGCCCAGAGACCGACATCTTCGAGAAAATGCCAGACGGCTCGCTCAAGATGACAATCATGGATAGCGCCACGACGCTGGTGCGATGCGACGCCGACAAAGGAAACTAGGCCGTGACCGATTTGACGAAACTGACGCTGAGTGAAGCCCGCGACGGCCTATTGAAAAAAACCTTCAAGGCGGCGGAGCTGACGGACGCGTTCCTTGCCGTGATTGAGTCGGCCAATCCGGCGCTCAACGCCTATGTGCTGCCGACGCCCGAGCACGCCCGCGCGCAAGCGAAAGAAAGCGACAAGCGCATCGCGGGGGGAAAAGCCCGCGCGCTGGAAGGCCTGCCGCTTGGCAACAAGGACCTGTTCTGCACCAAAGGCATCCGCACAACCGCGTGCTCGAAAATCCTCGACGATTTCAAGCCGCCGTATGAGTCAACCGTCGGCCAGAACCTGTGGGACGCCGGCGCGGTCATGCTCGGCAAACTCAACAACGACGAATTCGCCATGGGATCGTCGAACGAGACAAGTGCCTTCGGCAACGTCGTCTCGCCCTGGCGTCGATTGGGCAAGGACGGCAAGCCGTCGGCGGATAAGCTGGTGCCGGGCGGCTCATCAGGCGGGTCGTCCGCCGCCGTCGCCGCCGATCTGTGTCTGGCTGCCACCGCAACGGATACGGGGGGATCGATAAGACAGCCCGCCGCGCTGACCGGCACCGTCGGCATCAAGCCGACCTATGGCCGCTGCTCGCGCTGGGGCATCGTCGCGTTCGCATCCTCGCTCGATCAGGCCGGGCCGATTGCGAAAACCGTGCGCGACGCCGCGATCATGCTCAAGGCCATGGCTAGCGTTGACCCAAAAGATTCAACCAGCATCGATGCGCCGGTGCCTGACTATGAAGCCGGTCTCGCCAAAGGCATCAAGGGTCTGCGCATCGGCGTGCCGAAGGAATACCGCGTTGACGGCATGTCGACAGAGATCCAGAAGCTGTGGGACGATGGCATCGCCTGGCTCAAAGCCGCTGGCGCCTCGATCCACGAAATTTCGCTGCCGCACACCAAATACGCTCTCCCCGCTTATTACATCGTGGCGCCGGCAGAAGCATCCTCCAACCTCGCGCGTTACGACGGCATGCGCTACGGCCTGCGCATTCCCGGCGACAACTTAACCGACACGTATGAAAAAACCCGCGCGCAAGGTTTTGGCAAAGAAGTCCGCCGCCGCATCCTGATCGGCACCTATGTGCTGTCAGCCGGTTACTACGACGCCTACTACTTGAAAGCGCAGAAGGTCCGAACCCTCATCAAGCGCGACTTCGATGAGGCGTGGCACAAGGTCGATTGTGTGCTGACGCCGACAACGCCGTCTCCCGCGTTTGCCTTTGGAGAGAAGACCGGCGATCCGCTGGCCATGTACCTCGAGGATATTTTTACCGTGACCGTCAATATGGCAGGCCTCCCCGGCATGTCGGTGCCCGCAGGGCTCTCATCGCAAGGCACGCCATTGGGATTACAACTCATCGGCAAGCCGTTCGACGAAGAAACGCTGTTCCGCACGGCCCAGGTCATTGAAGATGCGGCCGGGCGTTTCAAGGCGCCGCATCAGTGGTGGTTGGCGCGTGGTGGATGAAAGGTGGCAAGGCATGAACCCGAAACGCCCTTGGGAATGCGCCGAAATGCCGGAGGTGCGCGCCGAGATCGATCGCATCGACAATGCCCTCGTCGATCTGATTGCCGAGCGCTTCGGCTATGTCGATCGCGCCTGGCAACTCAAGATGAAATCGGCTGAAGGCGCTGTGGTGCCGTGGCGCATCCAGCAGGTCATCGATCGCGTCAGGGCGCGGGCAGTGGAGAAGGGTATGCCACCCGAGATGGTCGAGATGGTCGGCGCGCAGTGGCGCAATATGATCGGCTGGTTCGTGCAGTACGAAGAAGAGAAAATCGGCAAGGCCGCCGACATAAACAAAGATAGCGGTAAGCGCTGATGGGTCCCGATCTGCAACCCGACGTCGATGTTCTCCAGGCGCTTGCCTTTGCTGCCTTCAATCCGGCGACGATTGCGGTCGCATTTCTGATGGGCCGCAAAGCCGACCAGAAAGCCAAGATCCTCATCGCGGCATTCGCGGGCGCGCTTGCTGGCACGGCACTGCTTTATGTCGCGGCGCTGTTGCGTATCTGGGATGCGCCCGAGCTTGGCCGCGCCGCCGCCGGCATTTTTGCAGGCTCCGTCATCGCCGGTCTCGTTTACGCCGCGATCGGCTACGCGCTCAAACGTTGAGCGAAGTCTGAACGCGCATTCCATTCTGAGACACAGCCCCTGCGGCGTGCAGACTTCCGTGCAATTGCATCATCGTGCGTAACGTGACCGCAACTTTACTCCTGTAAAGGTCAGCGTGGGTCGCAGCGTTGCCGGCATGATGGGGATCATTCGCGGGTGCGCAATTCATGGAGTTGGCAGTGGCGTATAATCTTACCGGATATAGAGTTATCAATGGAACGTCCGCAGCAGAGACGCTGACGGGAAACGCTGGCCGGAACGCAATCTACGGCAACGGCGGAGATGATGTACTCGATGGCGGCCGCGGCGCCGACATTCTATTCGGCGGCAGCAGCGGCGGCGTAACGTTTGTCTACTCTGTCGATGCAGCCTGGACGCCCGGATACTACGTCTACAATGCCGGCGATCCGCAGAATGGCGGTACAGGCGAGACGTTCGATCTCAACGGCTACGGCCGCAGCCACGACGTGTTCGTCGGCAGCGGCGACAACAACACCCTCGTTATTCCGGACGGCAAGAACGCGCTGTTCCTCGATGACACGCTGAGCCCCGGCGCCGATTCCATTCGTCTTGTCGGCATTCAAACGATCAAAGCCGGCAGCGGCGGTCAGATCGTCGATCTCACATCGAACCGCGCGACCTACGGCGACGTCACCATCATCGGCGGCAGCGGCGATGACATCCTATGGTCAAACGTTGGCAACGACACCGTTGATGGCGGCGACGGCAAGGATAACATCTGGGGTGGGTCGGGTAACGACACCTTGCGCGGCGGCCTTGGCGACGACGCGCTCGCTGGCGGCACCGGCAACGACGTTCTCGATGGCGGCGCTGGCGCCGACAGCATGAACGGCGGCGCGGGCGACGACACGTTCTATATCGATGATATTGCCGACATCGTCACCGAGGCCGCGGGCCAGGGCAATGACAGCGTTGTGTCTTCGTTGAACTACACGCTTCTGGGCAATGTCGAAAGCTTGACGCTGGTTGGCGCGGCGCTCAACGGCATTGGCAACATACTCGACAACACGATCACGGGCAACGATCTCAACAATACGCTCGATGGCGGCGCCGGCCGCGACACGCTGACCGGCGGTCTCGGCAATGATACCTACGTCGTCGACGACGCGGGCGATACGACGGTTGAAGTTGCCGGTCAGGGCGCCGATCTGGTGCTGGCGTCGGTCACCTATTCGCTCGGTGCCAACGTCGAAAATCTGACGCTGACCGGCGTGGCGGCAATCGACGGATTTGGCAACGCACTCGATAACGTCATCACGGGCAACGATGCCAGCAACCGTCTGGATGGTGGCCTTGGCGCCGACAAGCTCGACGGCGGCGCGGGTAGCGATACGCTTGTCGGCGGCGCCGGCAACGACACGTATGTGGTCGATAATGTTGGAGACTCGATCGTTGAAGTCACGGGCGAAGGCAGCGATCTCGTACTCTCGAAGATCACGCACACGCTTCAAGGCAACATCGAAAACCTGACGGTGACCGGCACGGCCGCCGTCGACGGCACGGGCAACGCGCTTGCCAACCTGATCACCGGCAACAGCGCCAACAACGTACTCTCGGGCCTCGATGGCGACGACAAGATCAACGCCGGACTTGGTAATGACACGCTGATCGGCGGCAACGGCAAGGACCAGCTGTTCGGCGAAGACGGCAACGATACATTGATCGGCGGCGACGGCGATGACGGCCTCAATGGCGGCGCCGGCACCGACACGCTCTTTGGCGGCAACGGCAACGACGGCATGTTCGGCGGCGGCGCCAACGACGTGTTGAACGGCGAAGCCGGCAACGACAAGATCTACGGCGACGGTGGCAATGACATCATCTCGGGCGGTGCCGGCAACGACATCTTGGCCGGCGGCCAGTTTCAAAACGGCTTCTCGGCCGGTCTCGACACGTTCACGTGGGCGCGCGCCGACGTGGTCAATTCGGCCGGGGTCACGCAAGGCTTTGACCATATTGTCGACTTCGGTGCCGGCGACAGGGTCGACTTTACCGGCTTGAACTTGACGGCGGGCCCGATTGCCAACGTCATCAAGGTCATCGATACGGCGGCGGGTACGGTCATTTCGGCGAACTTCGGCGGCTCGGCCGGCTTTGTCGATGTCGTCGTCCTCGACAATGTCCACAACGTCACGCTGAACGATCTGGTGCAGGACGGCGCCATCGCCGTCTAAGGCTATTGAAGCCAAATATTCTGGCATGAATTCTGGCATGAATTGAGGGCGCCCCGTGGCGCCCTCGACGCATTTTGAGCCACGCAGGGACGCGCGGGTCAGCCGCCATTGCCTCCTGCCCGCGCCTGCGCTAACGACGGGCGGCGAACAGGAGACGGCACATGGCCTCAGTGGCAGCATCCAATCTCATTTCCGGCGCGACGTGCGACTGGGAACTGGTCATCGGGCTCGAGGTCCACGCCCAGGTCGCGTCGAACTCGAAGCTGTTTTCAGGCTCGTCGACCGCGTTCGGCGCCGAACCGAACAGCCATGTGTCGCTCGTCGATGCGGCCATGCCGGGCATGTTGCCGGTCATCAACAGCGAATGCGTGGCGCAGGCGATCCGCACCGGCCTCGGACTTAAGTCGGAAATTCATTTGCGAAGCGTGTTCGACCGCAAGAACTATTTCTATCCCGATCTGCCGCAGGGCTACCAGATCTCACAGTACAAGCAACCTGTCGTCGGCGAGGGCGAGGTCGAGATCGACGTCGATGGCGAGACCATGCGCGTCGGCATCGAGCGGCTGCATTTGGAGCAGGACGCCGGCAAGTCGCTGCACGACCAGCACCCCGACTATTCCTACGTCGATCTCAACCGCTCGGGCGTCGCCTTGATGGAAATCGTCTCCAAGCCCGACATGCGATCCTCTAAGCAGGCGCAGGCCTACGTCACCAAGCTGCGAACGATCCTGCGCTATCTCGGCACCTGCGACGGCGACATGGAAAAAGGCAACCTGCGCGCCGACGTCAACGTCTCGGTGCGCAAACCCGGCGCCAAGCTCGGCACGCGTTGCGAAATCAAGAACGTCAATTCCATCCGCTTCATCGGTCAGGCCATCGAGGTCGAAGCGCGGCGCCAGATCGGCATTATCGAAGATGGCGGCACAATCGACCAGGAAACCCGGCTGTTCGATCCTGCAAAAAGCGAAACGCGCGCCATGCGCTCGAAGGAAGAGGCGCACGACTACCGCTACTTCCCCGACCCGGACCTGCTGCCGCTGGAGCTGACGCAGGCCTACGTCGATGGCTTGAAAAAAGACCTGCCCGAGTTGCCGGATGAAAAGCGCGCTCGATTTGTCAAAGACTTCGGGCTTTCGGCCTATGACGCCAACGTGCTCGTCGCCGAACGCGAGCGCGCCGACTATTTCGAGACGGTGCTCGGCCTCGTCACCGACGGCCGGCGCGACGGTAAACTCGCGGCGAACTGGGTCATCAACGAGTTGCTCGGCCGTTTGAACAAAGAAGGTCACGACATTGCCGACAGCAAGGTCACGGCCAAACAGATCGCCGGCGTTGTCGATTTGATCGCGTCGAACGCGATTTCTGGAAAAATCGCCAAGGATCTGTTCGAGATCGTGTGGACCGAAGGCGGCGACCCGGCAGAGATTGTCGAAAAACGCGGCATGAAACAAGTGACCGATACCGGGGCAATCGAGAAAGCGATCGACGAGATCATCGCTGCCAACCCGGACAAGGTTGAGCAGGCACGCGCCAAGCCCTCGATGCTCGGCTGGTTCGTCGGTCAGGTCATGAAATCAACCGGCGGCAAGGCCAACCCGGCCGCGGTCAACGACATCCTGAAAACGAAGCTCGGGATTTAGCTGAGCCCCCTGCGCACTGCGTGATCGTTAAGCGAGTGCCGCGCGCTGCGTATGCGCCTTGTGCCGCGTGTACGCCGCGTGGATCAGAAAAGCGCCGGCCAAAATCATGAAGCCGAACGGCACCACCACCGCAATCGCGTAGACTATTTTCGTCGTTGTCATGGACCCCTCCCACAGGACCCCGAGTTCACCCTGTGACAGAATGTATCAGACAACGTTTGAAGCACCGCTCAGATGCGCGGCACAGTTTGATGCATCAATTTAGCATCTTGGTAAGCGGCGAAGGCGCCGCGTTAGCGATTTGTTAAGGCGCGCCGCTTGCCGGCTCTTAGAGCATCGACACGTGCAACGGCATGCCGCCCTTTGGGTGCAGCGTCACGCGGCTGATCGGTTCCGGTGCGTGTTGACCGTCCCATGCGAAGCGCGCGCCGGCTAGCAGCGTCGCCAGCACCACGGTTGCTTCCGTCATCGCGAACGATGCGCCGATGCAAACCCGCGGGCCGACGCCGAACGGCATGAACTGCATGCGCTGATGCTTGGCCTCGCGCTCGGTTAAGAAGCGGTCGGGGTCGAAACGGCCGGGATCGTCCCACAGCGCTTCGTGCCGATGCACGGCAAACACTGGGATGACGATCAGCGTCGGTGACGGAAGATCGAGATCGCCGAGGTTGGTCGCGACGCGGTTGACGCGCGTCATGGCGGGAACCGACGGATAAAGCCGCATCGACTCTTTCAGGATGCGCTGGGTGACAGCTAAGCGCGGGATGTCCTGCGCGGTGATTGCTGCGCCGCCTGTCGCGTGCGCGATCTCGGCGCGGGCGCGGTCCTGCCATTCGGGCGCGCGGGCCAGCAGATACAGTGTCCATGTCAGTGCCTTCGCCGTTGTCTCGTGTCCGGCCAGCAGGAACGTCGCCAGGTTGTCGATCAGCTGATCGTCCGTCATGGCGGCGCCGGTCTCGGGATGCTTGGCCCGCAGCATGCGCGCCACAAGGTCGTCGCCGTCGATGCCAGCCGCACGGCGCTTATCGAGGAGCCGTTGCACGCAGGCGCGGCCCTCGGCGGCGGCGATTTTCATTTTGCGCTTGCCCGGGTGCCAAAGCCCCTCAGGCAATAGGAGCAGCGCTGCCGCCACCGACCACATGATCGGATCGATATAGGCGTGACCGGTGCGTTTGATTTCATCGCCTTCGCGTTCGTCGATGCCGGCGAGCACGGTGCGGGCGATGACGGCGAAGGTTGTCTCCGTCATGTCGTGGTCGATGGCCGAGACGTGCGCCACGCCTTTGCTGCGCCAGCGCGCTATTTGTTCGTTCGCGGCTTCCACCATCGTCGGCACGTAGTCGAGCACGTCGCTTGGGCGGAACAGCGGCGACGCCAACTTGCGCTGCCAGCGCCAGTGATCGCCGTCGGCCGTCAGCAGGCCCTCGCCGACGACGGGCTTTAGAACGCGCTTATCAAGCCGTGTCTTGACGAAGATGTCGGTGTTCTTGACGAGGACGTGTTCGAGCAGCTCAGGCCCCGTCACCCAGGCGACGAGCGGGCGCTTGCGGCCGTATGAGACGAGCGGCTCGGTGTAGACCGCGCGCGGCAGCGAGCGCAGCGGATTGCGCACAAACCGCAGCAGCGAAACTGACAGCGGCAGCGCGCGTGCAGCCGGCGTCACCGTCGGTGGATAGAGCGCGGGGGGGTCAACGGTCTTTTGCACAGCCAATCTCATACCACGCCTTTGACGGCGAAATCATGAGACCGGATCAGTCGTGGCAGCGCGCGATTAGCTGGCGGCCTTGGCGGCGCCGGCCTTACCGGCGTTCTTTTTCAGGCGTCTGCGGACAGCCGCCGTGTTGCCCTGAACGCGCGTGACCTTGGCGCGCGGAATGACGCGGCGGGCTTTCTTCTTCTGCTTCTGAATGTTTTTGAGCGATGTCTTCGGCATAGGAGCGGACCTGATCTGAGAGCAATGGAAAGCGCGCGCGGGACACGGGAGCCCGCGGGGCGCGTTGGCACCCGTCTAGGCGAACGTGCGCGCATATGCAAGCGCGGCACAATCGGTTAACACGCGGAACAGAACGCGGCTATTTGCCGAGAAAGTACTGCAAACCGAAGTAGGCGGGGGCAATCACACCAGCCGCCCATATGAAGGCCGACGTGATGTTGGCGAGCTGGAACTGCCACTGCGGCACCGCGTACATGCCGGCAATCACAGGGATCACGGCGCGGACGGGTCCGAAAAAGTGGCCAAGAAAAACGCCGAGCGCGCCCCAGCGGTCGAAAAACGTCTGGCCGCGCTCGATCATCGCCGGGTTGCGGCTGAACGGCCAAATGTTGCGAATGTCGTCCTTGTAGTAGATGCCGATCCAATAGGAGATCGCATACCCGAGCGTGCCGCCCAAACCTGCTGCGATGATGGCTGGCCACAGCACATGGACTTCAACGCCGCTCTTGGCGAGCAGCGCCGAAATACCGATCAGGATCGCCGTGCCCGGCCATAGAATTGACAGGAAGCAGAAACTTTCCATGAAGGCGACGAAGAACGCGACCGGTGCCGCCCAGCTCTCATGTTCGCGCACGAACGTGACCATGATGTCGACGACTTCCTGCACGGACATTGGAAAACTTTCGTTGAGCTGGGCGTTGGGGCGCGCAGTGGGCGGGCGGCACTTCTAGCGTGCCTGACGCCAGGCACATAGGGTAGGATGGCCGGGGATCAAGTCTTTTTACAGCGCTTGTCTATTTCGCGGGCCAGCTCGCGGCCCACGTCGCCTGCCAGCATGACGCCGCGCGAGATCTGGGCCGGGGTCAATCCGGCGCCGCCCGGACCGCGCAAGGCGTTCGGCGCCCCATCGGTTTCGCGCTTGCCGTGGGCCAGCTCGTCGCAGCTCAAATCCCGCCGCCGTTTACTCAACGCGAACAGGCGCACGCCCGACGCATAAGCCACGGGTTCGGTTGGCTGTTTGACCCAGTTGCGGGATTTGTCGGCCATGTAGCTGTCGAAGACTTTTTCGCGCTGGCCGATGCAGTGGGCGCTATCGTCGACACAGCGAAGCCCCAACTGCGGACCGGGCTTTGGGACGTCCGAGCCGCCGCAGGCCGTGAGCAGCAGCGCGGAAACGCTCATAGCGCCCGCCCGCGTGCAAAATCTTGCCGTGCCCCGTCGCATGCGCCCGCCTTTGCGTTTCACTCCACCGTGCCCCTAAAGTGCCAGCATGGCGGCCTCGTGGCGGATGATGCGGTCGCCTGTGGACCCGCCTTTGGGCCGCCGCCTGTGGGCCATTGACGCGCACGTCTAGCTGGATTCGGCGGCTAGTCCCATATGCACATGCCAAATCTAAAATCGCCGCCACAACGCCGCTGAACGGGGGACCCACTGATGCCGCACGCGATTCGCATCCACGCCTATGGCGGGCCTGAGGTTCTGCGCTTTGAGGACGTTGCAGTCGGGCCACCCGGCCGGAGCGAAGTCCGGCTCAAGCAAACGGCGATCGGCATCAACTACATCGACACCTACCAGCGTTCGGGCTTGTACAAGCTGCCAAGCCTGCCGGCCGTGCTCGGCATGGAAGGCGCCGGCGTTGTTACCGAAGTTGGCGCCGGCGTCAGCGATCTCAAAGTTGGCGACCGTGTCGCTTACGCCGGATGCCCGGGCGGATACGCCGGCGAACGCCTGGCCCCTGCCGACCGCATGGTCAAATTGCCGGACGCGATTTCCGATCAGACCGCCGCCGCCATGATGCTGCAGGGCATGACGGTCCGCTATCTGTTCCGCGAGACGTATGATGTCCGACCAGGCACGATTCTGCTGTTCCACGCCGCGGCCGGCGGCGTTGGTCTCATTGCGTGTCAATGGGCCCGCGCGATTGGCGCCACGATGATCGGCACGACCAGCTCGGACGCTAAGGTTGCATTGGCGCGGGCCAACGGCTGCACACACGTCATCAATTCGACGACCGAAGATATCGCCGCACGCGTCATGGAGATCACCAACGGCCGCGGCTGCGATGTCGTCTACGATTCCGTCGGCAAGGATACGTTTGCCGCCTCGCTCGCGTGCTTGAAGCCGAAAGGGCTGTGGGTGTCGTTCGGCAATGCGTCGGGGCCGGTACCACCGTTCGATCTCGGTCTGCTCAAGGGTTCGCTGTTTGCCACGCGGCCGTCGCTTTTTGCATATACGTCAATGCGTAACGACCTGATAGCCAACGCCGAAGACCTGTTTCAGATGGTGACAAGCGGCGAAATCAAAATCACGGTCAACCACACGTATGCGCTGCGCGATGCGGCCGCCGCCCATCGCGACCTTGAGGCCCGCAAGACCACCGGGTCGATCATTCTCATACCGTAAACGAGTACCACATGCCCGAAGACGCCGTCGACGATACGATCGATCTGTATTTCTGGACAACGCCGAATGGTTTCAAAATTACGATCGCGCTTGAGGAAATGGGTGTGCCGTATCGCGGCCACTTCGTTGATATCAACAAGGGCCAACAGTTCGATCCCGAATTCCTGAAAATCTCGCCGAACAACAAAATCCCAGCGATCGTCGATCCTGACGGGCCCGACGGCCAGCCAATTGCGATTTTTGAATCCGGCGCGATCCTGCAGTATCTCGGCCGCAAGTATTCGGCGTTCTATCCCACAAACGAGCGCAAAAAAGCCGACGTTGATCAGTGGCTGTTCTGGCAGGTCGGCGGGCTTGGGCCGATGGCCGGGCAATGTCTGCATTTCCGTAAATATGCAGCCGAGGTCGTACCCTATGGCGTCGAACGCTACACCAAGGAAGTGACGCGCCTGTTCGGCGTCATGGAGCGCCGGTTGGCCGACCGCGACTATCTCGCGGGGGAGTATTCCATTGCCGACATCGCCTGCTTTCCGTGGGTGCGGCGGTGGCGCGAATTCTCACTCGACATCGCGCAGTTTCCAAATGTCGCGAATTGGTTCGATCGCATAAATGCGCGCCCCGCGGTGCGGCGCGGCCTTGCCGCCGGACGGCCGGACGAGGCGCTGCGGAAAACGTCGTAGGGGAAACCTAGCGGCTGCCGTTCAAGCGTTCTGGATCGACCGTGCGCCCCGTGGTCTTCTGGAACGCCATGGCGCCCAGGACTTTGTTCGACTGGATGTGGCGCACAGCCGGGTTATCGGGTAACGGCGGCGCGACGTCATTGCCGCCCTCGACGCCGGCAAGTCCGAGGTGCGCCGGGCGGGCGTAGGCGAAACCGGCATCCGGTTCGCGGGCGCAGCCGCCAAGCGCGAGTGCTGCAACAGCCAAAGCCAATCCGGCCACGTTCGTGAAATGTGTGCGCATCGCACAGCCCCTCAGTCTCAATCCCCGTTCCGGCCCCGTTCCGGTTTGCCGTTGAAGGCTGAAACCAGACCGCATCCCGCAACCCTAGCGGCCGCCCCATGAACCCAGCCTGAACGGCCTCATTTTCGTGTTTGTCCGGCCATGATGGCGCCGAAGCAATGACTGGCACCGAATGACTTTTTTCGGCGCATGGTTAGCTCGAAGTTGCCAAGCAGCTTAACAGCTCCTTTCGCAGCTGCACATTGTGAAAAGATCGTCCCGCTGCGGAGCACGATAAGGCCCTATGGTAATACTCATTGCCGTCGTATTATCAGCAATTGTCGCCGCAATTTACGAGTTCTAATGGCCAGCCTGACATGTTTTGCGGGCGGATAAGCGGAGTACGTATCGTCGTAACCCGCAACGCATCAAGAAGCTGCAACGAGCAGCCGATTGAAAACAGGCTGGCGAAACGGAGTATGTCCCATGGCGCGGGTGGATTTTACATCGCGTGACACAATCGAATACGCGGCTCAAGGCGGTCAGCCCGACGCGCTGTTCGAACTTGGTCTCATCTACTGCACAGGACGCGACGGACAAGTCGATCTCGTGCAGGCGCACAAGTGGTTCAATCTCGCAGCGATGCGCGGCAGCGAAGAAGCCAAGCAGTATCGTCTGGAATTGTCGCGCGACATGTCGAAGACCGATGTGGCGCTGGCGCAGAAGCTCGCACGCGAGTGGATGAAGTCGCTGCATTAGTGTGGCGTTGATAGGTTTTCGTTCGGCGCCTAACAGTCGCCGAACAGCGACGTGACGCACGTCCACGTTTTCTTGGCGGCGTCGCCAATGGCTTGGCCGGCCTTCTCAAGAGCCGTGCCTGCGGATTTTGCAGCGCTCGACGCCGCTTCGCCGGTTTTTTCCAAACTCTCCGCTGTCTGCTCCGAACTTTTATCCACCATCTCCTTGACGGTCTTCGGCGGCACTGGCGTCTTGGCGACGGTTGTTTCCTGCGCGTCTGGTTGTGGCGCTTGTGCTGGAGCGGGCGCTGCGGGGTTGGGTTTCGCCGCTGTAGCGTCGTCGGGCGGTGCGGCCTCCGCTTCGGGCGGCGCGATCCCGGCGGGCGCCGGCGCTTGCGGCTTCGCCAACTCCAAGCCTTCAGGCGCGCCGAGAACCTTGGCGATGCCGCCGCATGGTTTCGGCTGCGCCCGGTCGATCGAGCAGCTGGCGTGGCCGCCCGATTTCGCCAACTCGGTCATGCAATACAACTTGAGGCGGGGATCGCCAGACAAGGCCGCCGCGCCGTCAATCGAACAAGCATATTGTGCTGCCGGCCCGTCGCACGAAACGCAGAATTCTGCGGCGGCGGCGCTGAGAAGGGGCACGCCAAGCGCGGCGACGGCTGCCGCCGCGGATGCGATGAAACTTCGGTTAGTCATGCCAGGTCCCGCGCTGCACCGGATGCGGCCAATCGCAATCAGCTTACCAGGGACATGGTGGTTTTGCCATTCGGCGGCACAAAGACGGTGTATTGTGCAGACTTGCCGGCCGATATTACGGTTCAAACCGGTCTCGCCGCCATCGCCTTGCATTGCCTCAGTCCGGCCTCTATACGGGTTGGCATCCCTGATTTGCGGAGACGTGGCCGAGTGGCTGAAGGCAACGGTTTGCTAAATCGTCATACGCCCTAAAGCGTATCGAGGGTTCGAATCCCTCCGTCTCCGCCATTTTCTCAAGCTTAGCCGCGCGCACCTCAGCGCTTCCTTGCCAGCCTCTGTGGGCACCGATGCCGAACACGCCATCCGATCCCCCGTTCTCGAGCCGGGCACAGCCTGAACGCTCTGCCCGCGTGCCGTTGGAAACGCGGGCCGCGCGCATGGAGCCGCTGGCGACGCTGCCTGTATTCTTCAAGCTCAAAGACAAACGCGCGGTGCTTGCGGGCGGCAGCGAACCGGCGGCGTGGAAGGCCGAATTGCTGGCGGCGGCAGGCGCCCATGTCGATGTCTATGCCGAGAGTTTCGACGAGGCCTTCACAGCCCTTGCCGCAAACCCGCCCGCCGGCCGCGTGACGTTGATCGCGCGCCGCTGGCAGCCAAAAGATCTGCTTGGCGCGGCGATCGCCATTGGCGCCATTACGGACGACACCGAGGCCGCTGCGTTTGTCGAAGCGGCAGGCCTTGCCGGTTGCCCGGTCAACGTCATCGACCGCCCGGCGTATTGCGCCTTTCAGTTTGGCGCCATCGTCAACCGTTCGCCGCTCATCGTTGCGATCTCGACCGACGGCGCGGCGCCGGTCTTTGGACAAGCCATTCGTTCAGGCATCGAAACGCTTCTGCCGGCAGGCTTCAAGCGCTGGGCGCAAGCCGCGAAGGCGTGGCGTCGCGAAGGCGATCGCCTCGGCGCGACGATGGCCGAGCGGCGGCGCTTTTGGGAGCGGTTTAGCGATCGTGCCATGCGCAATGCCGAACGTGTGCCGGACGAACGCGATCTCGAAGCGCTGATTGCTGAGAATGTGCCGGCGAGCACGGCCGCTGCAAAGCAAGGCTTTGTCACGCTCGTTGGCGCTGGGCCAGGTGATCCCGAACTGCTGACATTGCGGGCCGTCCGGGCATTACGCGCCGCCGATGTTATCCTGTACGACGACCTCGTCACCGCGCCGGTTCTCGAATTCGCCCGCCGCGAAGCGCAACGCATCCTCGTTGGGAAAACCGGCTACGGGCCAGCCTGCCAGCAGACCGAGATCACCGCCCTGATGATCCGCTTTGCAGCTGAGGGCAAACGCGTTGTTCGCCTCAAGTCTGGAGACCCGATGATCTTCGGCCGAGGCGGCGAAGAGATGGACGGCCTCGATGCCGCCGGTATCGCCTTCGAAGTCATCCCCGGGATCTCGGCAGCGCAGGCAGGCGCGGCGCGCTTGAAGGTGTCGCTGACGCATCGTGACCACGCCAAGCGCGTTCAGTTCATTACCGGTCACGCCCGCGACGGCAAGCTGCCCGCCAACCTCGACTGGCAGGCGCTGGCCGACCCGGGCGCGACAACGGCGGTCTACATGGCGCACCGGACGCTGGCTGAGTTGCGCGACCGCCTGACCGCCGCAGGATTGCCGCCCGCCACGCCCGCAGCAGCGCTCGTCGCTGTCAGCCACCCCGGCGAACGGCTGATTGTTAGTTCCCTCGCCGCGCTCCCCGAGCTGCTCGCGGCGTCGGCCATCGACGGCCCCTGCCTCGTGTTGATCGGGCACGCCATCGGCGCCGCCGCCGCGCGGCAAAATAGAGACGCTGCCAAGGCCTAATCCTGGCGGATCGGGCCAAACCGCTATGGCCCGGGCATCAGTTCTACAACGGATCGAAAAAAATCTGCGGTCTCAGCCGATTAGACCAAGTTCGGTTAACCGGGTTCCGGATCGTCCCGGCCGTGTCTGGCTTGGAATGGCCACAGCGTTTGGCTATAGTCGCGCGGGGGTATCGGTGGCGCAATGGCCAGCCGGCGAGCGCTTGCAGCCGGTTCCAGGGCGTTCGTGCGCCGCAGGGGTAAATGCGGGTCGTGGCGCGGAGCGCTGCGGCGGGTGACGTGAAGTTGGGGAGTTAGCCTTCGTATGCGGTGCAATCCGTCCTACTGGCTGTTGGGCCTCGTGCCTGTCGCGATGCTGAGCTGGGTCGCGGTGCAGCTCGAGCGCGAGGGCATCGAAGCCGATCTAGGACGCCGCACGCAGGAAGCGTTATCGCGCGCCGGTCTCGACTGGGCGGTGCCGGTGTTCTCGGGCCGCGATGGCGTTGTGACGGGCAAGGCCAATACCGACACCGATCCGGCCAAAGCGTTGGGCTCGGTTCGCGACACCTGGGGCGTGCGCATTGCGCAAGGCCGCACCGAATTGCTCGAACTCGCCGACCGCTTCACTTGGTCGGCCACATCGGAAGCCAAAGGCAAGCTCGTCGTCTCGGGCTTCGTGCCGAGCGAGGATGCGCGCAAGCAGGTTCTGACGGCGGCACGCGGCGCGTTCGCAAAGACCGAAATTATCGACGAGATGAAACTGGCGCGCGGCGCCCCCGATCGCGACGCCTGGGTGTCGGGCGCGCTGTTCGGCTTGAAGCAGCTGGCCCAACTCAAGACTGGTACGGCAGGGCTCGACGGTCTCGATCTGTCGGTCGTCGGCGCAGCTGCGACCATACCGGCCTACAAGAGCGTCAAGTCGGCGCTGTCGTCGTCGGTTCCGGCGGGCGTGGCACTTGCGTTTGAGAAGATTATGCCGCCGTCGGTCGGGACCTATACCTGGACCGCAAAATCGTCGGGCAAAGAGGTTTTGATTACCGGCTTCGTGCCGTCCGAAAAAACGCGTGACGGTCTTGGCGCCACAATCCGCAAGGTGTTGCCAAAGAGCGCGCTGACCGACCGCACTGATGTCGCCGACGGCGCACCAGAGAACTGGGCCGATGCCGCCAACGCCGCCCTTGTGCAGCTCGGCGCTTTGAAAAACGGCACCGCCGACATCAAAGGCAAGGACCTGACGTTCCTCGGCGAAGCCGCCGACGAAGCCACCGCCAAAGCCGTTCGCACCGCATTGAAGTCGAGCGTGCCGCAAGCCTTCAAGATCAACGAGCAGATCAAGTATCCGCGCGCTGCCGCCCCATTGCCGACCGGCGGCTATGTCATGTCGATTGCCCATGACGGCTCGACGCTCGAAGTGTCGGGCTATGTGCCGAGCGAAGCGGCGCGTGCCGCGTTGATCGATGCCGTTAAGGCCCGCTTCCCCGGCCAGACCGTCACCGACCGGCTGCAAATCGTCACCGGCGCGCCAGAAGGCTGGCAGCAGTGTATCGTTGCGGGCCTTGCAGCCCTGCCGCGTCTCACGACCGGGCAAACCATTCTCGCCGACCGCAAGCTGAGCGTCACCGGCACCACCAACGACTATGCGATTGCCCAGGGCGTGCCGCCGGACGTCAAGGCTGCAGCCGGGCAAACCTGCGAAGCCACAACCGACATCGCGTTCACGGGCGCATTGCGCGACGACCTGACGTGGCGCGCGTCGCACGAGGCGAATGGTGCGGTGGTACTGAGCGGCGAAGTGCCGGACGAGACATCGCGCACGCACATCGCCGAGTCCGCGCAGCGGCTGTTCCAGCGCGCCAAAATCACCGATCAGATGAAGATCGTCGGCGCCCCGGCCGAACCGTGGTTGACAGTTGCGTTGCGCGGGCTCGATCAGCTGGCGCGCCTCAAGTCAGGCGAGACGTCGCTGACGGCCAAGGACTTGATGGTCCGCGGCATCGCGACGAGTGAGGCCGTCGCATTAGGTGTCCGCAGCGCCATCGGCAGCGGCTTGCCGGAAGGATTTAAAGGCAGCGATGCCATCGAAGTCGTCGTGCCGGACCCGCGCCAGCAGGAAGCCGACAGGTGTCAGGAGCTGATGCGGGATGCGACGGAAAAAGGCATTCTGCAATTCGCCCGCGCCAAGGCCGATCTAACCGACGACAGCACCGACACGCTGAAGGAACTTGCCGAAATCGCCAACGCCTGCCCCGGCTTCCGCATCGAAATCGAGGGTCATACCGACGGCGAAGGCACGGACGAGCGCAACCAGCGCTTGTCGGACCGCCGCGCCAGTGCGGTCGCCGACTTCCTGACCCGCACTGGCGTCGATCGCGGCCGGCTGTCGACCATAGGCTACGGCGCAACCCGGCCCGTCGCCGACAACATCACCGAAGACGGCCGGGCCAAGAACCGGCGCATCGAATTCACGGTCAAGGTCAACTAACGGCGCCTGCCCCATGAGCTGGGCCGCACGAGGAGCAAACGATGGACTATCTGTTCTTGAAGCTCATCTGGTGGATTGCCCTCGCATTCGTGCTCGGCGGTATCGCGGGCTGGATGTCGTGCGGCCGGAGCGAAGAACAATGACGGCTTGCAGGCAGAGTTTGCGATCCATGACGACGGCGCCAACCGCGCCGCGAGGGACGGTTCAGTCATGACTTATTTGCTGCTGCAGACATTCCTTCTGCTTCTTGCGTCGTACTTCGCCGGCGCCTTGACGGCGTGCCTCATCAAACGGGCGATCGGCGTGCGGCCAGCCCTGCAACCGGTTCCGGTGATCCGTGGTGCTGCGCGGCCGCAAGCTGCGATGCCGGTGCCAACGCCTGTTCTGACTCAGCCAACGGCGTCAAACGCCGCTGCGGCAGCTGCAGCCGCCGCCGCGAACGCCGCCTCACGGCGGGCCACTACGCCCTCGAGCGTTCCTGTGACAACGCGAGCCGTGGCTCCGCGCGCTGTTGATCCCGTGCAACCCAAAATCGACATACTGGCGCGCCCGGAGCCGAAAGCACTACCGAAGCTCGCCGACACCTCGCGCTTCGACCGGGCATTGTCAGGTCCCGACCCGAACGAGGGCATGCCGCGCCGGATGATCGTCGAAGTCCGCCCCGCCATTCTACCCATGGTGACGGGCCCGGCCGCGCCGTGGCCGCCGCCGAAAAAGCCCGAGCCAGTCAAACCAATCGAACCCAAGCCTGTCGCCCCGCCACCCGCCGCAAAGGTGGTTCAGCCGCCGAAACCCGTAACTGGATCATCGGCACCCCAGGGCTCAAGCGCGGCGACGGCTGCTGCCGCTGCGGCAGCAGTGGCTGCGGCAAAAGCCGCCGCTGCCGCCGCTGCCGCCGTAACCCCGCAATTGAAAACATCATCATCAGCGGCCGCTGATCCAGTTAAGCCTGAGCCAGCAAAATCTTTGTCGTCACTCGGAGCGATACTGCCCCATCAAGCCGAACCATCGCCACCGCCAAAGGCCTCTGACGTTATCGACAAACCGGCAGCTGCTGTTATCCCGGCGCCGAAGCCCGAGCCTGCCCTCGCGACGGTTACGGTCTCGGGCGATGACTTCCAGCGCATCCGCGCCATCGATTCCGACACCGAGAAAAAACTAAAAGCCCAAGGCACGCGCAGCTTCGACGATATGGGCCGCTGGAGTGCCGCCGACGTCAACCGGATCAATCAGGCGCTTGGTCTTGATGGCCGCATCGATCGCGACCAATGGATCGAGCAGGCGCAGATCCTCGCCAAGGGCGGCGAGACCTATTATTCGCGCAACCGGGCGGCCGCGCTCAGGTCCGCTGGTGCGGGCAATGTACCAAAGTCTGCGCCCGTGGAAGCCGCGACTGAAGCCCCCAAATCAGCCCCGGTTCCGGCAGCGAGCGTTACGCCTGCGCCGGTTGCAGCACAGGTTGCGGTGCCGGCACCGGTAACGCCGCCCGTGCGCTCTGTTGCCGACATGGCGGCCGCAGCTGCTGCTGCCATTGCGGCTGCGTCCGCCAGTGTTACACGCGGCATCAGGCCGATCGAGCCGATCTCACCGCTGTCGAAGGTTGACCCGAAGATCGTGATCCCAGCGAAGCTAACGGACGCGATCAAGGACAAGGAAACCAAGGACGCTGAGCAGCGCCCGCCCATGGCGGACAGGCCGGCCAAACAAGCGTCGTCGCGTTCCGATGCTGACGACGAACGCGAAGGCGACGACCTCAAGCGCATTCGCGGCATCGGCGTGCTGATCGAAAAGCGTCTGAACGGCATGGGCATCTCGCGCTACGATCAAATCGCCAACTGGACCAGCGGCGACATCGATCGCATCAGTCAGACGCTCGATTTCAAGGGCCGCATCGAGCGCGAGAACTGGGTCGAACATGCCCGCATTTTAGCCAGCGGCGGCCACACCGAATTCTCGCGACGCGTCGATAAGGGCGACGTCGAGACCAGCCGCGACGACGACTGACAGCGGACGTTAGAAATCCTACGCTGCCTCGGCGTGGCGGCGGCCTGCATCGGTTTCGGCGAAAAAGTGCGCTATCGCGTTGATCGTCGGGGCGTCGTGAAGCAGCGGCGCGTGGCCTTCGCCCGGCACTTCGATGCTGGCGAGATTCGGATGGCGCTGATGCATGGCATCCACGGTTTTTGGCGATAACAAGTCGGAGTTGCCGCCGCGGATGACGAGCACGGGCGCGCGTTTCATGGCTTCAAACTGCGGCCAGAGTTTTGGCATCGGCCCGTCGAGGACCGACAGGCACTTGGAGAGTTTTGCGTCATATCCGGCAGCCGGCCGGCCGTTGCGCTCGTTGAAAAGCTGGCGCGCGAAGGCCTCGGCATCGGCGTCGGTGAGGTTTGGAAAATCGCGTTTTGTCAAATCGCGCACGGCGCGGGCGGCCTCTCCCCACGTCTTCGGAACCGGCACGCGGCCGACGTAACCGGCGATGCGGATCAGGCCGTCTGTTTCGATAACAGGGCCGATGTCGTTCAAGACAACGGCGCCGATGCGCGTTGGCTGCATGGCGGCGAGCACCATGGTGATCAGCCCGCCGCGCGAAGTGCCGATGATGCCTGCGTCATGCAGGCCGCGCATGGTCATGAAGTCGATGACGTCGTGGACTTCAACGAGAACGGAATAGTTCTTCCAGTCGGGATCGTGCTCGGAATTGCCGCGGCCGCGAATGTCGAGGGTGTAGACGTCTCGCGGCGTCGCTGGGTGCTGGCACAGTGCCGAGGCGACGTCGTGGAAATCGCGGCTGTTGCGCGTCAGGCCCGCGAGACACAGAACGGGGCGCAATCCACGAGCCACGCGGGCGGCGTAATGGCGGGCGTAGAGCCGCAAGCCGTCGCGGGCGCTGAAATAGATGTTGTCGAAGACTTTTGCCGATACTGCCGCCGTCATGTCCGCCGATGCCCCGCCCGGTTTGAGAAAAAACGCTCAGCCTTCGGTATCGCCTGCGCCAGAATCGCCGTCGTTGCCCTTTTCGGGAACTTTATAGTTGCCGCGGGCGCGTTGAAGGTCGTCTTCGACGCGCAGCGCTTTGGCCGTGTCGCCGAGGCGGGCGCGGTAGATTTGGATGTTGGACATGACCTTGGTCACGTACTCGCGCGTCTCGGTGATCGGGATGCGCTCGATCCAGTCGAGCGGGTCGACGTTGGGATCGCGCGGATCGCCGTTCTCTCTGATCCATTGCCGGGCGCGGCCGGGACCGGCGTTGTAGCCCGCGAGACCGAGAACGTACGAGCCGCCGAATTCGCCCATGCGGTCGCCGATGTAGGCGGATGCGATGGTGACGTTGTATTTGTTGTCCGATAGAAGGCGCGGGATATCGCACTTGATTTTGTAGTCCTGGCAGACGTGCTTTGCCGTCACGTTCATGACCTGCAGCAAACCTTTGGCGCCGGCGCCCGACACGGTCTGCGGCTCGAACTCGGTTTCCTGCCGCGCAATGCTGAGCAGGAATGCCATTTCGGGCGGCGGGCGCAGCGGCGTGTAGGCTGGGAAGCGGTGGATCGGATAGCCGTACATTAACAGGTTCTGGCCCTTGGCGATGGCCGCCTTGGCAACCCGCAGCGACATCTGCGTATCGCCGATGGATTCCGCCAAGTGCGCAACCATGCCGGCTTCGGCTTCGCTCGGCAGGCCAATGCGCAGCGACGTCAGGAAGCCGCGCGTATAGTCGCGCGACAGCCCCGCCTTGCGCGCGATGACAACGGCCTTGACGGCATCAAGGCCGTTGAATTTCTCGATCTGTTCGGGCGTTGGGAACTCGGGTGGTTTGACGTCGAGCGACGTTCGCCCGGGCTCAAGCTTCTGCATGGCGAGCAGGCCGTGGAATGTATCGGGGTTCTTGGTGGCGGTTTTGTAGTGCTCGGCCGCCGCCGCTTTGTCGCCGCGGCCGTCGGCGATGCGAGCCAGCCAATAGGCGGCCTTGGCGCGGCTTAAGGGGCCATCGGCGGCTTTTGTCAAATCCTTGAAGTGCTTCTCGGCCGCGTCGGCGTCTTTCAGATAGCGGTAGGCGATCCACCCCGCCATGAACGTCTGCTCTTTGAGCGGATTGACGGTCAGCGGTCCGGCATCTTTGGCGAGATCATAGGCCAGTTTTTTCTTGCCGAGCTTCAAGGCCGCGTAGGCAAGGCCGCGCCGCTCGGCCCACCACTCGTCGAGCACGGCGATTCTTGCCGGGTCCGGCGGAATGGCGAGAATGATCTTGGCGGCTTCGTCGACTTTACCGGCTTTGCGCAGCAGCTGGATGCGATGGAAGGCTAGTCCGAGGTCGGCGACGTCGCCCTGCGGCAGCGCGTCCATCAAGGCGCGTGCATTCCCTGAGCGATTGAAGACAGCGAGCCGGGCGTTGGCTTTCCTTTGCTCAGGGCCTGAGAGCAGCGGAATGACACGGCGGGCGAAGGCGGCGCGTTCGGCGCGGTTTCCGGCCCAGCGGACGTCATCCGTTACCATGCGGTCGAAGCGCCACTTGTGATCGGCCTCAGTCAGCAGATCGCCGAAGCGGCGCAGGAACCCTGTCTCAAGTGTGCCGGGGATCGTATATTCGCGCCAGGCTTTGGCGGCGTATTTCTTTGCTTCCGCTTTGTTGTCTTCAGCGAGATAGGCCGACGCGAGCGCTGCATAACCGATGCCCGTTTCGGGCGGGGTGGTGGCAAAGAACTGCTTGATCGACCCGGCACTGCCGCCTTGCGTGAACATCGCCTCTTCGAATCGCTGCACCATCGTTGTGCGCTCTGGCCACAGCGGGTTGTCTTTGAGAAAGGCGCGGTATTCGGCGGCGTCTCCGTAGCCGTTTTTCAAGCGCACCCAGGTGACGAGCTTCTTGGCGGCCGGGTCCGCGATCTCGGACTCAAGCTCGCCGAAGCGCGTCATGTTGTTTGACTTGATGGCCTGAATGGCGCCGCGCAGCCGCTCGGCATCGGCGTCCGACGGTTTGAGGTTGCGGACGGGGGCAAGTGCTGCGTCCAATTTGGCAATGTGGTCGGCTTCCGCCTTGGTCATGACTGGGGCGGGGCTGTCGGCTTGCGCCGCTCTCGCGGAAGGGGCGGCCGCAAACATCAACAGCGGCACGATCAAAAAGACGCTGCGCCGAATCGCTCTGATCGTTGAATGCAGTCTGGGCATCGTCACGACAGCGATCCTCTCAATGTTCGTCCAGGATGTCAGGCCAGTGTACCGGCCAGTGTACCGGCCTCGCGGAGTTTGGACTTTTGCGTGCAAGACACCATAAAGCGGGCGGAGGCGCCGGAGCGCAAGCGCTTTGCAATGGTTTGGGTTACACGGCCGTGCGGCGAGACCGTGGCTGGAAACATGCCAATGCGCCGGTACGGGGGCGTGACAGGCGCGATTATCTATGCAACCACGCGGCGTGTTGCATTGGGGCAGGCGCGGTGGCAGCGTCCGGCCTAGAAAACCACCGGCGACGGCAATCACAGGCAGAGGCATGTTCAAAGGCTCGCTCACGGCGCTCATCACGCCCTTTAAGAATGGCCATCTCGATGAAGCCGCGCTGACGCGCTTTGTCGAGTGGCAGATCTCGGAAGGCACGCACGGCCTCGTGCCGGTCGGGACCACGGGCGAAAGCCCGACGCTCGACTTCGACGAGCACAAGCGCGTCATCGAGCTCTCGGTCCAGACCGCGAAGAAGCGCGTGCCGGTGCTGGCGGGGACAGGCTCGAATTCAACCGACGAAGCCATCGAATTGTCTGAGTACGCCGAGAAGGCCGGCGCCGACGGCGTGCTGGTTGTCACGCCGTACTACAACAAGCCGACGCAAGAGGGCCTCTATCAGCACTTCAAGGCCATCAACGACGCGATCAAGATTCCGATTGTGATCTACAACATCCCGGCACGCTCGATCGTCGATATGTCGGTTGCGACCATGGCGCGGCTGGCTGAGTTGAAAAACGTCGTTGGCGTCAAGGACGCGACCGCCAACCTGGCGCGCCCGTCGCAACAGCGTGCCGCGTGCGGACCAGATTTCTGCCAGCTCTCAGGCGAGGACGCGACGGCGCTGGGCTTTATGGCGCACGGCGGGCGGGGGTGCATTTCGGTTGCCTCCAACGTCGCACCAAGGCTGTGCGCCGATTTCCAGAACGCCTGCTTAGCTGGCGACTACAAAACCGCACTGGCGATGCAGGATCGTTTGATGCCGCTGCACGACGTGTTGTTCGTCGAAACCAATCCTGGCCCTGTGAAATATGCCGTATCGCGGCTTGGGTTCTGCACGCCCGACATGCGGCTACCCATGGTGCCGGTGGCGGACGCCACCAAAAAAGCCGTCGACGCGGTACTGGCTCAGCTTGGCCTGCTCGACGCCAAGGCCGCAGAGTGAGCGGGCTCGAGGTCTTATAAGCGATGGCCTCCAAGAGAGACGACGGCACGACGCTGATTGCGGAAAACCGCAAGGCGCGCCACGAGTATTTCATCACTGACAGCTGGGAAGCCGGCGTCATGCTGGCCGGTTCCGAGGTCAAGTCGCTGCGCGTCGGCCAGACCAATATCGCGGAAAGCTATGCGTCTTTCGAGGACGGCGGCATCTGGCTGATCAACAGCTACATCGCCGAATACAAGGGTGCTGCGTTTTTTCAGCATGAGCCGCGGCGCAAACGTAAACTGCTGATGCACAAAAGCGAGCTGGCCAAACTCAAGCTCGCCATCGAGCGCAAGGGCATGACGATCGTGCCGCTGGAGATGTATTTCAACGCCAAGGGCATCGCCAAACTCAAGATCGGCCTCGCCGAAGGCAAGAAGCTGCACGACAAGCGCGAGACCGAAAAGAAGCGCGACTGGAACCGCGAGAAGGCGCGCGTCATGCGGGAGAAGGGGTGATGGCGAAAGCAACTTTAGCGGCGCCCAAGGACGACGGCGGCGCAAAGCACCTGATCCCAGGTACGCGCCTGCCCGATGTGGCGCTGGAGGCAACGCGCGGCGCACCCGTTAATCTCGCGCGCTTCCAGGAGCGCGCCGTTGTGTTCGTCTATCCGTTCGCCGGCACGCCCGGGCAACCGAACCCGCCGGGTTGGGATGATATCCCCGGCGCGCACGGCTCGACGCCGGAGGCGGAGGGATTTCGCGATCACTATGCGGCGTTCCAGATCAAAGGCTTCGAGGTGTTCGGTCTCAGCAGCCAATCCGCCGCTGATCAGAAAGCGTTTGCGACGCGCGCCGGATTGCCGTTCCAACTGTTGTGCGATGCGCGCTTCGCGTTTGCGGATGCGCTTAAACTGCCGCGCTTCGAGACCGGCGGCGTGGCATATCTCAAACGGCTGACGCTGATTGTGCGCAATGGCGTGATATACCGTGCAATCTACCCCGTGCACCCGCCCGGCACACATGCGGTCACGCTGCTGGCGGAGATCCGTGCCGTTCAAAGCAAAGAAACGTAGGTTGAGTTAAGCCGCGACACGATGCGTGTGTATCGCGATTTCTTTTTTCGCGACCGTAACCCAACAACCAAGACCAGTGAACGCCGCAACAAAGTTGTTGGGTTACGCGCGGAATTTGCATTTGTTTTCTGAACGAGACGCACGTGGCCGCGCTAACCCAACCTACAAGTGCCACTCTCCTCAATACGCCGGTCCCAGCTCAACCTTGATGGCCGCGAAGACGTCGCGAAACATGTCCGTCGTCAGCCGCCGGGTGTTGGTGTTGTAGCGCGAGCAGTGAAAGCTGTCGTAGAGCACGGGCCCTTCGCCAAGATCGTGCCGCTTTCCGTGGCCGAACGGAAACGCCGATTTTTTGAGTTTCAGCGCCGCCAGCGTTTGATCATGCGCAATGCGGCCGAGCGCCAGCATCACGCGCAGTTTCGGCAACGCCGCCAGGCGCGCCTCGAAAAACGGACGGCAGGTGGTGATTTCAGCCGGCGTTGGCTTGTTTTCCGGCGGCACGCAACGGACCGCGTTCGTAATCATGCAGCCGCGAAGCTTGAGGCCGTCATCGGGGCGGGCATCATAGGTGCCCTCGGCGAAGCCAAACTCCAGCAGCGTCGCGTACAAAAGATCGCCGGCGTAGTCGCCTGTAAACGGGCGGCCCGTGCGGTTGGCGCCATTGCGGCCTGGCGCCAGGCCGACGATCAGCAGCCTCGCATCGGGTGTGCCAAATGACGGCACGGCGCCATTGAACCAGGACGGTTCGGCCCCCGCATTGGATTTGCGAAAGGCGACGAGACGCGGGCACAGAACGCATTTGGGCGGCGCCTCGGGCCCAACTTTGAGTTCGGAACCGCCGCCGCCGCCCATTTGCCCGCTAACTTTGAGACGCCCTAGACCTCTTCTTCGGCGAGGTCGTCGTCGGCGACATAATTCGGATCGCGGGATGACGCAACCGGCCCGCGTGCCTGGAATGTGCGTGGCTCGCGCATCGGGCGCGACGACTGATCGCGGCAGATCTGGTTTTCCAGATCGGCGATGTCGATGAATTGATCGGCCTGGCGGCGGAGTTCGTCCGCAACCATCGGCGGCTGCGTCTGCAATGTCGAGATGACGCTGACCCGCTTGCCCTTCTGCTGAAGGGCGGCAACCAGCGAGCGGAAATCGCCGTCGCCGGAGAATATAACAATGTGATCGAGATTGTCGGCGAGGCGCATGGCATCGACCGCAAGCTCGATGTCCATATTTCCCTTAATCTTGCGGCGCCCGGTCGAGTCGGTGAATTCCTTGGTCGGCTTGGTGACCATCGTGAAGCCGTTGTAGTCCAGCCAGTCGATCAAGGGGCGGATCGACGAGTATTCCTGCTCCTCGGCAAGTGCTGTGTAGTAGAGCGCCCGGATCAACTGCCCTTTTTGCCGGAACACGCCGAGCAAACGTTTGTAATCGATGTCAAATCCCAGAGATTTGGCGGTGGCGTAGAGGTTGGCGCCGTCGATGAAGAGGGCAATTCGCTCGGTCGGATAAAAGTGCATTTTGTCAATCCTCACAGATCGCGCGGAACAAATATTTAAAAGGCGTTCGGCATGCTCGTCTTCGGTCGTAAGGCGCAATACATTCGGCGTCCGCCTGCCGTTTAAAGTCGCCAACGTTAATTCAACTGCTCAGCTTTTAGCCGGAATCTACGCCGTAGAACAGTGCTCCGGACGGAAAACTGAATTCTCCCAGATGAGGGCAATTGTCACAATGTCGAGACAAGTCATAAGCTTAAGATGTCAGCAACTTGTCACAACCTCCTAAAACGTACAAAATCGAAAATTGGACCGGCTGAAAATTGAGGCACACCTTCAAGGGCTTGATTTGGCGTGGCAACCGTGGCACACGCACACGCTCAAGGCGCTGCAAGGCGGTCCTAACGATAGCCCGCGCCGACGTTTCCGTTCCAAGACAGCGTTAAATCCAAGGGAAGGACTCCCCCCTTCATGGCCCGCGTCACCGTTGAAGACTGTGTCGACAAGATCCCGAACCGATTCGAGCTCGTTCTACTGGCCGCACATCGCGCCCGGTCGATCGCCAACGGCAGCTCAATCACGATCACTCCAGACGACGACAAGAACCCCGTCATCGCGCTGCGCGAAATCGCCGAACGCACGATTTCACCTGACGATATGCGTGAAACGCTGATCAACTCGATCCAGAAGAACACGGAAGTCGATGAGCCGGAAGCGGTCGCAGCCCCGTTGCTTCCAGCCGACCGCCGTCCGCCGCAACTCGGCCGCGACGACATGTCGAGCGATGCCCAGGTCGATGTCATGACGGAAGAGCAGCTGCTGCGCGGTCTCGAAAGCATGACGCCGCTGGAGCCGTCGGCCAACATAGGCTCAGGCGGCGGCCCGCGCGAACGCGATCGCGATTCCCGCGACCGCGGTCGCTGACACACGCAGCGTTGCTGGCGCATCTTAAGGGCCGGCTGAACGCGGTGGTATCGCAAACGGCATCACTTCGGTTACGCTCGCGCCCTTGAAGGAGTGCGACGGCCCATGATGCGGCAATACGAACTCGTCGAACGGGTTCTCAAATACGATCCGAAGGCTGACGAGGCGCTTTTGAACCGCGCCTACGTCTACGCCATGAAAGCGCATGGATCGCAGAAGCGTGCGTCGGGCGCGCCGTACTTTTCTCATCCCCTCGAAGTCGCCGCCATCCTGACCGATCTCAAGCTCGACGACGCGACGATTGCGACGGCGTTGCTGCACGATGTCATCGAAGACACGGATGCAACGCGGACCGAGATCGATCAGATGTTTGGCCCCGAAATCGGCAGCCTCGTTGACGGCCTGACCAAGATCAAGCGCCTCGATCTCGTCTCGAAAAAGGCTGAGCAGGCGGAGAATTTCCGCAAACTCCTGATCGCCATTTCGACCGACATCCGCGTGCTTCTCGTCAAGCTCGCCGACCGGTTGCACAACATGCGCACGCTCGAGCATATGCAGCCGGAAAGCCGCAGGCGGAACTCGGAAGAGACGCTCGACATCTACGCGCCGCTCGCCGGCCTGATGGGCATGCAGACGGTGCGCGAGGAACTCGAGGATCACGCCTTCCGCTGGTTGCACCCGGAGGCCTATCAGGCCGTTTCCGAAAAGCTCATTGATATCCGCGCCCGCAATAAGGGCCTGGTCGAAGAGATCCGCCAAGCACTGGCTCGGAAATTTTCCGATGCGGGCTTGAAAGCGGAGGCGTCGGGCCGCGAGAAAAAGCCTTATGCCATCTGGAGCAAGATGGAGCACAAGCAGATCAGCCTCGAGCAGCTCTCCGATATCTTCGCGTTTCGCGTTGTCGTCGACACGATTGCAGATTGCTATCAGGTGCTCGGTATCGTGCACACGACCTGGGGCACGGTTCCGGGCCGCTTCAAGGACTACATTTCGGCGCCGAAGCGGAACAACTATCAGTCGATCCACACCACCGTTTATGGGCCGCGTCACCAGCGCGTCGAATTGCAAATCCGAACCCACGCCATGCACCGTGTGGCGGAGTATGGCATCGCAGCACACGCGCTTTACAAGGAAAGCCGGGCCATCGCGCCCGAGAAGCTGGTGAATGGTGCCGCCAAGCTAGATGCCGGCAAAGCCGAGATCGTCACGACCGAGCGCGACAACAGTCCCTATGGTCGCCTGCGCGTCATGATCTCGACGCTGCTGCAGGCGGAAAATCCGGAAGAATTTCTCGAGCACACCAAACTCGAGCTGTTCCAGGATCAGGTGTTTTGCTTCACGCCGAAGGGCCGCCTGATCGCGCTGCCGCGCGGCGCGACGCCGCTCGACTTCGCCTATGCCGTCCACACCGACATCGGCAACGAGGCCGTCGCGGCTTTCATCAATGGCCGTCACGTCCCGATCGATACGCGGCTCAGAAACGGCGACGAGGTCGTGATTGAGACCTCTAAAACGCACGCTCGGCCGCTGGCCTGGGAAGCCTTCGCCGTCACCGGGCGGGCGCGTGCCGCCATCCGCCGCGCGGCGCGCGAAGCGGAGAAGCGCCGCTACGCCGAACTTGGCCGCCAGCTGTTGAGCTCGACGCTCGCGAGTTCCGGCTTCGAATTCACTGGCGACAAGCTCAAGACTGTTGCCGGCCGCTTCCATTTGAAGTCGGCGGAAGATGTGCTGGCAGCGGTCGGACGCAACGATATCGCGCTCGACGACGTCATCAAAGCCATGGTGCCGGCAGCGCCAGGGGCTGAGCCCACCTACAAGCCGCAGCGCCGCTTCGGCCGGGCGCAGTCGCAAGACGGCTGGTTCAACATCGAAAAGGTGATGAGCCTCAAGTTCCGCGCCGCCGAAGGCGACACCAAGACCGCAATCTCGATCCGCGGGCCGAACAACGATCTGCCGGTTATCTTCGAGCCCGGCGGTGCCGTGCCCGGTGATCGCATCATCGGCGTCATGCAGCCGGGAGAGGGGATCCGCATCTACCAGATCCACTCGCCGCGATTGAAGGAGTTCGAGCACGAAGGCTGGATCGACGTCACCTGGGATGTCGATCCCGACATGCCGGGGCGGTTTCCGGCGCGCGTCAGCGTGACAGCGGTCAACGCGCCTGGATCGCTGGCCGATATTGCGAAGATCATCGGCGAAGCCGGCGGCAACATCGACAACGTCAAAATGGCCCGAAAAGCGGCGGACTTTACCGTCATGCATATCGAGGTCGAGGTCTTCGATCTGGTGCATTTGAACCAGATCCTGGCCGGCCTTCGCGCCCGGCCGACGGTTGCCAAGGTTGAACGCCTGTTTGAGTAACCTTACGCCGGCCGTCGAAGCAATGGTTGCCGGCGGCCTATTGACCGGCTTGCTTGCGGCGGCTTGGAGCTACTATCCTAATCGCCGGGCCGTGCGCATCATTCAGAAGCGCCGATGGTCCAGTTGAGCCGGCGCCTCGCCCGGCGCATCAGCACAAGGTTTTACTTCAGCCATGCCTTTCCATTCGGCCCTTCGGCTTGGCGTCAACATCGATCATGTGGCAACACTGCGGAACGCCCGCGGCGGACTGCATCCCGATCCGCTGCGGGCTGCCCACCTCGCGATCGAGGGCGGCGCCGACGGAATCACCGCGCATCTGCGCGAGGACCGGCGGCACATTTCCGATACCGACATCACACGGTTGAAAAACGAGCTGACGCGGCCGCTCAATCTCGAAATGGCGGCAACGGACGAGATGCTCGACATTGCGCTTCGCCACGTGCCGAACGCTTGCTGCTTGGTGCCGGAACGGCGCGAGGAGCGCACCACCGAAGGCGGGCTCGAGGTCATCGGCGGGCTCGCGACGCTGACGCCGTTCATCGCCCGTCTGAAAGACGCCGGCATTCGCGTGTCGCTGTTCATCGAGCCCGATCTTAGAACCATCGAAGCTTCGGCCCGCGCCGGTGCCGACATCGTCGAATTGCACACGGGCCGCTATTGCCACCTCGCACTCGACCACGATGCGGCCGGCATTGCCGCTGAAATCGACCGGCATCGCAAGGCCGCCACTGCTGCCGCCGCGGCTGGGCTCGAGGTCCATGCCGGTCACGGCTTGACCTACAACACGGTGGCGCCGATCGCGCGCATTCCCGAATTCGTCGAACTCAACATCGGCCACTTCCTCGTTGGCGAAGCCATCTTCGGCGGGCTGTCGAGTGCGGTCCGGCGCATGCGGGCGCTGATGGACGACGCCCGCGATATTGCGGCTGGGCCGTCAAGACGCATGCGAGCCCCCGCATGATCCTCGGCATCGGCAACGATCTGTGCGACATCCGGCGTATTGAAAAAACCATTCAGCGGTTTGGCGACCGGTTTCTCAATCGCGTCTTCACGGACGAAGAACGCCGCCGCGCCTTCGCCCGCGCCAAGCCCGCGAGCACACTAGCCAAGCGCTTCGCCGCTAAGGAGGCAATGACCAAAGCCCTCGGCACGGGGTTCCGCTTTGGCGTCCATTTCGCCGACATCGGGGTCGTCAACGCGCCAACCGGGAGACCGACCCTGGCGCTGACCGGGGGTGCCGCCCGTCACCTGGCCCGTATCACGCCCGAGGGCTATGACGCCCGCATCGACCTGACCTTGACGGATGAGTATCCGATCGCCGAGGCCGTGGTGATCATTTCGGCCGTCCGGTCGAAGGCGGATTTGGCCGGATAGCCTGGGGCCGCGCTTAAGTTTACCCCGGTGACGCCTTACGCCATGGAATCGCTTGATTTTCGCCCGTGTCAGAGGGTCTAATTGCAGCCTTCAGGCAAACTCGCTATAGCCAGCCCATTGATAAAATCAGCCCCCGGCTCGTCGCCGTCGCGCGGCTCAGGGAGCGTTGAATGAGCATCGGTACGAAGGCTGCGAGATCGGGCTGGGTTGAAACGGCCATCATCGTTGCCGAGGCGCTGGCCATTGCGATGTTCGTGCGCATCTTTTTCTACCAGCCGTTCAACATTCCGTCCGGTTCGATGAAGGACACGCTGCTGATCGGCGACTACCTGTTCGTGTCGAAGCTGTCCTACGGCTACTCCAAGTACTCGTTCCCGTTCTCGCCTGACATCTTCTCAGGCCGGGTCTTTTCGGACGAGCCCAAGCGCGGCGACGTCGTCGTTTTCAAAAAGCCGCCGCAGAACCAGATCGACTACATCAAGCGTGTCGTCGGTCTGCCGGGCGACGAGATCCAGATGCGCAAGGGCGTTTTGTACATCAACGGAACGGCGGTGCCGAAGACCTACGTCGGCGAATTCGAGAACATCGAGTGCGAGGACACGCAGCGGTTCTGCCGCACCGTCCGCTACAAGCGCTACGAGGAAGTCTTACCCGAGGGTGTGAAGTACCATGTTCTCGACCTGACGCCTGACGGGCAACTTGATTCGACCTCCGTGTTCAAGGTGCCGGCCGGACACTACTTCACGATGGGCGACAATCGCGACAATTCAACCGACAGCCGCGTGCAGTCGGACGGCGGCGTCGGCTTCGTGCCACTGGAAAACTTCGTCGGCCGTGCCGAAATCATCTTCTTCTCGGCGGCCGTCGACGAGCCGGATGCGCTGCGCTGGTGGGCGCCGTGGACATGGCCGTTCGACATCCGCTGGAGCCGGTTCTTCAATCTCGTACGATAACGGTCAGGCGCCCGGCTCGCTGCTGCAGTCGCCGGCCAGACAGTTCAAAAAAGTGCTCATGCTGCGACCGCGGAAATTCAAAGAGCTTGAAACAAAGCTCGGTCATCGATTCAAGGATACAGTGCTGCTTGAGCGCGCGTTGACGCATGCCAGCGTGCGCGGCGGCAAGACCGAGCGCAGCGACAATGAGCGTCTCGAATTCATCGGCGATCGCGTGCTCGGCCTCGCCATCGCTGAAATTTTGAACCAGCAGTATCCCGACGCCACCGAGGGCGAGTTGGCACGGCGCTATAACCGGCTCGTGCGCGGGGAAGCCTGCGCCAAGGTCTCGCGCGCCATCGGACTTGGCGTCCACTTGATCCTGTCGGAAAGCGAGGCCGACAGTGGCGGCCGCGAGAAAACGACGATCCTGGCCGACGCGGCGGAAGCTCTATTGGGCGCGGTGTTCCTCGACGGCGGCTTTGAGAAAGCACGCGCCGTCGTGCGCAAACTTTGGCAGGATCAATCCGAGCCTGTGCCAGAAGTCGCGGTCGATGCCAAATCGGCGCTGCAAGAATGGGCGCAGGGGCAGGGACTTGCCCTGCCGAAATATACGGTGGTGTCGCGCAAGGGGCCCGACCACGCGCCGCACTTTACCGCCGAAGTGACGATCAGCGGCCGCGCGCCGGCCCAAGGCGAAGGCGCCTCGAAACGTATCGCCGAACAGGAAGCCGCAACCGCATTGCTGACGCGCGAAGGCGTTAGGGGTATCAAAGCCAATGTCTGAGGATGCAACTTCGCCTCCCGAAAGCGCGGCCGGACACGGCGGGCGGCGCTTCGGCTTTATCGCCGTGCTCGGCGCGACCAATGCCGGCAAATCGACACTGGTCAACGCCCTTGTTGGTGCCAAAGTCTCAATCGTCTCGCATAAAGTACAAACGACGCGCGTACCGGTGCGCGGCATCGCCATCGAGGGTGCGAGCCAGCTCGTGTTCATCGACACGCCCGGTATCTTCAACCCCAAACGCACGCTCGACCGCGCCATGGTTGATGCGGCCTGGGGCGGAGCGGAGGATGCCGACGCCGTCATTCTGCTGATCGATGCGCCGCATGGCATCGACGAAGATACGGCGAAAATTATCGATAAACTGAAAACCGCGCGCATGCCGCGCATCGCCGTGCTCAACAAGGTCGACCGCATCGAGGAGAAGGAGCGCCTGCTGGCGCTGACGCAGCACCTCGGCACGTTGATGACGTTCGATCAGGTGTTCATGATTTCGGCGCTGCGCGGCACTGGCGTTGCCGATCTCAAAACGTACTTGGCGAAGACCGTGCCGCCGGGCCCTTGGCACTATGCCGAGGACGACGTGACCGACGTGCCGCTCAGAATGCTGGCGGCTGAAATCACGCGCGAGCGCATCTACCACTGGCTGCACGAAGAGCTGCCCTATTCGACCACCGTCGAGACGGCGAGCTGGAAGACCCTGAAAGACGGTACCGCACGCATCGAGCAGACGATTTACGTCGAGCGCGACGGCCAGAAAAGCATCGTCCTTGGCAAGGGCGGCGCAACGATCAAGAAAATCTCGATGGAAGCGCGCCGCGGCATCGAGGAAATTGCCGGCCACACGGTGCATCTTTTCTTGTTCGTCAAAGTGCGCGACAATTGGGCCAGCGACCCGGAACGCTTTCGCGAGATGGGCTTGAGCTTTCCGAAGAAATAGCCGGGGACAGGCGCCATGCACTCGAAACCGGTCCGGGTCTCAGTCGTCTCACTGGCGCTCGTCAGCGCCGCCGCGGTCTTGAGTTTTGCTTTTGCAACGCCGCCTGCCGATGCCGCCGTGCGCCGCTGCCACGCGCTTCAATCGAGCGAAATTGCGCTCGCGCCGAAGCAATTCGACGCCAGAAAGAAAGCTATACAGCAATGGCGCGCCAAGGCTTCGGCATTCGGCGTTGGCTTCGACAGCTGGCGTCTTGCGCATTTGAAAGCGATGAACTGCGTCAAAAAAGACGCCGGTTTCGAGTGCATCGCGGTTGGCGAACCGTGCATCATCGATCAAACACCTGCAACGCCGCTGACGCCGCCGGCAAAAAAGGGGCCGAGCATATAATGGCGCGGCCGCCATCGCGATGCGAAGCCCCCGCCCATGCAATGGAGTGATGAAGGCATCGTGCTTTCGGTCCGGCCGCACGGCGAGACCGCGGCGGTCGTTGAGCTGTGGACCCGAGCCCACGGCCGGCATCTGGGTCTCGTGCATGGCGGCCGCTCGCGTAAGATGCGGCCCATCCTGCAAACCGGAAATCACGTCGATGCGACATGGAAGGCGCGGCTTTCCGAAAATCTCGGACATGTCACGCTCGAGCTGCGGCGCGGGTTTGCTGCTGAATCCATGGACAACGTCGCCGCGCTATCGGCATTGACGACGCTGACGACCTTGACGCGGCTTCTGCCCGAGCGCGATCCGCATCCGAACTTGTACGAGATCACGCTGTTCGTGCTTGGGTTCCTGCAAGACGTAACGGTGTGGCCGGCGCTGCTGGTGCGCTGGGAACTGGCACTGCTGGAGGAACTCGGCTTCGGCCTCGACTTGAGCGAATGCGCGGCGACAGGGGCGAACGACCAGCTGATCTACGTGTCGCCAAAATCGGGGCGCGCGGTGTCTGCGTCGGCAGGTGAGCCCTACAAGGACAAGCTTCTCGCACTGCCGCAGTTCCTGACCAAATCGCGCACCGGCGGTGTGACGCGGCAGGACGTGCTGTCGGGCTTGGAACTGACCGGGCATTTTTTGGAAACGCGCGTGCTTCTCCCGCGCGGCGAAACGCTGCCCGAAGCACGGTCGCGGATCATGACGCATATCGACAGGTGAGGGCGGCGCGGTTGCGACGCGCCGCCCCCCAAATTACCACC
>JANNSR010000198.1:0-2469 GCA_031402935.1 Hyphomicrobium sp. | reverse complement strand
CGGGATGTCAGAGTCGATGGCTTCGAGAATGGCGTCGGCGGCGAAGGGCGGGGGCACGTAGATCGAGGTGGCGGTGGCGCCGGTTTTGGCGACGGCTTCTGAGACTGAGTCGAAGAGGGGCACGTCCGCGAGTTCGGCGTCGGGGTGCTTGGTGCCGCCCTTGCCGGGGGTTACGCCGCCAACGATCTGGGTGCCGTAGGCGCGGGCCTGTTTCGTGTGAAACGTGCCCTGGGAGCCGGTAATGCCCTGGCAAATGACCTTGGTTTTCTTGTCGACGAGAATAGCCATGCGACTGCGGATGCCCCCGATTTGCCTCAGGGCTCTAAGTGTTAATGCGTTTTTTGCAGTGCAGCAAGGGCGACGGAGGTAGGGGGTGGGGGTAGACAAAGGAATCTCCCTCGACGCTCCTAAATCGTTCCTTGGCGCCGGAGCCAAATCCAGGCCAGGAGTGCTGACACAGACAGCAAAACAACCTGCACGATCGAAATTCGGAGAACAACCTCCGCAACATCGGTTGCAAAGGACTGTTCACCATAGGCCTTCATGCGCACGTGTGCGTTGTTGCCAAGTATCAAGAGGAGTACCGACCCAACAGCCCAAGCAAGACCCTTTTTTCCTCCTTGCGATGCACCGATCCAAGGAAGAAGTAGCAGCCCGGCCAGACAGATACCAACGACCGCTGGCGACACCACCACGTAGAACTGGTTTGCGAAGCGATCATCGCCGCCAAACAGAATGTACTTTGTAATATCCATCGGTCACGCCGCCTTCTTGACCTCATCGGTGATCTTCTTGGCGGCGTCGGCGAGGTCGTCGGCGGGAATGATTTTCAGGCCTGAGGCCATCAGGATTTTCTTGCCCAACTCGACGTTGGTGCCTTCGAGGCGCACCACGAGCGGCACGGTGATCGCCATTTCGCGCGCGGCTGCAATGACGCCCTCGGCGATGATATCGCAGCGCATAATGCCGCCGAAAATGTTGACCAGGATGCCCTTCACGTTCGGGTCGGCCAGGATTATTTTGAAGGCTTCCTGGACCTTTTCTTTCGAGGCACCGCCGCCGACGTCGAGGAAGTTTGCCGGCTCGGCGCCGTAGAGCTTGATGATGTCCATCGTCGCCATGGCAAGGCCGGCGCCGTTGACGAGGCAACCTATGGTGCCGTCGAGTTTGACGAAGGCGAGGTCGTGTTTCGAGGCCTCGATTTCGGTCGGGTCTTCTTCGCCGAGATCGCGGAGCGCGACGATTTCAGGGTGGCGGTAAAGGGCGTTGCTGTCAAAATCCATCTTACCGTCGAGGCAGATCAACTTGCCGTCTTTGGTGACGACGAGCGGGTTGATCTCCAACATGCTCATGTCTTTCTCCATGAACATGCGCGTCAGGTTTTCGACGAGCGCGCTGCAGGCTTTGACCTGATCGCCCTTGAGACCAAGCGCAAAAGCGATTTTGCGGCCGTGAAACGGCTTGTATCCGGTGGTGGGGTCGATCGAGATGGTGTGGATTTTTTCAGGCGTATCGTGTGCGACATCCTCGATGTTCATGCCGCCGGCCTGGCTGACGATGAAGGCGATGCGCGAGGTTTCGCGATCAACGAGGGCGGAGAGATAGAGTTCGCGATCGATCTGCGAGCCATCTTCGACATAGAGCCGGTTGACGACGCGGCCTGCCGGGCCGGTTTGAACGGTCACGAGCGTCTTGCCGAGCATTTGTTGTGCGAAGGCGCGAACCTCATCGATGGATTTCGCCAGGCGGACGCCGCCCTTTTCGCCCGCGTCCTTTTCCTTAAACGTGCCCTTGCCGCGCCCGCCGGCGTGGATTTGCGCCTTCACGACCCAGACCGGACCGGGCAGCTTTTTAGCGGCCTCAACGGCTTCCTCGACTGTGAACGCAGGAAAGCCCTGCGGTGTCGGTACGCCGTATTCGCGATAAAGTTCCTTAGCCTGATACTCGTGGATGTTCATTGTTTGGTCCCGTGTTGTCGTGGATGGCCGCCTACGCGGCCATGACGCCGGTGGAGCGGTCTGGCTCTAGGAGGCCAAACTCGGCTGGATGGTTTTGCAAGCATCGACCAGGCCCCTTACCGACGCGACCGATTTTTCGAACATGGCTTTTTCGTTGGCATCAAGCGCCAGTTCGACGACCTTTTCGACGCCGCCCGCGCCAATCACACACGGCACGCCGACGTACATATCTTTGAGGCCGTACTGGCCAGTGAGATGCGCCGCGCACGGCAGCATGCGCTTTTTGTCTCTGAGATAGCTTTCAGCCATGGCAATAGCCGATGCCGCAGGCGCGTAGAACGCCGAACCGTTGCCGAGCAGCGCCACGATTTCGCCGCCGCCGCCGCGCGTGCGCTTGATCATGGCGTCGAGCTGCTCTTGGCTGAACATGCCGAGTGCCACGCAATCGGGCAGCGGTACGCCGCCAATTGTCGAATAGCGCACCATCGGTACCATGTCGTCGCCGTGGCCG
>JANNSR010000197.1:0-17876 GCA_031402935.1 Hyphomicrobium sp. | reverse complement strand
GTCCGAGCGGTGCACAAAACAATCGATCACGCCGCTGCCGCCAGTCAAACGCTGCCCGGATGGCTTGCCGGTGCCGCGGTCGGGCAAATGCCCGTGCCCGGAAGGCACGACCTACAGCCGGTCGACTGGCACCTGCGCTGGCGATGAACCGCAGGGCGAACCACAGGGCTGCACGCCGGGCATCAACGAGGTGAAACTCGACGGCCGCTGCGTTTGCCGCGAAGGCTTCTCGCGCGCTAACGGCCGTTGCGTGCGCGATGACGACGACGAGCCGGCGGGCTGCACGCCGGGCATCAATGAACTTCGGATCGAAGGACGCTGCGTCTGCCGCCAGGGGTTCGCCCGGGACGACAACGGCCGCTGCGTCACCGACGACGGCGAGCCGCAGGGCTGCGTGCCGGGTCCGCTCGAGTACAAGGACAGCGAAGGCCAGTGCGTGTGCAAACGCGGTTACACCCGCGACGCCAACAGCGGACGTTGCAGCAAGGGGACTTATGACCCAGGCTGCGACGAGGGCACGCACAAAAACGCGCAAGGCATCTGCATTCCCGATGCCGTCGATGATCCGGCGCGCGACTGCAAGCTGCGCGGCTGGATCTGGACCGGATCGAAGTGCGTGAAGCCGAGCGACCCGGCGGACGACTGCCGCCGAAACGGCCGAGTATGGACAGGCTCGACGTGCACCGATCCGGTCAACCCGGCGGTCGAGTGCCGCAAGACGGGCGGCACGTGGACAGGTTCGCGCTGCGACCGCGGACCGAAGACATGCCCGAGCGGCCAGGTCGGTAATCCGCCGAACTGCGTCGACATTCCGATCAAGACGTGCCCGGCTGGAACGCGCGGCAAGTATCCGAACTGCATCGTGATCGAAACCCCGCGCTGCCCGAAAGGCACGACCGGCGCGCCACCGAACTGCAAGACGATCTTCGTGCCGCCGAAGATCAAAAACATACCGGAGATCTTCAAACCGAAGCCGACGCCGGAAATCTTCAAGCCGAAGCTTAAAATCGAGCAGAAACCGGAGATCTTCAAGCCGAAGCTCAATATCGAGCAGAAGCCGCAGCTGCAGCAGAAGCCGCAGTTCAAGATCAATCCGCAGCTGTTCCAGAAGAAGGCCGTGCCCAATTAAGAGCCGGCTTCGATCCGTCAAACACTTCAGGCCGCGCAAGCGGCCTGATTTTATTGTGAAGGCGCTGCTGCGCGCGGCGCTTGCGCGTGACACACAGCGGTGACAGTCTGTCACTTGATAGGGCAACCGCCTTTGGAGGACGTCCATGAACGAGCAAGTCAAATCGGAGTTGTTCCACGGTGCCTGCCCGCACGATTGCCCAGACACTTGCGCCATGACGTATGAGGTCCGGGCTGGCCGCCTGGTTGATGTGCGCGGCAACAAGGACCACCCGATGACGCGCGGCGGCTTGTGCGTGAAGCTGAAAGATTTTCACGATCACCACGCCAACCCCGACCGCTTGATGTATCCGATGCTGCGAACAGGGCCAAAGGGTTCGGGGCAATACAAACGCATCAGCTGGGATGAAGCGATTTCGACTATCGGCAAAAACTGGCGCGATATTATCGCTAAGTACGGCTCGCAAGCCATCATGCCGCAAAGCTATCTCGGCAACATGGGCCTCGTGCAAGGCATCAACTCGGGCGACCCGTTCTTCAACAAGCTCGGCACCACGATCAACGAAAAGACGTTCTGCGCCAGCGGGTCATCGACAGCGTGGCTGATGACGGTCGGGCCGACAGGCGGCGTCGATCCCGAAAGCTTCGTGCATTCAAAATTCATCGTCATCTGGGCCTGCAACTCGATCTCGACCAACCTGCATCACTGGCCGTTCGTGCTCGAAGCGCAAAAGAAGGGCGCGAAAGTCGTTGTCATCGACAGCTACAAGTCGCGCACCGCGAAGGCCGGCGATTGGCACATCTGCCCCAAACCCGGAACCGATGGCGCGCTCGCCATGGGCTTTATCAATTCGATTATAGAGCAGGGCCTCGTTGATCAGGACTATGTTGATCAACACACCTACGGCTATCCAGAATTGAAGGCCCGCGCGAGCGACTTCACGCCAGAATACGTCGAGAAAATCACCGGCGTCAAAGCCGCCGATATTAAAAAGTTCGCTCAGGAATTTGCAACCGCGCAGCCGAGCGTTATTCGCATCGGAGTCGCGCTTGAGCGTTCGGCCGGTGGCGGACAGGCGATCCGGGCGGCGTGCGCGCTGCCAGCGCTTGTCGGCTCGTGGAAGCACGTCGGTGGCGGCTTGCTGCAAATGCCGTTGTGGGACTTCCCCGTCGATTGGGTGAAGGTTTCGCGCCCCGATTGGAACAAGCCGAACCAACGCGTCGTCAACAATCTGAAGTTGGGCGCGGCGCTGACGGGTGAAATGCACCTCGATCCGCCGATCAAGTCGCTGTTTGTTTATTGCACCAACCCGGTCAGCCAGGCGCCGGAGACCAACAAGATCGTCAAGGGCCTGCAACGCGAAGACCTGTTCACCGTCGTCTCCGAGCACTTCATGACCGATACGGCGAAGTACGCCGACATCGTGCTGCCAGCCGCCATGGCGGGCGAAGCCGAAGACATGATGTGGAGCTGGGGCCACTTCTACTTCACGTACAACGAGAAGGCTGTCGACCCGCCCGGCGAGTGCCTACCGACGTCCGAAATGTGGCGCCGTCTCGCCAAGGAGATGGGCTTTGACGATCCGCTGTTTAAAATGACGGACAGCGAACTCGCCGCCTACTACATCAATTGGGACGACCCCAAGATGTGCGGCGCCGACATGGCCTACTTCAAAAAGCATGGCTACTTGAAAATCGATGTCGGATCGGCCGATACGCGCACGCCGCACAAGGACGGAAAGTTCCCGACGCCGTCCGGCAAGGTCGAATTCCTGCTGCACGATGCCAAAAACTTCGTCGCCGGTCCGTTCCGCATGATGAGCGATGGCAACCAGGACGGGACGCCGGTCGATTCCCTGCCCGGCCACGTGCCGCCGCGCGAAACGCCGGAAACCAATCCAGAGCTGTCCAAGCTCTACTCGCTCAACATCATCTCGCCCAAGAGCCACGGCTTTTTGAACTCGTGCTACGCCAACGAGCCGCACAAGATCAAAGGCCAGGGCGAACAGTTCGTGATGATCTCACCAGTGGACGCGCAAAAGCGCAATGTGCGCGACGGCGATCCGGTGCGCGTGTTCAACGGCCGCGGAGATTTCGAGGGCGTGGCGCGGGTGACCGACGACGTCAATCCCGGCATCGTCGTCGCGACGCTCGGCTACTGGCGCTCGCTGAACCGCTCGGACGGGTCGGTCAATTCGATTTCGTCTGAAGCGTGGGGCGGGTTGGGCAGGTCGCCGAGTTTCTCGGATAATTTGGTTGAGGTGAGCCGGGTGAATTGAGCTACCGGCGCGGGCGGCATCGGGGTCAAGGCAAATGGCCGCACAACCCGTATAGCGGCGGGCTGGCGGCGTTTTTCACTGATGTAGATTAGGATGTCCCGGGGATGAAGCGGGTAAGAAGCAGGTAGCGATGCTGCATGCTGTTTGCCCAGCTGGGTGTTGCGTGACAATTGAATTGCTGTTGCTGAGCCGTTCTGACCGTGCGGCCATAGAGTGAACACCACTATGTTGGCGTTTGATGAAGAAATTCGGCTCGAAGCCGAGATATTGGATTTGCGCCGCTTGCTGGCGAAGGCCGGTATCACTGCCGCCGAACATGAAGCCGCACAGGAATTGCAGCGGCTGGTGCTTGAAGAACTGCACCATAGAGTTAAAAACATTCTGGCGACGGTGAAGGCGATTACCACGCAAAGCCTGCGGTCGGCGCAAACCGTCGAAGAGGGCCGCTACGCCATCGAGAATCGCTTGCTGGCGCTGAGCCGGGTGCATGATCTGCTGTTGCAAACGCATTGGACGCGCACGAAACTCGCAGCCGTTCTGGCAGCGGCCATCGAGCCCTATAACAGCGCAGGATTGGATCGCTTTCGCCTGACCCCGGCCGACATCGATTTGTCGTCGAGCGCCGTGCTCCCCATCGCCATCGTGATCAACGAGCTGTGCACGAACGCCGTGAAATACGGCGCGCTATCGACGCCGCTTGGCCATATCGAAATCACGTCGTCGATCAGCGACGACGGCAAACTTTTCAATCTGAGGTGGGTCGAGCGCAATGGGCCCGAGGTCAAGCAACCGACACGCAGAAGTTTCGGTTCCAAGTTGATCGAGGAGGTGTTCATGGCACGCCTCAAAGGCACGGCGTTGTTGAGCTTCGAAAGCACAGGCGTCGTCTACCGGCTGGAAGCGCCCGTTGCGGCCCTGTTGCCCCTCGATTTGGTCCAAGACGCCGCCTGATAGGAATAGGCGCACACAGGTTATCGTCGTGCATCCTTTCCACCAACGCCGGAAGCCCGGGGGATCGCTGGGGCATTGCCGCGCTGCAGCAATTTTTGCGTCTAGCGCGGGCCAACAGAGCATGCTTATTTCCCCGCCGCCGCGTGATCTTTGGCCGAGTATAACCCAGGCCAGTCATCACTTCGGGTCGCGAGCGGATGCGCTCATCGCCAGTCGCCGGGGGGCATGCAAATGCGAAATCAAGCATTACCGAGCATCGGCCCCGATCTGAGTTGTGAAGCGTGGCAGCCTCCCTCTGGGTCTGGGTATGCAGCGCCCGCGGCGTCCAAAGCCTTGGCCAAACAACAGCTGCTTGTCGAAAAAATCGTCGCCGACAAAGTCGTCCCTCGCCTGCTGCTCGCCAATCCGCAGGTGCTCGACCAACCCGGCAAGATCAACGATGCGACAGCTGCAAAGATCAACGAGTCGATCGGCGAGTTTGCGGAACTCGTGATCAAGCGCGACGCAAGCACATCTATTGCTTACTTCGAGGCACTGCTGGCGCAAGGCGCGACGGTTGAGGCCTTGTTTCAGGATCTGCTCGCGCCCGTTGCACGCAGGCTTGGTGTTCTGTGGGATGAGGACATCAATGATTTCATGGACGTGACACGCGGTGTTTCGCACTTGCAGCAGATCGTCCATGCCTTCAGCAACGAGCTGGTCGAAGAGGGCCGCCGTCCACTCACAAACCGGCGTGCGCTGTTGATGCCGATGCCGGGCGAACACCATACTTTTGGCGTTTCTCTTATTGGCGAACATTTCCGTCGCGAGGGCTGGCGTGTCTGGGGAGGACCTCCAAGCACGATCGGCGACATCGTTGAACTGGTCGGTGCGCAATGGTTCGACATGGTCGGGCTTTCGATCAGCGCGCTTCCCGATCCCAAGGCCGTTGCATCGAACATCGCTAAGATCCGTAAGGCGTCGCATAACAAAAAGTTGAAGGTTTTAGTTGGGGGTCTCGTGTTCGCGTCTCAGCCCGAGCTGATCTGCGCGGTCGGAGCCGACGCGACGGCTTCTGACGGCCGTGAAGCGTTGCTTCAAGTCACGGCCATGATCGGGCCAACCCCAAAAGCCATCTGACGTGAAATTCGCGTTGGTATCGACGCTGCGCCGGCATCGTATTTCTTATAGCCCCCTGTTCCCCGGGGAACAGCCGCTGGGTCACGGGGCTGGTAGACAGCCTCGCTCCTAGCGACGGGGCATGGCGTCTCTGCTAGAGATGAAACTCTGCCCGTTGGCCCGCCGTACCGGTTGAAGCTGCCGGCGGCGTCCAGGCCGCCCAGGACCCTAACCCAACCATGACGTCTCTCAGCTCCATTCCCCTCGCCGCCCAGACCGTGCTCGCGGCCATCGCCTACCTGTTGTTCAAGCACGCCGTCGCCGATTTTTTCGTGCAAACCGAGAGCCAGCGGCGGGAAAAAGGTATCTATGGCGCCACCGGCGGGCTGAATCATAGCCTCACTCACATTCTCCTAACCGCACCCGTGTTCGCAATCCTGCCGCCGCTCGAGACCGGCATGATCGCGGCACTACTGGCAGCCGAATTCGTGTTGCACTACCATATCGATTGGACCAAAGAACAGGTCGTGCGCCGGAACGGGTGGACCTCGCACGATACGCCATTCTGGTGGGCCGTGGGCCTTGACCAGCTGCTGCACGGGCTGACCTATGTGGCGCTTTTAGCGCTGGCGCTGGCCGCATCCGCACAGGTTGCGGCAGCTTAACAGCCAGTGCTGGCCAGGCTGAGGCATTCCGGCTACTTGTCGCGCTTCGGGCTGTAACACTTAGCCCACATGTATCGAATAGCAGGTTGACGAGGCGCGCATTTGGACCGGAAGGCTCGGGACGCAGAGTGGTCGCAACTGATGCGCGCCGCGATCGGAGGGGATGAGACCGCTTACCGGCGTCTCCTCGCCGATCTGTCGCGGGCATTGCGGGCCATCGTGCGCCGCGGTTTTGGCGGCGTCAGTGCCGGGCCGAACGAAGTTGAGGACGTGGTGCAAGACGTGATGCTGGCCATCCATTTGAAACGCCACACCTGGGACCAGGGCAAACCCATCGGGCCGTGGATTTTGGCGATTGCGCGCAACAAGATGATCGACGATTTGCGCCGCAAGGGCCGCCGCACCGAAGTTCCGATCGATGGCATGCTGGACGTGCTGGAGGCCGGAGGTCACGAAGATGCGATCCACGCCCATGACGTGACGCGCGTGCTCTCGAGCCTGAACGGCCGCAACCGCGAAATTGTGCAGTCGATCTCGATCGACGGCCATACGGCGCAGGACGTGGCGGCGCGCCTCGGCATGACGGAGGTGGCGGTGCGCGTGTCGCTGCACCGCAGCTTGAAAGCCCTGGCGCAGACTTACGCAGAACAAAAGCCATGAAGACAGACGATCTCATCAAGGCCCTGGTGGCCGACACCGCAACGAACGAACGCCCCGTCGCCAGAACGGTCGGGCTCGCCGTTGCCGGCGGCGTTGTGGTGGCGGCCGCGCTTTTTCTGTGGCTGCTCGGCTTGCGCTCGGATTTCGGCCACGCGATCACGCACGATCCGCGCTTCATGTTCAAGTTCGTGTTCACACTCGGCGTTGCGATCCCAGCTTTCCTTCTCGTGCGGCGCTTGGCGCGGCCCGACGGCGACGTTGGCGCGCTGCGCTGGTGGCTGGCGCTGCCGCTCATCTTGCTGGCGGCGGCTGTGCTGATCGAAATGTATGTCGTCCCGCCCGATCACTGGTCTGTCAGTGCCATGGGGTCGATGCCGGTCGCGTGCATGGAAAACATTCCGCTGCTGGCGTTCGCGCCCCTCGTTGCCGTTCTCTATGCGTTGCGCAACGGCGCCCCCGCGAATCCGCTTGTCGCAGGCGCTGCAGCAGGATTGCTGTCGGCTGCGATCGGCGGGGCGTGCTACGCTATGTTCTGCGTCGATGACAGCCCCATGTTCCTCGCCATCTGGTACATCACCGGCATGGCGATTGTGACCGCCATCGGCGCGATTGCCGGCGCTAAGGTTCTCAAGTGGTAGTGAGCCGCTTCGAAGCCCTAAAGCCTTATAAACACCACCAAGACGTCATCCTCAAACAGCGTGCGGCACCTTCAGCCGCATCGCGGTTTGGGGAACCAGCGTAAGAAGCGCCGAAGGCTCGAAGTATTTTGTGTCTTCGACGAGTCTTGCGCTGGTTCCTCGAGCACGATCGCGAGCGGGCTCACGTGCTCGAGGATGACGATATCCTTGCCACTTGATCGCCTTACATCCGGTCCTTGAGCCGGTAGTAAAGCATGCCGAGCGCCAGCATTTGATTGCCGGCCCAGCCCCCGAGCGGCAGGCGGACGTGGCGGATTTTATCGAACAGGTCGAATTTTCCGGTCGTGCCGGAGATTGCGTCCGAGACGATCTCGGCGGCGATGTGGGTGGCGTTGACGCCATGGCCGCAGTAGCCCTGCATGAAATAGAGATTGGGCTCGATGCGGCCGATGGCCGGCACGCGGTTGATGATGATGCCGATGCGCCCACCCCAGGCGAAGTCGATTTTGACGTTTGAAAGTTGCGGGAAAATCCCGGTGAGACGCGGCATCAGCGAGGCGGCGATGTCACCCGGATCGCGGTTCGAATAATTGCAGCGGCCGCCGAACAGCATGCGCTTATCGGCGGACAAGCGGAAATAATCGAGCACGATATTGGTGTCGGCCACCGCGAGGTCGCGCGGGTTAATGGCGGTTGCCATGTTGTTGCCGAGCGGCTCGGTAGCGATGATGTAGCTGCCCGTCGGGAACATCAGGCCGCTGAGCTTGGGCTTGTTGAAGCCTTCGTAAATCTCGCCGCCAAGGACGACAGCATTGGCATCGATGCGGCCGTTTTCCGTGATGACGTGGGGTTTAGTGCCGCCGCTGATTGAGACGGCGCGCGTGTGCTCGTAAATCTTTACTCCAAGTTCGCTTGCGGCGCGGGCTTCGCCCATGACGAGCTTCAAGGGGTGCAGATGGCCGCTGTGCCGGTCGATCAGGCCGCCGTGGTATCGGGATGTGGCGAGCACGCCGCCCATATCCTGCGGTTCGACGAGTTCGAGATCTCCCGCGTCGCCTGTGGCATCTAATGCGGCGTAGTGTTTGCGCAAGGCGACCATGTGCTTCGGCCGGGCGGCGGCTTCCATCCAGCCGCGCTTCAAGTCGCAATCGATTTTGTATTTGGCAATGCGATCCATGATGATGTCGTGGCCGCGATAGCGGATGTCGCGCAGCATCTGGGCGCCGGCCTGGCCGTGCTGGCGTTCGATTTCGGCTTCGCCACTGATGCCGCCGATCAGTTGCCCGCCGTTGCGCCCCGACGCGCCCCAGCCGATGCGGTTGGCCTCAACCAAAACGACTTTATAGCCGCGCTCGGCAAGCGTTAGCGCGGTTGCAACGCCGGAAAAGCCGCCGCCGACCACGCAGATATCGGTTTGGACGGTGCCTTCAAGGCGCGGATAGCGCGTCGCATCGTTGACGGACGCGGCATAGTACGAAGGCGCGTGCGGTTCTGACATGCTAGCTATTTCATCGCACCCGCACGCTCGCGTTGCTCTTTCTTGGCGGCGCGCTTGGTCGTGAAGGAGGCCGCCAGCACGCCGAGCGTGACGACGGCGATCATAAGGGTTGAAATGGCATTGATCTCGGGCGTCACGCCGAGGCGGACCTGGCTGTAGATTTTCATCGGCAGCGTCGTAGCACCCGGTCCGGTCGTGAAGCTGGCGATCACGAGATCGTCGAGCGACAATGTGAAGGCGAGCAGCCAGGCCGAAATGACGGCTGGCGCGATGATCGGCAGCGTGACTTGAAAGAATGTGTTGATGGGCGTGGCGCCGAGATCCATCGCCGCCTCCTCGACCGATTTATCGAAGTCGGCGAGACGCGCCTGCACGACGACGGCGGCAAAGCACATGGTGAAGGTGATGTGCGCGATCGTGACGGTCCAAAAACCGCGGTCGAAGCCGATGGCGACGAACAGCAGCAGCAGCGACAGGCCGGTGATCACTTCCGGCATGACGAGGGGGGCGAAGATCATGCCCGAGAACAGCGTGCGGCCGGGGAAACGGCCCATACGCACCATTACGATTGCGGCCAAAGTGCCGAGAATGGTCGCGACGGTCGCCGAGACGAAGGCCACGCGCAGCGTCACCCAAGCGGCATCCATCAGGCCCTGGTTGTTGAGCAGGCCGGCATACCACTTGGTCGACCACCCGCCCCACACGGTCACGAGTTTGGATTCATTGAACGAGTAGATGATGAGCAGCAGGATCGGGATGTAGAGGAACGCGAATCCGAGCGCGATTGAGGTGGCATTAAACCAGTTGAAGCGGCTTTTCATCGTCCCGCCTCCCGCTCGATTTGCTGTTGGCGCTGGAAGAATATGATCGGGATGACGAGCACGAGCAGCAGGATGACGGCAACCGCCGACGACACCGGCCAGTCGCGATTGCTAAAGAACTCGTTCCACAGCGTCTTGCCGATCATCAGCGTATCGGAACCGCCGAGCAGATCGGGGATCACGAATTCGCCGACGGCGGGAATGAAAACCAGCAGGCATCCAGCGAACACGCCCGGCAGCGATAGCGGGAAAGTCACCTGCCAGAACGCCTTCCAAGGCGGCGAGCCCAGATCTTCGGCTGCCTCGATGAGGGTGGGGGAAATTTTCTCGAGGCTCGAATACAGCGGTAGGATCATGAACGGCAGATACGAATAGACAATGCCGATCATGACGGCGGTCGTCGTATTCATAATGGATAAGGGCGTGCTAATGACACCGAGGTTCAACAGGAAGGCATTCAACAGTCCTTCGGGTTTGAGAATGCCGATCCAGGCATAAATGCGGATCAGGAACGATGTCCAGAACGGCAGGATGACGAGCATCATCAGCGTCGCTTGCCATTCGCGTGGCGCCTGCGCCATCCCATAGGCGATCGGATACGCGATCAGCAGCGTCAGAAATGTAGCGATGGCCGCGATCCAGAGGCTCGAGAAATAGGCGCTGACGTAGAGCGGATCGCTGAAGATGAAGGCGTAATTCTCGAAGTCGAGCTTAGAGAAAAAGCTCGAAAAACCTTCCGAGAGTTTGAACGTCGGCGTATACGGCGGCATCGCCGTCGCAAGATCGGACAGCGACAGCTTGAAAACGATAACGAACGGGATCAGGAAGAACAGCAGGAGCCAGATGTAGGGCGCAGCTATCACATACCAACGGCGCATGTTGTCGTCCTCAACCGGCCCTGGCGGGCCCTGCTCATTCCAGAATCGTTTCTAGCGCGTCAGAACCACACCGGCGTCTGGCGGCCATTCGAGCCAAACGTTGTCTTCCCAGCTGATCGGCCGCTCGACGGTGTGGGAGGCATTGGCGCGCAACGCCGTTACGCGCTGACCGGACGCGACCCGCACGTGATAATGCGAAATCGAACCGAGATAGCCGACGTCATCGACTTTGCCGGAGACGACGTTGACATCGCCCGCCGGTTTGTCGTGCGAGATTCGGAGTTTCTCAGGCCGGACTGCTAACCAGACCTTTTGGCCTTTGGTGACTTCATCGGCGCAACGGGTCTTGAATTTGACCGGCCCGCCGGACCAGTCGATTTCGGCGCAGCCGTCGGCCATGCCGGTGACGGTGCCTTCGAAAACATTGACGTCGCCGATAAAGCCCGCGACGTAACGCGATTTGGGCGCCTCATAGATGTCGCCGGGCGTTGCCACCTGAACCATCTCGCCCTTGTCCATGACCGCCATGCGGCTCGAAACAGTCATCGCCTCTTCCTGGTCGTGGGTCACGAAGATGAAGGTCGTACCCGTGCTCTCCTGAATGCGCATCAGTTCGAACTGGGCCTGCTGGCGCAGCCGCTTGTCAAGCGCGCCGAGCGGCTCGTCGAGCAGCACGATGCGCGGTTTCTTGGCGAGCGCTCGCGCAAGTGCGACGCGCTGCTGCTGTCCGCCCGACAACTGGTGCGGCTTGCGTTTCGCGAATTGGCGCAGTTCGACCATGTCCATGGTTTCGCCTACCCGCTGTTCGATTTCGGCTTTGTCCATGCCATCTTGGCGCAGGCCGAAGCCGATATTGCGCTCGACCGTCATGTGCGGGAACAGCGCGTAGGACTGGAACATCATATTGACTGGCCGCTCGTAGGGCGGCAGGTCCGTGATGTCCTGACCAGAGACGATCAAGCGGCCTTCTGTCGGCGTTTCGAAGCCGGCCAGCATGCGCAGCAATGTGCTTTTGCCGCAGCCCGACGGACCGAGCAAAGCAAAGAATTCGCGTTCGAAGATGTCGAGCGTGCAGTTCTTGACGGCGACGAAATCGCCGAACCGCTTGGTGACGTTTTCAAAACGCACGATCGGCTTTTTGCTTGGGTCTTTCCAGGGCGCGAAACCGGACTGCGGTGCCGCTGTGCGCGGCCCGGCCTTGGCGTGTGCTGGCGCTGGTTCAAGCGATTGAGCGGTCGTCATAGGTGATGGATCCCTGGATGTGCCGCAGTTGCGATTGTCTCGCCGCCGCCCGGCGTACCGTTACAAGTGAAAGCGGCGCTGAACTTGTGTGCCCAGCGCCGCTTGCTTCGACTATTTGCCGGTGAGGATTTTGGTCCACGACCGGGTAACCGTACGCTGCGTTTTGGCATCCCACGCGGTTTTCACGTAGAGCTTTTTCAGCGTTGCCTCGTCCGGGAACACGGCTGGATTTTTCAAGATGTCCTCGTTGATGAACTTCTGCGATCCGATATTGCCGTTGGCGTAGCTGATGAAGTTCGACGCCTTGGCCATCACTTCGGGACGGTTCAAGTAGTCGAGCAGAATGTGGGCCTCTTCGACATTCTTGGCGTCCGCTGGGATCGCCATCATGTCGAACCACATCTGCGTGCCTTCTTTCGGGATGTTGTAATTTATGACAACACCGTTCTTGGCTTCTTCGGCACGCGACTTCGCCTGCAGAATGTCACCCGACCATCCAAGCGCCATGCAGATATCACCGTTGGCGAGTGCGTTGATGTATTCCGACGAGTGGAACTTCTTGACGAACGGGCGGATCTTGAGCAGCAGCTCTTCGGCCTTTTTCAGAACCTCTGGGTCCTTTGTATTGGGATCGAGACCGAGATAGTTCAGTGCCACCGGCATGATGTCTTCGGCGGAATCGAGCATGTAAATGCCGCAGTCTTTAAACTTGGCGGCGATCTCCGGCTTGAAGATGATGTCGAGGGAATCGACCGGAGCATCCGCCATGCGGTCTTTGATTTTTTTCTCGTCGTAACCGACGCCAGTGGTGCCCCACATCCAGTTGATGGCGTGGTCGTTGCCGGGATCGTAGACGGAAACGCGTTGCGTCACTTCCGGCCAGAGTTGCGAGATATTTGGGATCTTAGACTTGTTCAATTTCTGGAAGACACCGGCTTCGATCTGCCGCGACAGGAACGAACCCGTCGGCACAACCAGATCGTAACCGGTCTTGCCTGCGAGCAATTTTGTTTCGAGAACTTCATTGCTGTCGAAGACGTCGTAGACGACCTTGATGCCGGTCTCTTTGGTGAAGTCTTCAAGGATCACAGGGTCGATGTAGTCCGACCAGTTGAAGACGCGCACTACACGATCTGCGGCAAACGCCGGCGGCACCATGGCCGGACCAGCCACAGCAAGACTTGCAACTACTGCAAAGCAACTCAATGTGAGTTTAGTCATACAACGCTCTCCTCAGTCATGCCGCCAATGCGATTGGCCCGGGATGCTGCAACCGCAGCAGATTGACCGGAACCTGCCAGTCCCCTCCATTGAGATCATAACAACGCGTGGCGCACAACCACGTCGTTGGCGATGAATGGTGCCGTAATCCGGCCGTCCGTGCGCCTAAGTATCGCGCGCGTTACTTATTGGTGCAGCGCAACGAATGCGCGCGTTCAGGATCGTATCAAGAACGGACAAGCCCCGGCGGGGGGCTCACGGGTTTGCAACCTTAGCCCAGCGTTGCGCTTGAGATCGGCCGCGGAGTGTGGTCACATCGACCGTATCAAATCATCGGCGCGCCCGTGGTTAACCCGGTAATCGTTGTAACAACCAACGGTCCGGGGCTCGATCGGTCCGTAGCGCGCAAAACCCCAGGTGTCTGAATGCCCCCGTCAGCAGGCGATATGTCCAAAAGCGGCGATACCCTCGGTGTCGGCGCCACACCAGAAACGCTGCGCGACTGGCTGCGGCAGCATCGCATCGAAGAGGTCGATTGCGCCGTCCCCGATATCGCGGGCGTGGCGCGCGGCAAGACGATGCCGGCCGAAAAGTTCGTCAAGCTCGACGCCGTGCACCTGCCGATCTCGATTTTTCATCAGACAATCACCGGCGACTATGTCGGTTTCGAAGAGGACGGACAGGCGCTGTACGCCGAGAACGACCTGATGATGGTGCCTGATCTCGACACCATCCGCCCGGCGCCCTGGGCCTCGAGCCCGACGGCGCAGGTCATACATGATGCCACCTGGCAAAACGGCGAGCCGGTCGAAATTGCGCCGCGCAACGTCCTAAAGCACGTCGTAGAACTCTATCGCAAAGAGGGCTGGGTGCCGGTCGTGGCGCCCGAGCTCGAGTTCTATCTGACGAAAACCAATCCCGATCCCGATTATCCGCTTGAGCCGCCGACGGGGCGCTCGGGCCGGCCTGGTGCGGGCCGCCAATCCTACAGTCTCGGCGCGGTCGACGAATACGACAAGATTGTCGACGATATCTACGACTTCGCCGAGCGCCAGTACCTGAAGATCGACACGATCATCCAGGAAGGCGGCGCGGCGCAGCTCGAGATCAATCTGGTGCACGGCGATCCCGTCAGTCTCGCCGACCAGATATTTTTGTTCAAACGTACGATCCGCGAGGCCGCCTTCACGCATGGCTGCTATGCGACATTTATGGCCAAGCCGCTGGCGAACGAACCTGGCAGCGCCATGCACATTCACCAAAGCATCATCGACGCCAAAACGGGTCGCAACATCTTCACGAAAAAGAACGGCGAACCAAGCCCGCTGTTCTTCCACTTCCTCGCCGGCCAGCAGCGCTACCTGCCATCCGCCATGTGTCTGATTGCACCCTACGTCAACTCGTACCGGCGCCTTGTGCCGAATGGTGCCGCACCCATCAACGTCGAGTGGGGCAACGACAACCGCTCGGCCGGATTGCGCGTGCCGATTTCTCCCGACACGGCGCGGCGCGTGGAAAACCGGCTGCCGGGATCGGATTCAAATCCGTACCTCGCGATTGCCGCCAGTCTTGCCTGCGGCTACCTCGGCATGAAGAACGCGCTTGAGCCGCGCCCTGCGGTGGTCGGCAACGCCTACCGCAACGATCACCAGTTGCCGCGCGGCCTGCTCGAAGCCTTGACCGAGTTCGAGGACAGCAAAGACCTTCATGCCGTGCTCGGGCCGCGCTTCAGCCACGTCTATCTGGCGCTCAAGCGCTCTGAGTTCGAGGAATTCATGCGAGTCATCTCGCCGTGGGAGCGCGAGCACCTGCTGCTCAGCGTCTGACGAACCAGATCGCTAGGCTGCTTCGCACAGCCGCTGGCCACAGGCGTCCAACACACCGGCAATTTGATCGGCAGGCACCGGGCGGCTGAAGTAATACCCTTGCGCCTCACTGCACCCAGCGGCCGAAACTTGCGCGAGGTGCTCTTGCGTCTCAATGCCCTCGGCAACGGTGCGCATGCCCAGCGTTTTTGCGAGATCGACGACGGCGCGCACGATCGCGACGCAGTCGCCACGGCTCGGCAAATCGCGCACGAACGACTGGTCGATCTTGATCTTGTCGAACGGAAAGCTGCGCAAATAACTTAGCGACGCGTAGCCGGTGCCAAAATCGTCAAGCGCGATGGCGACACCCATTTCGCGAAGGGCGCGCAAAGTGGCAAGCGTCGTTGCGTTGTCTTGCAGCAATAGCCCTTCGGTGACCTCCAATTCAAGACGCTCCGCCGGCAGGCCGGTTGCCGCGAGTGCTGCCGCCGTCGCAGCAGTGAGATCGGATCCTTCGAACTGATTTGCCGACAGGTTGACCGCAACTTTGACATCCTCCGGCCAGGTTGCAGCATCACGGCACGCCTGCTTCAGCGCCCACGTCCCCATGCGCCCAATAAGACCGATTTCTTCGGCCAGTGGAATGAATTCCGCCGGCGAGATCATGCCGTGCTCGGCGTGCCGCCAGCGCATCAAGGCTTCGCAACACGACACCCTGCGCGCTGAAAGGTCGATGATCGGTTGATAGAAAAGTGTGAGTTCGCCGGCATCGACCGCGCGGCGCAAATCAATCTCGAGCTGGCGCCTTGCCTTGATCTTCTGTTCGAACTCGCTGCTGTAGAAAACATGCATACCCCGGCCGGCGGACTTGGCGCGATAGAGCGCGATGTCGGCGTTCTTCAAAAGCTCGTCGACCGTTGCGCCATGCTCCGGAGCCAGCGCAATCCCGATGCTGACCCCGATCGTGACCGACTGGCTCTGAATTGTGAACGGCGCCGTTAACATCGCATTGATGCGCTTGGCTAAGGTCGATGCTTCGGCTTCACCGGCCATACCGCCGCCGATGATGATGGCGAACTCGTCGCCGCCGAGACGGGCAACAACGTCGGTGCTGCGGATCGTGTTGCGCAACCGCCCGGCGACCGCTTTCAGCAAGTCGTCTCCCGCAGGGTGCCCGAGCGTATCGTTGACGTCCTTGAACTTGTCGAGATCCAGCCACAGCACGGCAAACCCGCCGGTCTGACCGGCGGCCGCGAAGGCGTTTTCGAGCGCGCCGTGGAAGTGGTGCCGGTTTGCGAGCCCGGTCAGCGTATCGAAACGTGCCAACTGCACGATGCGAGCTTCCGCCCGGTGCCGCTCGGTCACGTCTTCGTGCAGATCGACCCAGCCGCCGTCTTCAAGCGGCTGGAACTGCACGAGGATGATGCGGCCATCGTCGAGATGATGCATTTCGGAAAACGGCTGCGCCTGTTCAAGACCGCGGTCGAGGGCTTCGATCCAAGCGTCGGGCTCGTTGCTCGCTGCATTGCCAAACGTGTTGCGCCAGACGGCGGCAATGGTCGTCAGCGGCGTTCCTGGCGTCGCAACGGACTCGGGCAGATTGTAAAGTTCGAGATAGCGGCGGTTGCACACAACTAAGCGGCGGCTGGCGTCGAACATCGACAAGCCGCGCGCCATATTGTTCAGCGCGATATCGAACCAGTGGTTGAGCTTCTCGATCTCCTTGGCGTTGCCGAGCAGCGTCACGGCGTTGCGCTTGAAGACCTCCAGGGCACGCGCCATTTCACCGATCTCGTCGCGATCCTGGATCGATGGCACGGGTGCTGCCGTGTCGTTCAGCGCGATGCGGCGCATGCCCGTCGTGATACCGTTGATACGCGTCACGACGCTGCGGATGATGAGCAGGCTGAACGGACCGGCGATCAGAAAAGCAATCAGGGCTGCTGCAATGATCCTGTCGTTTAAGGATTTGCCGCGCAGCACCAGATCGGCGACGCGGCGGTCGGCTTCCCGCAGGCTGTCGATCCGCCTGCGGTGGGCGGCACCCTGGATCTGGCCCGAAATGCGCGAATAGGCCTTAACGGCCGCCAGCGCGTCGTCCTGCATAAAGTTTTCGGACAGATCGAAGACGCGTTTGGAGCTCTCCGTCAGCGTGCCGAACCCGGTGATGACTACCTGCGGCAGCGGGTTGTTGGCGCTGCCGGCCAGGCGTTCGATATTGCCGGCAATTTCGGCGGCCAGTTCGCGGTCGCGCTGCACGGCTTTGCGCTCGAGCCGTATTGGCGCCGTCTCGACAAGGCGGCGGTGCTGTTCGAGTAGCAATTCCGCATCGGCCAGAACGGCGGCCAACGCAACGTCGTGATCCTGGATGTTAGTCAGCACCCGTTCCGACGTCCGCACATAGGAAACGGTTGCGAGCGACAGCAGCAGAATTGTCGTCAGTACCAGCCCAGCCGACCCGTACAGCCGCCCGGCGATACTTTGCGGCAGCAGAGTTTTCGGCCACGCGTGCCGCCCGGTCAGCCACACCATTGAATGTGCCTCACAATGGGTTCTGGCGTACCGCGTCACGCGTTGCGTCAATCACCGCCTTCACGCTTGGCTGCGGATCGCCAAGCGTAACGAGGCTCAAGACCTGCTCGACCGGCGTGTCGGTTTCAACGATCGTGACTGCGGATTTGAGCGACAGCCCGAGCTGGGCGACGCCGAAGGCGCCAGCCTCCTGTTCGACAACTTTGAGGACATGGCGGGCGCTTTCGAGCCGGACCGCATCGGTCGCGGTTATCTCGGCGCCTGCCAGCACTTGGCTGCGAACGGTGATGACGGTGCCGCCGCCGTTCTGGGTCGCGACAACACGGATCGGCAGATCGGGGCCGCCAGCGTCCTTCCAATTGCGCACCTCTCCAAGCAGGATTTTCTTGACCATTGCGAGAGGCAACGACGTCAGCGGATTTGACGGATGGACGACGAACGCGATCCGCGAGCGGGC
>JANNSR010000196.1:0-24908 GCA_031402935.1 Hyphomicrobium sp. | reverse complement strand
ATTTCGTGGCGGGCCAGGAAGCTGGAGAGGACGTCGTAAATCCGAAAACCGGTCAGGTCATCACAACGATGCCCGACGCGTCGCTGGCTCAGGTCGATGCGGCGGTCGCCGCGGCAGAAATAGCGTTCCGCACCTGGTCGCGCACGACGCCAGCGGAACGTGCAAACCTGCTCCTCAAGCTGGCCGATGCCATCGACAAGGATGCCGAGAGTTTCGCGGCACTCGAAGCCTTGAATTGCGGCAAGCCGCGCATTCGCATGCTGCAGGACGAGATGCCGGTCGCGTCCGATTGCTTCCGCTATTTTGCTGGCGCGGTGCGCACCATGCACGGTTCCGTCGCGGGCGAGTATTTGACAGGTTACACGTCGATGATCCGCCGCGATCCTATTGGGGTTATTGGTTCGATCGCGCCCTGGAACTATCCACTCATGATGGCGATCTGGAAGCTCGCGCCGGCGCTCGCTGGCGGCAACACGATCGTGCTGAAACCGTCGGAACTAACACCGCTCAGTACGTTGAAACTTGCCCGCACGATTGCGGAAATCTTCCCCGAAGGTGTCGTCAACGTCGTCACGGGGCGCGGCGCGACAGTCGGTAATGCGCTGATCAGCCACCCCAAGGTCGCGATGGTGTCGATCACGGGCAGCATCGGTACGGGCCAAAAGGTTATCCAGGCCGCGGCCGCAACTCTCAAGCGCACGCACCTTGAGCTTGGCGGCAAGGCGCCGGTGATCGTGTTCGACGACGCCGACGTCGACTCTGTCGTCGAGGGCATCAAAACCTTCGGTTACTACAATTCTGGTCAGGACTGCACCGCGGCGTGCCGGATATACGCGGCGCGCAAGGTCTACGACAACCTCGTCGCCGATCTGTCGGCAGCAGCTAAGAGCATCAAATACAACCTCGCAAACGATGACGACAACGAGATCGGCCCGGTCGTGTCGGCCGTTCAGCGCAGTCGCATCAAAGGCTTCGTTGACCGCGCTGCAACGCAGAAGCACATCGAAATCACGGCGGGCGGCAAAGAAGCGCCGGGAAGCGGCTTCTTCTATGAGCCGACCGTCGTTGCCAATGCCCTGCAAAGCGACGAGATCGTCCAGCGCGAGGTCTTCGGGCCTGTTGTGTCGGTCACGCGCTTCGAGGACGCTGAGCAGGCGGTCGAGTGGGCGAACGACTCCGTCTATGGCCTCGCGTCATCGGTGTGGACGAAGGACGTCGGTAAGGCTATGGCGACGGCTGCGCGGCTGCAATACGGCTGCACCTGGATCAACACGCACTTCATTTTTCTGAATGAGATGCCGCACGGCGGTATGAAGTCGTCGGGCTACGGCAAGGATTTATCGATGTACGCGCTCGAAGACTACACGGTGGCTCGTCACATCATGGTCAAGCTCGTGTAGAGGATGTGCAGCGCAGGTCGAATGGCGGCTAGAGCGCTTGGTTGCAACGCAACAGCGCGGGCAAGGCCGAGCAAGTCTAATGCATTTGTGTCGCGATTTTTCGCGGACAGCAGGCTATACTGCGGTGCGATCCAGCTCGCCATGGTATGGGCTCGACCGGCGCAGTCTGGCGAGAATTAGCTGCATGCTGTAGACGCGCAAGTCTGCCATGGCTTAGAAACAAGTTGTGTTCAGTATCGCGGACTGCGACGGCGACCCTGAAACGCAAATTCGGGATCAAAATGGGGCTCGGCGGCCCGGCTCAAATGTGCTCGGAGACGTGTGCTCGTGAAAAAAGCTAAAGACGTTCCGCCGCCAAGCAAGACCGACTACGATCTGCTGCGCTTGGACAACCAGCTGTGCTTCGCGCTTTATGCCGCGACGCGTGTCATGACGCGCACCTATCGCGAGCGCCTCGGCCCGATGGGGCTGACCTATCCGCAGTATCTCGTGCTCATCGTGCTCTGGGAAAAAGACGGCATCACCATTTCCGATATCGGGCGCCGGTTGATGCTCGACAGCGGCACGCTGACGCCGCTGATCAAGCGGCTTGAGACTATGGGCATCGTGCAGCGCCAGCGCGGCACCGAGGACGAGCGCGAGGTCAATGTGTGGTTATCGCCGAAGGGCTTCGACCTAAGGGATACAGCGCTCGACGCGCGCCGCTTCGTCGCCTGCCGTCTCGACATGTCGGAAAAGGAAATCCTCGATCTCAGAGCCGACATGATGGCGCTTGTCGCGCGCCTCGGCGTCGAGTGCGAGGTTGACATTGCCGAACCGGCTGAGGGTTAGCGGCCTTAAGGCAGTAAATTGTATCCGAGTTTTACGGGACGAAGCAAAACGGGCGGCCCGGAGTGGTGCCGCCCGTTTGGTGTTGATGCCTTGCGATGTGCTGCGAAGTTACTGCACTTCGGCCTGTTTCTGCGGCGAGGCCTGCAGCGACGACGAAGAATATTTCTTGACCGGCGTGGCGCGATAATAGCGGCGCTTCTGCTGATCGTCGCTTTTGCCATAGCTATTCGAATTGCCGCCGCTGTACGCAACCGGGCCGCCGCCGAATCGCTGCCATGTAACCGTTACGCGGGCGCCGACGGGGACGCGCGGATAGAGGTCGAGAACATCCTGATTGTACATGCGGACGCAGCCCTTCGACACGTTCTGGCCGATCGTCCACGGCGCGTCGGTGCCGTGAATACGGTACGAGCTCGAGCCGAGATACAGGGCGCGGACGCCAAGCGGGTTCATCGGATGGCCGCCGGGCACCCAGCTCGGCAGGCGCGGATTTTCGCGGATCATTTCGGGCGTCGGTGTCCACGAGGGGTTGACGCGCTTATCCGATACGAAGGTGGTGCCCTGCCAACGGCTCTTTTCGCGCGGAATCGCGATCGGGTAACTGATCGCCTGGCCGGGTTGAGTGACGAGGTACAAGCGGCGGTCGCCGAATGAAACGATGACTTGGCCGGGTTTGTACTGCGGGCTGAAGGAAACGCTATGCTTCCCGCCGCCGAAGTCGCTGCCGCCACCCCAGTCAAACAGGCCCTGAGCGCGTGCGGATTGCGGGGCGCTCGAGGCGACCAATAGGGTCAGCACAAAAGTGCCTACGGCGCCAAAAGGGGTGCGAAGGGTCATCGGGGGATGCTCCATATGATACGCCGAAATTACGCGGGGCAGGGTGAGGGGGCTATCCTGCGTGGATAATGATGAATTCAAGGTATATATCAGTCCCATTTTCACTGGCAGAGCACAGAAGCCACACCGGCGTTACGATCGTGCGCTGAGGGCAACGCCTCAAGCTTGTCTTAGTTCGATAATTTGTACGCGTTGCGGCGCTTTCGCGTGCGCATTGAGCCTGCTATTCATGGTTTGTTCGTTTTTTCGCCGAAGGGCGGTGGTCGATTGCAGAACAAAAATAGAAGCTAGCCTTTGAGATGTGGTGATGATGGCTCGGCGCGCGGGTACGGGGCTGCAGGCGACAAGCGGCTGCACCCGCGATTGTTCCGGGCGCAGAAACCGCATCATCCGAGGAGCGTGCGTGTCATCCCCAAGTCGCGGGCCCAAGTCGCGAAATTTTAATGGATCATTTTTTGACGGGCCGCGAATTCTCCTTCCCCTCGGCGCCGATGAAGACGACGAACAGGCGCATCTCGCCAGTGCCGGTATTGCGGCCGTTGTGGGGAATATCGATGGCCTCGGCGATCGACTCGCCTTTTCTGAAAATGCGCGTGCCCTTGTCGCCGTAATCGACGGTCAATTCGCCATCGAGCACGATGCCAGTCAGCGGCACGCCATGAGTGTGCCAGCCGGTTTCGTCGCCCGCATCGAGCTGCAGAATGCCGGTTGTGAGTTTCGCGGTGCCGCCCGGATAAACAATCGCCTCGTCCATCACGGTCTTGCTGGTTGCGAGCAACGGCGTGAACCGTTTTGGCGGTTCGCGCGCAAATGCCACGCCGAGACTTATCCCCGCTGCGAGCGCGGCAAGTGTGCATGCTGCTACGGTTAATCGCCGCAATTGCTGGATGGCCATACGATACCCCCAAAATAATCCAAAAGTATTCCGGACAATGTTATCCCCGCTTGCCGACCCCGCCCTATAGTCGATTTTGCTGTGTTTCGCACTGGAGTTCGGATGATCCGGCGTTTAGTTACTGCCTGTTTTCTGCTTCTGTTCGCCGCCTCAGCAGTGGCGCAGGAAAGCTCGCGCGCACCCGAAGCTGCGACGGGGACTACAGCAAAGGCGCTAGCAGTTGCGCAAAAGCACATGGTCGCGGCGGCGCATCCGCTGGCGGTCGAAGCGGGGCGCGACATTCTGCGAGCCGGCGGCTCGGCGGTCGACGCGGCAATTGCAACGCAGCTCGTGCTCGGGCTTGTCGAACCGCAGTCGTCGGGGCTCGGCGGCGGCGCGTTCATTGTGACGTGGGATGCTGCCGCAAAGGCTGTCAAAACCTACGATGGGCGCGAGACGGCGCCAGCCGCTGCAACTCCGGATCGTTTCATCCGCGACGGCAAGACGATAGATTTCGATACCGCCGTGCGCTCGGGCTTAAGCGTTGGCGTGCCCGGCGTCGTGGCAGCAATGGAGCTTGCGCACAAGGCGCACGGCAAATTGCCGTGGGCGCGGCTATTCGAACCAGCGATCGAACTTGCGGAACAAGGGTTCCCGGTTCCAGCGCGCCTCAACATGCTGCTGCGGTGGCGCGGTGCGAAGCATTTCGATGCCGGCGCGCGGGCGTATTTTTTCGATGACGCCGGCCGCGCGCGAGCCGTGGGATCGACGCTGAACAATCCTGCCTACGCCGCGACGCTGCGCGAGATCGCGGCAGATGGTGCCGCATCGTTTTATTCCGGGCGTATTGCGGACGAAATGCTCAAAGCGATTGCGACGGCACCGAATGCCAAAGGCGACATGACACGCGACGATCTTGCGGGTTATCGCGTCAAGGAGCGCGCGGCGGTTTGTTTCAAATATCGTGCGCGCAAGATTTGCGGCATGGGGCCGCCATCGTCGGGTGCCATGACGGTGGCGCAGACGCTGAAACTGATCGAGCCTTTCGCAGATGTGCAGGGCACGGGTGCGATGATGAGCGGGCCGGCGCTGCACACAATCGCGGAAGCTGAAAAGCTCGCCTATGCCGATCGCGACCGCTATATCGCCGACCCGGATTTTAGTCCCGTGCCGGACGGGCTGCTCGATGAGGCCTATCTGGCCGAGCGGCGCAGTCTGATCGATCCGGCCCGCGCCATGGAGAAGGCGGTCGCCGGTTTGCCGCCGGGGCTATCGAAACGCACGTTCGGTATCGACGCGACGCGCGAAAACGTTGGCACCAGCCATATCTCGATCGTGGATGGTGCGGGTAACGCGGTGGCGATGACGACGACGATTGAAAGCGCGTTTGGATCGCACCTGTTCGCGGCCGGATTTCTGCTCAACAACGAATTGACGGACTTTTCGTTCGCGCCTGTGGACGAGACGGGCGTCGCCATCGCCAACGCGGTGGCGGGGGGCAAGCGGCCGCGCAGCTCGATGGCGCCGACGCTGGTGTTCAATGACAAGGGCGATCTCGAAATCGTCACCGGGTCGCCGGGCGGATCGCGCATCATCTTGTTCGTCATCAAAAATCTCGTCGCCATGATCGATTGGGGGCAAGATGCGCAAGCCGCCGCCGCATTGCTGAATTTCGGCAGTGAGGGCGGGCCGCTGCAGGTCGAGGCCGGATTCTCAGCGCTATGGCCGGCGTTGCAGATGAAGCGCTATGGCCACAACATCAGCGCGGGGCTGATGACGTCGGGCACGCACACGATTATGCGGCGCAACGGCCGGCTTGAAGGTGGCGCTGATCCGCGGCGCGAAGGCGTGGCGCTTGGCGATTGATGAGACGCGATCCGTGACGCAAAAAAACATCACCGTTGCGGGCGCAGGCATCATCGGTCTGTGGCAGGCGCTGACCCTCGCCAAAGCAGGCCATCGCGTCCGCTTAATGGAAGCGAGTGCCGAGCCGTTCACCGCCAGTTCGAGCCGGTGGGCGGCGGCGATGATAGCACCCGAATGCGAAGCCGAAGCCGCGCCGGCAATTGTGCGCGACATGGGGCGGCGCGGCCTGGCGCTGTGGCGTGCAGCCTATCCCGGCCTGATCGGCAACGGCACGTTGGTCGTCGCGGCGGCGCGCGACCGGGCCGAACTGACGCGGTTTCAGCGCATGACGGACGGCCACCAATTGCTGCATGCGGGGCGGCTGGCGGAACTTGAGCCCGAGCTTGGCAACCGCTTCGACGCGGCGCTGTTTTTCGCCAACGAAGCCCACATGGATGCCGGCGCGGCGCTGACGTTTCTGTTGGCTGAAGTGCGCGCGGCGGGGGTCGAAGCCGTATTCCGCACGCCATGGACGCGCGACGACGGCGACCTGCTGGTCGATTGCCGGGGCATGGCTGCGCGAGATGATTTGCTAGATTTGCGCGGCGTGCGCGGCGAACGCATCGTAATTTCCTGCCCCGATGTGCAGCTATTGCGGCCCGTGCGGCTGTTGCATCCGCGCCAGCCGATCTATGTCGTGCCGCAGGGCGATGGGCGCTACGTGATCGGGGCAACCGTGATCGAGCGCGAAGACGATGGGCCGATGACCGTCAAATCGGCGCTCGATTTGCTCGGGTCAGCGTTCGCGCTACATCCGGGCTTCGCGGAGGCTGAGATCATCGACATGGGCGCCGGCGTCCGGCCATCTTTTCCCGATCACCTGCCGCGCATTGTGGTTGAGAACGACGGGCAGACGATCCGCGTCAACGGCGCCTACCGGCATGGATTCTTGCTAGCGCCGGCGCTGGCGGAGGATGTGGCGGCATTCGTTGCGACCGGCGCGCGCACAGGGATCGTGAAGGTCTTGGCGTCAAGCGCTCTTTAAGCCGCCGTCCTCGCCGCAAACCGCTCCTTTGCCGTTGCCAGCGCCGCCACGTAGTCCGGTTTGCCGGAGCCGAGCAGCGGGATTCTGTCGACGACGAGGATGTCGGCGGGAACCATCAACTCGGTCGCACCCTTGCGTTTGGCGAATTGCGAGAAGGCTTCGCGGGTGCAGGCGGCATCCGTCGTCAGCAGTGCGAGGCGTTCGCCCTTGCGCAAATCCGGCAAGGAGACGACGACGGTGATGAGATGCGGCCAGAGTTCCGCCGATAGCGCTTCAACGGCCGATAGCGACACCATCTCGCCGGCGATTTTGGCGAAGCGTTTGGCGCGCCCCTTGATGGCTATGAAGCCTTGCGCGTCAATTTCGACGATGTCGCCGGTGTCATGCCAGCCGCCGGGCGGGGCTTCGATGACGCCGGGGTTTTCTGCGCGGAAGTAGCCGAGCATGACGTTGGGGCCTCGGACGAACAGGCGGCCGCCTTTGTCGATGCCGGGCACTGGTTCGAGGCGCGATTCCATCAGCGGCGATAGGCGGCCAACGGTGCCGGCCTTGTTCGACAGCGGCGTGTTGATGGCCAGCACAGGCGCAGTTTCCGTCACGCCGTAGCCCTCGAGAATGCGGACGCCGAAGCGGTCCATGTACATCTGCCGCGTGCGATCCTTCACGGCTTCGGCGCCGGCAAGCACGAGGCGAACGCGGGCGAAGTCATAGGGGTGGGCGGCGCGGGCGTAGCCTGCGAGAAACGTGTCGGTGCCGAACAGGATCGTCGCGTTCGAGCCGTACACAAGTTCAGGGATGATGCGGTAGTGCAGCGGTGTCGGATAGAGGAACACCGGAATGCCGCCGACAAGTGGCATCAGAAGACCGGCAGTCAAGCCGAACGAGTGGAAGACAGGCAGCGCGTTGAACACCTTGTCAGAGCCGTTGCACGAGACGCGTGTCAGGCTTTGGGCGCAGTTGGCGAGCAGGTTGCGGTGGGAGAGGACGACGCCCTTGGGGGTGCCTTCCGAACCGGAAGTAAACAGGATCGCAGCCGGCGCATTCGGATCGGCTTTCACCTGCGGTTTGCCGCCGGCGAGCAGGCCTTTGATTTTGTCGGCCGTTGAGATCGTGGCGCGGACGTCTTCGAGGTAGACGATTTTTGCGTTCTGCTCGATTGCCCCAATCAAGGTTTCGAGGTGGCCTTTTTCAACGAAAGTGCGCGACGTCAAGACGACGTCGATCTTGGCGGCCTTGCAGGCGGCGACGACGTTTGCCGGGCCGGCCGTGAAATTCAACATGGCGGCGACGCGGCCGATGCCTTGCAACGCAAAGAACGTGACGGCGACACCGGCGGAGTTCGGCAACAGCACGCCGATAGCCGCTCCTTCAGGCGCCAGCGGGGCAATTTTTCTGCCAAGCACCTGCGCGCCGACGATCAATTTTTTGTACGACAGCTTGCCGCCGAGCGGGTCTTCGACGGCGGGGCGGCCGGTGTCGCGGGTTTTCTTCGCCAGCACGAGCGCCTCGAACAGCGTCTGATCGAGCTGCGTGGTCAGCACGGCGCAATCGGTCATGACGTCTTGCAACGCGAGGCCCGCGGCCTGGCGGCGGGTTTTGCCTTTGAGTGCGGAATCGACTTTCAATGCGACCGGCGGCAGGATCGTCACAGTCGTTTTTGGGAACCAGACTTTTTTCGTTTGCGCCGATGACAGGTAGCCGAACCGCGAGCGCTCGAGGCCGTCGATGCGCACGGGGATGATCGGCGCGTCCGCCTTATCGGCGATCATGGCCGTGCCGTCGTAGACCTTCATCAAGCCGCCGGTGACCGTCAGACGCCCCTCGGGGAAGATCACGAGCGAGGATCCATCCTTCACGGTCTGGATCAGGTGGCGCATGCCGAGCGGCCGCGTCGGGTCGATCGCAAACGCCTTAGCGAGCTTGAGGAACGGCTTCACCCACCAGGTATTGGCCATGCCGGTGTCGATGGCATAGGACGCGTGCGAGGGCAGCAGCGAATGCAACAAGGCGGCGTCGAGCAGGCTGACGTGGTTCGGCGCGATGATCGCCCTCTCGCCGGGTTTGGGGAGATGTTCGAGTCCTTTGACCTCAAGGCCGAAGAAGGTTCTGAACAGAAACGCGGCAACGTCCTTGACGCCGTCGGCGCCCCAGGCGCGCAACACGAGCACGACGGCTGCCAGATTCATGACGCCGAGGCCGGCGTAGAGCAGCGACAGCGGGACTTTGAAAAACTGCAAGGCGGCGATGGCGACGCCGGCCAGCGCCATGCCGGCGGCGGAGACAACGTTACAGCCGGCGATGACGCGGGCGCGACGATCAACTGGCGCCCAGGCCTGTACGGCGGCGAACGACGGCACGATGAACAGGCCGCCTGCGAATGCGATGCCGGCGAGATCAACGAGCATACGGACGCCGGTGAACGAGGCCAGCACGTCGCTGGCTGAGAGAGGTATTGCGGCCGGTGTCAAACCGGCGGCGAGCCAAGCGAGATCGAATAGGAACAGTCCCATCAGCAGCGCGCCGATTGGTACGAGTGCCAGGTTGGGCCGGTTTTTGCTGGCCTTGGCGGCGACAACCGACCCTACGGCGACGGAAATGGCGAACGCGAATAATGCCAACGTGTAAACGCCCGGCGTGCCGTTCAGCGAGCGTGGGATGAGCGTTTGCAGCAGTGCGAGAACGACCGCGCCGACGACCCAGAACCAGGATGTAATGAGCGCACCCTGCCAGATGCGCGTGTCGGCCCGCAGATCGGCGAGCAGCGTTTTGGTCGACGAGACCACATTGCGGTCGATCGTGAGATCGGGCGCGGCGGACCCCGTCGGCGGGATCATGCGGGCGGTAAGCCAGCTGCCGATGGCGAGTGCGACGATGCTGAGCGCGACCATCTGCAGGTGCTGATCGCTGGACGCCGCAAAGCTGCCGCCTATGGTGCCGAGTAGGATGGCAAGAAATGTCGCGCCTTCGACAAGGGCGTTGCCGGCGGGTAGTTCCCGTGTCTCGAGGTGAACCGGCAGCAGGCCGTATTTTACGGGGCCGAAGAACGCGCTTAGCGTGCCGAAGCACAGGAGTGCTGCAAACAGCAGCGGCACGGATGGGGTCAGGAAACCGATTGCGGCAATGATCGCGACAGGGATTTCCATGAGTTTGAGGCGCGAGGCGACGAATGCCTTGTCGTATTTGTCGGCAAGTTGACCGGCAACGCCTGAAAAGATGAAAAACGGTACAATCAGAACAGCGCCGGCGAGCGTGCCGATAACCGGGCCGTTCTCCATGGCGAGCTTGTAAACGACCAGCATCGCCAGCGCGTTTTTGATCAGGTTGTCGTTGAGGGCGGAAAGAAACTGGCACCAGAAGAGCGCGGCAAAGCGGCGGGCCGACATGAGCGAAGAAAACATTGGTCACCTGGGTTGAAGGCGGCGGCGGGCATTCGGGCCGGAAGCATTGAGTAAAGTGCGGCGGATTCTGGACAGTTGGCCTAGTTCACCGTATTTGCAGTAAAAAATCGCGTAACCGCTTGGCGATATCTGGAGTAATCCCCATGTTGATCGTGTTTTCTCGGGGCTTAACGGTTTGCATAGGCGGCTAGCGTCGGGCAGCACATGATCGACTTAATCGTAAATGGCCGGGTATTGGCGACAGCGGCGAAAACCGTTGGTGAACTGGTCGCAATGCAGGACTATGTGGGAGGAAAAATAGCCACGGCGGTGAACGGCCATTTCGTGCCCGTGGGGCGGCGTGCTACGACACTCTTGAACCCCGGCGATCAGGTTGAGATTGTGACGCCGCGCCAGGGCGGCTAGTTTCAAAAGCATCGCAAATCCCGACATGAATATTCGCGACCAGACCCTGCACGAGAGCGATCCGCTGATGCTGTATGGCACAGCCATGCGGTCGCGGCTGCTGCTCGGCACCGCTGGCTATCCCTCGCCCGCGATTTTGGCCGATGCGGTGACAGCAGCAGATGCGGGCGTCGTCACGGTTTCGCTGAGGCGTGAGACGGCGGGCGGGAAAACGGGCGCGCGGTTTCTCGATCTGATCAATGGCCTCGGTGTCAAAGTTCTGCCGAACACGGCTGGGTGCCGCACGGCGCGTGAAGCCATCACGACCGCCGAGATGGCGCGCGAACTGTTCGGCACGCCCTGGATCAAGCTCGAAGTCATCGCCAATGACGACACGTTGCAGCCCGACGTGTTCGGCCTTGTCGAAGCGGCGGACGTACTGACCCGCGATGGCTTCCAGGTGTTTCCCTACACGACCGACGATCTCTCGGTTGCCGAGCGTCTGCAGCGCGCCGGGTGCGAGATTATTATGCCGTGGGCGGCGCCGATCGGGACGGCGCGCGGCATCGTCAATCGCGCCGGGCTTGAGAGTTTGAGGGCTTATTTCCCGAGCGTGACGCTGATCGTCGATGCCGGGATCGGCGCGCCGTCGCACGCGGCCGCAGCCATGGAGCTCGGCTATGATGCCGTGCTGCTCAATACGGCGGTGGCGAAGGCGGCCGATCCGGCGGTGATGGCGGCGGCGTTTGCTGCGGCCGTCAAGGCCGGGCGGCTTGGGTTTGAAGCCGGCTTGATGCCGCCAAGGGACATGGCTATGCCGTCGACGCCTGTTGCCGGCACGCCGTTTTTCGATCTCGAACCGAAATCATGAGCCCATTCAAAACGCGGCTGTCGCGCTTTTATCCAATCGTGCCGGATACGGCGTGGCTGGCGCGCATCGTGCCTCTGGGTGTCGAGACCGTGCAATTGCGCATCAAGGATGCGCCGGGCAGCGATGTGCGGCGGCAGGTGCGTGAGGCGCTTGACCTGACGCGCCGGCATCACTGCCAACTGATCGTCAACGACTATTGGAAAATCGCGATTCAAGAAGGCGCGGACTTTGTGCACCTCGGCCAGGAGGACCTCGTGGCGGCAGACCTTGCTGCGATCCAGCGGGCGGGTGTCCGGCTTGGAATTTCGACCCATGACGAGCGCGAGCTTGAAATTGCGATGGCCGCGAACCCCGATTATGTCGCGCTCGGCCCCGTTTACGAGACCAAGCTCAAGGCCATGCGCTGGGCGCCGCAGGGGTTGGCGAAGGTGACGGCGTGGAAGGCAAAGATCGGTGCTGTCCCACTTGTCGCGATCGGCGGGATCACGCCCGTTCGCGCACCGGGCGTAATTGCAGCTGGAGCCGACAGCGTTGCCGTTATCACCGATTTCGTGACCCACGCCGATCCGGAAGAGCGGGTCAAGACATGGGTGGCATGGGCCGGCCGCGCTGATAGCCCGGCGCACGAAGCTGTTGGCAAGTCGCTGCCGCGTTAACCATATTGCCCCCACGCAATCGATTGTGACAGCGGGCTGTGGTCTCGCTGTCAGGTGCTCGTTTTTTCGACGCTGCATAATCTGGATTCCTGCGCCCATGGCCTACCGCTTCAAACTCGAAGAGTCCGTCAACAAGGGATTTAAGAGAATCGCGCGCGACCAGATAGAACTGGCGTTGGCGGCGCTCAGCGCGACTGAAATTGCACCTGCTGGCGTGCACGAAAGCCGCAAGGCCTTGAAGCGGCTCCGGGCGCTGATCCGCCTTGCTGCGCCGGCGATCGGCGCCAAGGCCGCACGGCAGCACAACGTTTGGCTTCGCGATGCCGGCCGGATGCTGTCGCAGCAACGTGACGAAGCCGTGACGCGCGAGACCTTAGCCAAACTGGAAGCGGCAGGCAGCGCCGATGCGGTCGCAACGCTTGCGCCGCTACGCGCGGTGCTCGATGCGGCGCTACCCGACAACGGCGCTGGGCTCGACTTAGAGACGGCCGGGCATGCCCGCACCAGTCTCGCGAAGGAAGCGAAGCGGCTGCACAAGACCAAATTCAAGGGCCGGGGCTTTGCCGCGCTTGAGAAGGGTCTTGAGGCCAGCTACCGGGCCGGCCGAAGGGCGCTCGAGAAGGCCTATGGCGCACAAACGGACGAAGCTTTTCACGAACTGCGCAAAACAGTGCAGTGGCATTGGCGGCAGATGAGCCTGCTATCGCGGGCATGGCCAGAGGTGTTTTTGGTCCGTATCGCCGCCGCGCGAGAGCTGTCGCAGATTCTGGGCGACGATCACGACTTGGCGATGCTTGAGCAGGCCGCCGTCCGCTGCGGGACAATTGACGCTGCTGCGCTGGATAAGATCCACCTGCTCCGCCGCGACCGCCAGACGGTTTTACGTGAGGCCGCGCGCGCGCGGGCCGATAGGCTGTTCGCGGAGCCGCCACGCCTATTCGTTCGTCGCATGGCGGCGTATTGGGAGGCCGGCAGCCGGATCAAGCCTTGGCCGGAACCCAAGGCCCCCGCCGAAAGTGGCCCCGGATCGGGCCCAGTCGCCGTGGTCAGCGCCCCTAGACTTGCGGCGAAAACGCCCGGGGATGCCCCATCGCAACGGCGCGCCTGATCCGCTAAGGTCTTGATGCCGTTCGGGCAACGAGACCTATGATGAACGAAATATCGAAACCGGCCGCATTCGAGCCTGACCGCTCAGCTTGGCCCAAGGATCACCCGCAGGCGGCCCACGGCCGCATTGGCGTGCTGCTGCTCAATCTTGGAACGCCCGACGGCACCGGCTATTGGCCGATGCGCAGCTACCTCAAGGAATTTCTGTCGGACGCCCGCGTCATCGAGGAACCGAAGTGGAAGTGGTGGCCGATCCTCAACCTTATCATTCTGACGATCCGGCCTTCGAAGAAGGGCAAGGATTACGCCACCATCTGGAACAACGAAAAAGACGAGGGCCCGCTCAAGACGATCACGCGCAATCAGGCAGAGCGATTGGGCGAGCGATTGAGCGCGTCGCCGAGGATCATTGTCGATTGGGCGATGCGCTACGCCAACCCGTCGACCGAGAGCCGTATCTTAGCGCTGAAGGAACAGGGCTGCGATCGAATCCTTCTGGTTCCGCTCTATCCGCACTATGCGGCCGCGACGTCGGCCACGGCCTGCGATCAGGCGTTTCGCGCATTGATGAAAATGCGCTGGCAGCCGGCTGTGCGGGTGGCGCCGAGTTATCACGACGATCCGGTTTATATCGACGCCCTTGCCCGTTCGATGAAATCAAGTTTGGGAAAATTGAATTTTGAACCTGAAAAAATCATTGCGACGTTTCACGGCATGCCGGAGAAATATCTGCTCAAAGGCGACCCGTATCACTGCCAATGCCAAAAGACCTCGCGATTGTTGCGCGAGAAACTCAACATTGCGCCCGAGCGATGGCTGACGACATTTCAATCGCGCTTTGGCAATGATCCTTGGCTGCAGCCCTATACCGACATGACGGTTGAAAGCTTGGCGCGGACGGGCACCAAGAGGTTGGCACTGGTAGCGCCCGGTTTTTCGGCAGATTGTCTGGAGACGTTAGAAGAACTCGATGGCGAAAACCGCCACATTTTCGAGGATAATGGTGGCGAGAAATTCGCCTATTTGCCGGCGCTGAATGACAGCAGCGAGGGCATAGATGTGATTGAAGCGATCGTCCGCAGGGAATTGATGGGCTGGATATAGCGCGCGCAATGTAATTGCGATGCGAAAGACGGTTTATTGTACCTTTTTTTATCACTTTATTACTCCTTCTTTACGAAGTCTTTGGGCTCTCCCCTTAAAAAACGGCAAATCGCACCTATTTCTCGTGTGATTCGTTTTTGACGGGAGAAAACCGGCATGTATTACAATTTTGGCGGCTTTGAAGTCTTCGTATTCGCACTTCTGGCCTTCCTGGTCTGGGGGCTGTGGTCGTTCATCAAAATCGTGCCGCAGGGCTTCAACTATACGGTTGAAAACCTTGGCCGCTACACCCGCACGCTCAATCCGGGCATGCACTTTCTGATTCCCGTGATCGAGCGCGTCGCTCACATGATGAACATGAAAGAGCAGGTGATGGATATCCCGAGCCAGGACATCATCACCCGCGACAACGCCATGGTGCGCGTAGATGGCGTCGCGTTCTTCCAGATCCTGAATGCCGCGAAGGCCGCCTACGAAGTCGACAAGCTCGAGCCGTCGATCATCAACCTGACGATGACCAATATCCGCACCGTCATGGGGTCGATGGACCTCGATGAGCTGCTCTCGAACCGCGACCAGATCAACGCCCGGCTACTGTCGGTGGTTGATGCGGCGACAGAAGCCTGGGGCGTCAAGGTCACGCGCATCGAAATCAAGGACATCGCGCCGCCGCGCGACCTGATCGACAGCATGGGCCGTCAGATGAAGGCGGAACGCGAAAAGCGGGCGCAAATTCTGGAATCGGAAGGTCTTCGCCAAGCCGCGATTTTGAAGGCCGAAGGTGCCAAGCAGGCTGTGGTCTTGGAAGCCGAAGGCCGCAAGGAAGCCGCCTTCCGCGACGCCGAGGCCCGCGAGCGCGCCGCTGGCGCCGAAGCAACAGCGACAAAGCTCGTCTCGGACGCGATTTCAGCCGGCAACGTTCAGGCGATCAACTATTTCGTTGCCAACAACTACATGAAGGCGCTTGAAGCGTTGGCTTCTGCCCCGAATACCAAGGTGATTATGATGCCGCTCGAAGCGTCGTCCGTCATCGGCTCGCTTGGCGGCCTCGCGCAGATCGCTGGTGAAGCCTTCGGCGGTAACGGGCCAGTTGGTGCGCCAAAGCCGGCATCGCCCCGCCAGCCGTCGCGGCCGGGGTCGGGCGTACCTCAAGTCTAACGTGTGTAAGGTTGCAAAGCGGACAGGCGACGAGGAAAGAAAACGGCGATGCAGATGATATCCGACGCGATTGTGCAATACGGCGCTTGGTTGTGGTTCGCGGTCGCTGTCGTGCTGATGGTGCTTGAAACGATCGTGCCGGGCATTCACTTCCTTTGGTTTGGCGTGGCAGCCGGTGCCGTCGGACTGATCGCACTTGTCGCGCCCATGGCCTGGCAATGGCAGGTGATCCTGTTCGCGCTGCTATCGGTTGCGACGGTGTGGTGGGTGCGGCGAAGTACGAACCCGGATGTCGCCAAAACCGACGAGCCGGTGCTGAACATTCGCGGTGCCCAGTACATTGGCCGCACCGTGACTGTGGAAGACGCCATTCAGAACGGCCGCGGCAAAGTGCGCGTCGGCGATACGATTTGGGCGGCCGAGGGGGAAGACGCGATCAAAGGCGCCAGCGTCGAGGTGACGGGCGTCAACGGCACCGTGCTGGTGGTGGCAAACCCCGACCCCGCTTGAGGCAAGCCGCCTAAGCGACGCCGAGGCGCAGCAGGTCGTGGACGTGGATAATGCCGACCGGCTTTTTCTTATCGACGACGAACAGCGCCGTGATGCGAGACGAGTTGATGACTTCGAGCGCCGCCTGGGTCAGCATGCCGGGCGAAATGGTTTTCGGTTTCAATGTCATGATATCGTCGACACGCGCCGACAGCAGATTCGCGCCCATGTGACGGCGTAAATCGCCGTCAGTGATGACACCGGCGAGGCGTCCCTTGGCGTCGACGATGCCAAGGCAGCCGAGGCTCTTTTCCGTCATCGTGACCAGCGCCTGCGCCATGGTCTCGCCGGTTTTGGCGAGCGGCAGCCGATCGCCCTTGTGCATGATATCGGACACGTATTTGAGATTTGCGCCGAGCGATCCGCCCGGATGGAAGACCTTGAAATCATGCGCCGTGAAGCCGCGGGCCTCTAACAGCGCGATTGCCAAACTGTCGCCGAGGGCGAGCTGCATCGTCGTCGACGTCGTCGGCGCAAGGCCGTGCGGGCAGGCTTCCTTGGCGCGCGGCAGAAGCAGCACGACGTCCGACTGCTGGCCGAGCGCGGAGTCGGATCGCGACGTGATGGCGACCATCGGCACGGCGAAGCGGCGCGAATACGTGATGATCGGTTTCAATTCGACCGTCTCGCCCGACCACGACAGGGCCAGGATCAGGTCGGATCTGGTGACCATACCAAGATCGCCATGGGAGGCTTCACTCGGGTGGACGAAAAACGCCGGCGTGCCGGTGGACGCGAACGTGGCGGCGATTTTTTGGCCGACGTGGCCGCTTTTGCCGATGCCGGTGACAATGACGCGGCCGCTGACGGCGGCGAGGCGCTGAACGGCATCCGCGAAGGGCGCAGCCATCTTCCCCTGCAACTCGGCAGTCAAAAGTTCCAGGCCTTCGCCCTCAAGTTTGAGCGTGCGGACAGCGGAGGCAACTGCGGCGGTTGTCGCGCGCTTGCCGGGCGGCCGTTTGGTGGTGGGGCTAAGGGTCGGGACCGCCAACCGGGAAATCGCCTTCTGCATCGGGGCCGGGTGTCTCTCTATGGGGCGCTCGGGGCTCAAGGCGCAGTGGACACGACTCATCCGCTGTCGCGGGAGCGCTTTATTTCTAGCAAATCGGCTCCGCCGCCGCCACCTTGGCGCGCAAATCCTCCCCGCTTAAGCGCACATTAACCAAGGCTTTCTAGTGTCTGTGGGGCTGACTTCGCCGTTGTGTGCGTTCGCGTGATCGCGTTTTCATGGGGACGCCTCCGATATGGGCTACCGGCGTCTAGCCTGGTTTCTGAGCGGTTTGGCTGCGGCAGCGCTAATTGGCGGGCTGTCGTCGGCGGCGCGCGCGCAGGAACCGCAGCGCAATACGGGCGAAACCTTTGCGGGTGGAGCCTCGGGACCGAGCCGCGGCCGTCCCGATGCTCAAGCCATTGAAGACGGTTTCGCGGCACCAGGCATACCGCCGCCCGTGCCAGTCGATGACCCCTCCGAAGTGCCGGAAGAGCTGGACGGCCTCGACCCAGTGCCGCGCGCCGGACAGCGCGCCGTGGTGCAAGACGGCGACCCGAATTTTCCGGCCGATCTTACGCTTCAGCGCGATGGCATCGTCGATGTCGGCGAGCCGCTGCCGCCGGAAGACGGTACCGACCCAACCACGGTCGATACGCGCTCTGCCGAAGAGCTTGCCGTGTTCGACAACCCGCCAGCGGGCTTCGACCCATTGCTGTTCCAGATCGAAGATCTCGACCCAATTCAAGACAACCGTTTGACGACGCGGCTGTTCCGCCAGGAGCCGTTCGACCCGATCGGCATCAAGATCGGCAGCTTCGTGCTGTTTCCAGAACTCGAACTCGGCGGCTCGTACTATTCAAACGTTTTTCGCGCGCCGACGGCTGATGGCGATGTCGCGGCCGATGTCCGGCCATCAGCACGTCTCGTCTCGAACTGGTCGGCGCACGCGCTCGAATTCCGCGCAACCGGCGGGCTTAGCTACTTCAACGAATTTTCGTCGGAGAACGACAAGGCGTATCTGCTCGAGAGCCGCGGCCGTCTTGACATTACGCGCCGTACCAACCTTCAGGGCCTGATCAGCCGCGAACAGACGCTTGAAAGCCGTTCGGCGCTAGACGCGAGTTCGGCCGGCAGCCGCACCACGCAAATCACGGAGCGGGCGGAAGCGGCGCTCAATCACCGCTTCAATCGCTTGTCGTTGCAGTTTCGCGGTAGCGTGTCCGATACGGCGTTCGGCGATACGGAGAACCTGGGCGTCTCAACGAGCAACTCCGATCGCGACTTTACGGCCTACGAAGAGACGGCGCGGGCCAGTTGGGAATTTAAGCCGACGTTGTCGGTGTTCGCCGAAGCAGAGGTCAACCAGCGCGACTACGACACGGTGGCACGCAGCGATTTGATCGATCGCAGTTCTGACGGTCAGCGCTACCGCGCCGGTGTTTCGTTCGGCAATACGGGGCAGATCCTGCGCGGCGAAGTCAGTCTTGGCTATGGCGTGCAGACGCCGGACGACAAGCGCTTAGCCGAGATCGACGGGCTGATCCTCGACGCCAACGCGACCTGGCGGGTATCTGAGCTGACATCGGTGCTGTTCAACGCTTCATCTGACGTATCCGAGACGACGACGACGAATGTCGGCGGGGCGTTTACGCGCAGTGCGGGTGTGGAAGTGCGCCACGCGCTGCGCCGTTATCTAGTGGCGTCTGCTGGTCTCACGTATTCGACGCAGGATTCGCAGGACGGGATCATCGACGAAAACGAGGTTCGCACCACGCTCGGTCTCGAATATTTCGCCAATCGCGAAACCGTGCTGTTCGGGCGCTATGGCCACACCAGCTTCGAGTCTACCGATGGTCTGACCGACTACGAATCCGACGAGCTCAGAGTCGGCGTGCGGCTGAGGCGCTAACGTCACAATTAAATGATCGATTTGAGTGCCTGGCGAAGATCGGCGGCGAGATCGTCGCGCTCGAGGGCGTAGGCGATGTTGGCGGTCAAGAAGCCAATCTTGGAGCCGCAGTCGTAGATCTGGCCGTCGAATCGCACGGCGTTAAAGGGCTGGCCAGGCGAACCCATCAGGCGGATCATGGCGTCGGTCAGTTGGATTTCGCCACCCGCGCCGCGCTCCTGTTTTTCAAGCAGCCCGAAAATCTGCGGTTGAAGAATGTAGCGCCCGGTGATGTGCAGGTTCGATGGCGCAGTGCCCGCCTTGGGTTTTTCGACCATATTGGTAATTGGCGAGACGGCGGCCTTGGGGTCGGTGACGCCGACGATGCCGTAGTGATGCGTTTGGTCTTCCGGCACCGGCGCGACGGCGATGAGATTGCCGCCGGTCTTCGCATAGGCGTTCATCATGGTCGCCAGGCAGGGCTGCTTGGCGTGGTGCAGCATGTCAGGGAGCAGAAGAGCGAACGGCTCGTCGCCGACGATGTCGCGCGCGCACCAGACCGCATGGCCAAGCCCGAGCGGCGCTTGCTGGCGCGTGAAACTCGTCTGGCCGGGGCCGGGAAGATCGCGAGTCAGGGCATCCAGTTCACGTGTCCGGTTGCGTTCGGCAAGCGTGCGCTCAAGCTCGAAGGATGAGTCGAAATGATCTGCTATGACGCTTTTATTGCGGCCGGTGACAAAGATGAAATGCTCGATGCCGGCAGCGCGGGCTTCATCGACGACGTGCTGGATGACCGGGCGGTCGACGACAGTCAGCATTTCCTTCGGCATGGCCTTGGTGGCCGGCAAAAAGCGCGTGCCGAGGCCGGCAACAGGAAAAACGGCTTTGCGGATCGGTTTGGCGGGGGCGGACATGCGGTTTTTCTGGCCTCGTCTAAAGCGGCTTTCAATCTTCATCTGCTAACGGAGTATGGAACAGGTCTCGCTTGCGCCCGGGTTTAAGGGGCGTTAACCGCCGGTTGTGCTGGAAGCGCGGGCCGGGTGGCAGCAGCCCGGCCCGTGGCCTATTGTGTCGAGACGTGCCTATAGAACTCGGAGAGTGGTTGCAACTATGAGCGTTCTGGTCACCGGCGGCGCCGGGTATATCGGCAGCCACATGGTTCTCGAACTGTTGGACGCTGGCGAGACGGTTGTCGTGATCGACAACCTTTCGACCGGGTTCCGCTGGGCCGTGGCGCCGGGCGCGACACTGGTTGTTGGCGATATCGCCGATACCGGTCTCGTCAAGGCGGTGATTGCCCAGCATGGCGTTACAGCAATCATCCATTTCGCCGGATCGATCGTGGTGCTGGACTCGGTTGCCGATCCGCTCGGCTATTATTCGAACAACACCGCGAAATCGCGCGGGCTGATCGCGGCGGCCATCGAGACCGGCGTCAAACAGTTCATCTTTTCATCGACGGCGGCGGTCTACGGCAACCCGACGGAAAACCCGGTTTCGGAAAATGCCGTGCCGGCGCCGATGTCGCCTTACGGCTCGTCGAAGCTGATGACCGAGATCATGCTGGCCGACACGGCGAACGCCCACGATTTCCGCTTTGTGGCACTGCGCTATTTCAACGTCGCAGGCGCCGATCCGAAAGGCCGCTCCGGCCAATCGACGCCGCGCGCCACGCATTTGATCAAGGTTGCGTGCGAGACGGCGCTAGGCAAGCGCAGCCACATGGAGGTCTTTGGGACCGATTACCCAACCGCCGACGGCACCTGTGTGCGCGACTATATCCACGTCAAGGATCTGGCGCGGGCGCATATGTCGGCCTTAGCGCATCTGCGCGCGGGCGGTAAATCTGACATCTTCAATTGCGGTTATTCGAAAGGCTTTTCGGTGCATCAAGTCATCGCCGCCGTGAAGCGGGCGTCGGGCGTTGATTTCACGGTTCAGATGTCGCCGCGCCGTCCTGGCGATCCGGCGGCCATTGTTGCGGCCTCGGCGAAAATACGCGATCAACTGGGCTGGACGCCTGAGCATGACGACCTCGATGTGATCGTGGCGCAGGCGCTCAGTTGGGAAAAGCGCGTAGATCAGCTCAAGGCTGCGCCGGCGCAGCTTTGAAAGCCGCAAAAAAGCCCTGAATTCCGGCATTTTGCATTGTGTCGCGGTGCGCCTTCGGGTACGCCGCAGGCACCTACGCCGGAGGATGATTTTTTGCCAGCCCTACACTTCGGATCGCGCCTCAGCCGTGCCGTTGCCGCGCTCGCTCTGGGTACACTTGCCACGATCGCGCAGGTGGCCGAGACGCGCGCCGCGGAAGCGTTTGAGGCGTTCCTGGAAGGTGTGTGGCCGGAGGCGAAAGCTGAAGGCGTCAGCCGCGCGACATTCAACGCTGCCGTTGCCGGATTGCAGCCGGATATGTCGCTGCCCGATCTCGAAATCGACGGCCGGCCCAAGGTCGACAACCAGGGACAGGCTGAATTCAGCAAAACCGCCGCTGATTACTTGTCGAAGCCGTACTTGGAAAAGCTCGCGATCCAGGGCCGGACGTTTTTTGCGCAGCACCGCGCCGCTCTGCTGCGCATCGAAAAAGAAACTGGCGTCGATCCCTATGTTCTAGTCGCGATCTGGGGACGCGAGACGTCTTATGGGTCTTACAAGCTTCCGCATGACGCGATCCGCGTGCTGGCAACGCAGGCCTATGCCGGGCGGCGCAAGGATAAATTCCGCGTTGAATTTGTCGCCGCGCTAAAAATGCTGCAGGCCGGCGTGCCTCGCTCCGATATGAAATCTTCGTGGGCGGGTGCCGTCGGTCTGACGCAGTTCATGCCAACGGAGTTCTTCAAGTTCGCAGCCGATGGCGATGGCGACGGCAAATCGGATATGTGGCGTTCGATCCCCGATGCGCTCGCGTCTGCGGCCCACCAACTTGCCGGCAAGGGCTGGGTGCGCGGCGAGATGTGGGGCTATGAGGTGCGCTCAGCCGCCAAAACGGATTGCTCGCTGGAAGGCCCGCCCGATGCGCGCCCAATCGCCGAGTGGATCAAACTCGGTTACACCCGCGCGGCCGCGAAAAACTTCAGTGCCGCTGAAACGCAGCAAGTGGCCTACCTGATGATGCCGGCCGGTGCCTATGGCCCAGCATTTCTGGCGCCTGAAAACTTCAAGATTATCCGCCTCTACAACACGTCGGATCTCTACGCGCTGTTCGTCGGGCATCTGGCCGATAGAATTCGCGGCGACGGCGATTTCATGCAGCCGTGGCAGGCCTTCCAGCAGCCGAAAGCCCGCACCGTGCATGATCTTCAGGCGCGGCTAAGGGCGCTTGGCTATCCGATGGACAAGACCGACGGCAAGATCGGGTCGAACACGCGCAAGCAGATTGGCCTCTATCAGAAGGCCAATGGGCTGAAAGTCGATTGCTGGCCGTCGGACGCGGTGCTGGCGCACGCCAATTCCAATTCCAACGCCAGCGCACAGCGTTAGCCATCCTTGTAAGCTTCGTCATTGGATCGCGGCGCGGCGCGGAGTAGAGTTCAGTGCTTGTGATTTGAGGCGGACCGTCCGGGGTCGAAGACGCATGGCAGTGCAGATCAAATATCGGGGCATTGCCTCTGCGGCATCGGCGCTTATAGCGCTCGTCCTTGCCGCGGCACTTCCGCTGATGGCGGCAGAGGACGAAACGGGCGCAAGCTTTCTGACCCCATTCCCGGACGGCGAAGTGTATCAGGTGACGATCGTCGGCGATACTTTTGCAGACGGTATTCTGTCGGGCCTCGTGGACGCCATGGGGTCCGATGCCCGGCTTAACATCCAGCGTAACGTTCGCGAATTCTCCGGCGTCATGAAGGCCGACTTCGAGATCAATGCGCAGGAGCTTGAATCCGCGCTCTCGCAAGGCCCGCTCAACATCGCCATTGTCATGGTCGGCGAAGACGATCGCATTCCGCTGAAAAATTCTGCTGGCCGCAAGGTGCCGATTGCGAGCGCGGAATGGATTGCCGAATACACGCGGCGCATTGACCGCGTTATGAAGGCGATGAAGCGCAAGAACCCAAGCGTTTATTGGGCCGGGCTGCCAAACCTTTCGCGCGGTGACGCCAACGAGCAGGCGCAAGCCATGAACGAGGTGATCCGCGAGCGCGCCTACCTCAACGGCTACAAGTATATCGATACTTACGCAGGTTTTGCCGACGAAGCCGGCGGATATTCAGCCTATGGTCCTGATCTCGAGGGTAAGATCCGCGTGCTGCGCCAGCCTGATGGCGTTCATTTTACAGACGTAGGGAATCGTAAACTCGCGCACTTCGTGGAAAAAGAACTGCGCCGCGATTTGAACCAGGCCAAGAACAATCGCACCGTACCGCTGCTTGGGGCGGAAGCGGAACAAGTCAAAATCAATCCCGATAATGCCGTGAAGACACCGGCGCCGTCGTCCCCCGCAGCGGAGGCGGCCGCAGAGGCGCAGTCTTCCACGCCTGTGGTCAAGGGAGCGAAGGTCGACGGCACGCTGCCATCGGCGACAACAGATGCGTCCGGCGACCAGAAGGCCGACAACGGTAAAGTCAGTTACAAAGTCATCGGCGCAAACGGACGCGAGGAAACAGCCAGTATCGAGATCGTACGTCCAGCCATTCCTGCGTCCGTCGTGGCGCTGATGGTTCGGCGGGAGGGGTCGGCTCAAGCGGGCGATATGCTCGTCGATCAGATCGCGGGCGGATTGACTTTGATGTCGTCGATCACGCCAGCCGGCAACAAGGCGCGCGGCAAGCTGGCGCCGACGCAGGCGCCGTATTTCCGGCTGCTGGTCAAAGGCGAGCGGCTGACGCCGAAGCCGGGTCGCGCGGACGACACAGCGCTGCCCGCGAAAGGTGACGCGGCAAGCGATGCGATCAAAGCCGGTTCGCAGCCGAAGGGTTGAACTGCGCGATCAGCCCCCCAGAAAGGCGCGCCACTGTGCAACTTTTTCTTCAATTGATATCGTGTAAGCGGGGCTGGTCGAGGGCATGACGGCAGTGCGAAGTGCGCGCGACGTGCCCCGTTCCGAGTTGGCAATGTAGCGTTTGTACAGCGCTTGCGCCTTTTGCCCGTTGAAGGCGATCTCTTTGAGATGCTTGTGAGTTGCAAAAAATACGTCGAAATCATTCGGTATTGCATTCTGTATTTTACTATCGAGGCTGCCCACGCGTTCGGCGCTGCGCAGGACATCCCACACTGCTAGGTCGTGGCGCGCGACCAATGCGACCCGATCCTCGTAGCCTGCCTGGAGCGGTTCGCAATAGACTGCCGACAAGATACGCCAGAACTGGTTCTGCGGGTGGGCGTAGTATTGCTGCTGGCGGATCGACTCGTCTCCGGGCAGCGTGCCGAGGATCAGGATCCGCGCGTTTGGGTTCGCAATTGGAGCGAGACCGGATTTCACCGCGGCAGCGTCGTCGCGCCCATCAGGAACTTGTCGATGGCGTGCGCAGCTTGACGGCCCTCGCGGATGGCCCAGACAACAAGGCTCTGGCCACGGCGAATGTCGCCGGCACAGAACAGCTTCGGCGAGGCTGCAAGTTTGTAATCCGTGTCTGTCGCGTCGAGCCCTTTGAAGCGGCCGCGCGCGACCACCGGCAATTGCAGTTCTTTGACGACGTCGCTCTCGATCGGGCCAGAAAAGCCCATCGCGAACAACACGAGGTCGGCATCAAGGGCGCCTTCCGTGCCCTTGATCGGCGCCATGTTGGAATTGACGCGCGTGTAGTGCAGCTTCTTGACCTTGCCGTTCTCGCCCGAGAAACCCGTCGTCGAAATTGAGTATTCGGTCTTGGCGCCTTCGGCTTGGCTCGACGATACGCGCATTTTGAGCGGCCAGTTTGGCCACGACAGCGCCTTGTTCTCTTTCTCAGGCGGCTGCGGCATGATCTCGAGCTGGGTCACGGACTTCGCACCCTGCCGGAACGACGTGCCAATGCAATCGCTGCCCGTATCGCCGCC